>JBKPDL010000001.1:0-15292 GCA_046727855.1 Acidobacteriota bacterium
GGGTAGTACTGATATGCTCCAAAACCGATCAATCCCGCGTTGCACCGTGATTCCGGAACTCGCCTACGCCGACGTCGGCGAAGCCGCAGAGTGGCTCTGCAACGCGTTCGGTTTCACGCTGCGCATCCGCATCGCCAACCACCGCATCCAACTGAACGTCGGGGATGGCGCCGTGGTGTTGACGGAGCGTCGCGCCGACGACGCCTCAGGCGCGCACGGCGTGATGGTGCGTGTCGAAAACGTGGATCGCCATCACGAGCGCGCCAGGACACATGGCGCGCGGATCCTCCGGTCGCCGACCGATTTTCCATACGGAGAACGGCAATACAACGTGCAGGATCTCGGCGGGCACTTCTGGACGTTCACTCAGTCGATCGACGATGTCGCGCCGGAGCAGTGGGGCGGGACGGCGGGGCAGCTGTAAGCGCGGGCTGCGCTCGCGCACTGAATCTGGAGATTTAGTGAGCTGGAGAATTGGAGCAAATCTGGAGATCTCAAAATCTACAGATTTGAAGATTTGAAAATCTTCAAATCTTCTCCAAATCTCCACATCTCCAAATCTCCAGATTCGTCGCCCCGCGCCCTTACCGCTTCAGCGTGACCTTCTGCACGCGCCAGTTCGTCATCTCACCGATCAGCAGCTCGTTTTCGTTGCGGCAGTCGATCGAGTTGGCGAGGCCGAACTCCTTCGCCAGTTTGCCCGCACTGCCGAATTTGCCAACGACTTTGCCATCGAGCTGCACCTTGTAGATCGCGGCGTCCTCCATTCCGTCCTCGTCGCCGGCGTGCGACACGTAGAGATACTGTGTCGCACCTCGCGTCATGCACAGCGCGATCGGTGTACCGACGCCGCCGAACTCCGACTTGAACGTCCCTTCGCTGTCGAACACCTGGATGCGTTTGTTGCCCATGTCGGCGGCGTAAACGTTGCCCTGTGCATCGACCGCAATGGCTTTCACGCCGTTGAATTGCCCCTGACCGGAGCCCGTCGCGCCCCAATGCTTCAGAAAGCGGCCTTCCTTGTCGAGCTTCGCGATCCGATTATTGGTACCCATGCCGTCCGCGACGTAGATATTGCCTGCTCGATCCCACGCCACATCGCTCGGCCGGTTGAAGCTCGATCCTGGAATGCCCGATCCCGGCGGACCAGACGGACCACCGCGACCGCCTTGCCCGCCACCGGGGGGCGCTCCTGCAGGTGCACCGCCGGGCGCGCCGCCACGGCCTTCGGGCGCGTCACCGCGTCCCTCAGCAGCGCCTCCGCGTCCACCGCCCGGAGGCCCAGGGCGAACGGAGATCGTTTCGGGCTTTCTGCCCAGCACCAGCGCGATGCGCCCCTCAGAATCGAACTTCACCACCTGGTTGGCTGCCGCGTCGATCGTCCACACGTTGTCCTGTGGATCGACGCGCAGTCCATACGCGGCGTTGAAGCCGTACACATCCTGTCCGAGCTCTCGCACGAATTTGCCGCTTGCATCGAACTGAAACAGCCGTGACCCGCCGCGCGCGAACGTGCGGTTGTCGCCGAGCGTGGCATAGGGATGGCCGGTGCGGGTGTAAACGTAGATTTGCCCCTTCGAGTTCGCGCCCACACCGCCAATTTCGCCGACGAAGATGTCGTTCGGCGTTTTGAGCAAGTCGGCATTCGTGTCGAAGGCGATCTCCGGCACGGAGTTCTGCGCCACGAGCGAGCCGCCCAACGCGAGGATTGTGGCAGCCACCAATGCTTGAAACGTGCGGTTCATTGGCGTCTCCTATTCCTGGGTTGACGGCTTCATTGCCTGCGGCTTCAGCAGAATCTTCTGCGAGCGCCAGTTGTTGATTTCGGCGGTATAGATCACGTTGGGATCGCGGCAATCCATCTGATGGATGGTGGCGAATTCGCCCGCCGCCTTTCCGGCGCGTCCGAATTTGCCGACGATCGTACCGTCGAGTTCCATCTTGTAGACCTCGCCGGTGTATTCCGCCTGCGCCGCCGGCGCGCTGTCAGGCCATGAATTTGAAACGTAGAGATACTGCTTGCCCGGATTCTTCGGTCCCGGTCCGCCGGATACGCACACGGCCCAGGGGTTGCCGACGTTCGTGTAGTTCGCCTTCCAGTTCAAGTCGTTGTCGAGCACCTGCACGCGGGCGTTGCCGCGGTCGCCGACGTACACGTTGCCTTGGAAGTCGGTCGCGATTGAGTGGGGCGTGCTGAACTGCAGATTGCCGTTGCCGCGCGTGCCGACCGCTTTCATGAAGCGGCCGTTCTTGTCGAACTTGACGACGCGTGCGTCGAAGTAGCCGTCCGAGACGAAGATGTTGCCTTGCTGATCCCACGCGACGTCGGTTTGACGGCCGAACCGATACTTCGCGTTGCGACCGTGGAACGTCCCGCCGCCGGGCATGTTCGACAGCATTGCCACTGGATCTTCGCGGCGGCCGACGGTCATCAGCACTCTGCCGTCGGGGCTGAACTTGATGAGCATGTCGGTGCCTTCGTCGACCGCCCAGATGTTGTCCTGCGCGTCGACACGCACCGAATGGGCAAAGGCGAAGCCGTAGTTGTTTCGGCCGATCTCACGAATGAACGTGCCCTGCGGCGAGTACTCGAACAGTCGTGTCTCGTACGCGCGGTGATAGATGTAGATGTTGCCTTTCGAATTGGTGGCAATGCCCATGTTCTCGCCGGTGTAAATGCCCGGCGGGTTCTTGAAAAAGTTGGGCACCGCTTCGTGAGGGATGATTGGGACGTTTGTCGCCGTCGCCCTCGACTGTGCCACAACCGGATCGAACGCGAGCGAGCCGACGGCGACGAGCACGATGGCAATAAGGGACCAGAGACCGTAGCGCTTCATAGATTCTCCGCACTCAAGCCGAGTTTCGTTCGGGGTAAGTCAGCGCAATCTATCTGAGTGCGGGCGGGGTCGCAAGGGCCACGGCCGATTTCGACTACAGATGACACACCAGAGACAAACCGTTAATCCGCGTCATCCGCGGATTTTCCCCCCGTGTAATCGCTTGTAATCTGCATCATCACTCCGAGCGCAGGGCCTGGATGACGTCCACACGCGCCGCGCGCGCGGCCGGCATGAGGGAGGCCAGAATGGCGGCCGCCACGAGAATCGATGCGGCCACCGCGAGCGGAAGCGTGTCCGGTATGCGGATCTCGCCGATGTAAGCGCCGACCACGCGCGCGAGTAGCACTCCGCCCAGAGCACCCGCAACGATGCCGCTCACCGCGATCACCGCGCCCTCGCCGAGCACACGCGTGAGCAGGTGCCGCGGCGCCGATCCGATGGCGAGCCGCACGCCAAACTCGCGAGTCCGCGCACTCACCGAGAACGCCAGCACGCCCGCCACGCCGACGAGTGCGATCGTGAGTGCCACCATTGCGAAGCCGCCAAACACCATCGCGTTCAAACGATTCGGCGACAGCACCTCCGCGCGCACGTCCTCGAGTGTGGCGGCGCGTTCGACCGGCTGTTCCGCCGAGAGCTCGCGAATGATCCTGGTGATCGGCGGCACCAGCGCATACGGGTCGGCTTGCGCGTGCACGAACAGCCGTCCGCCGCCGAATTCCTGCTCCAGCGGGTGATAGATCGTCATCGCCGGACCGGGCACCACGTTCTCGTCGTCCACATCCGAGACCACGCCCACGATGCGGCGCGGTTCGGGGCTGACGTCGATGAATTTGATCACGGGATCCGTCCACATGAACCGCCTGTTGACGGCGTCTTGGCCCGGGAACATCCGCTGCGCCACACTCTCACTGACGATCACGACGCGTTCGGCGTCGCGCCGATCGGCCTCGGTGAAATCACGCCCGGCGATCACGCGCACGCCCAGCGCCGAAAAAAATCCTGGCGTGACCGTCCGGAACCGCGCGCGCGGATCCTCCTCGCCGTTGGCTTTGGCGTAACCCTCCACCGTGAACTGCGCAGAAAAGAAGCCCTTGTCTCGCCATGGCACCGCGGTCCCGACCGCGACGCGCGTGACCCCCGGCAATGCAGACACGCGCCGGATCACTTCCTTGTAGAACGCGGCAGTCTGGGCCGGTGGACGCGTGTAGTCGACAACGGGCACGTTGACGGCGAGCACGTTGCGCATCTGATAGCCGGTTTGCGCCCGCTGCAGCGCGAAGAGGGTGGTCAACAGCATGCCCGCGCCCGCCAGCAGGATGAACGACGCGGCGATCTGCGTCACGGCAAACGCGCGCAGCCGGCGGTTCGTGCCGGTCGTGATCCGCACGCTGCCGTTCGACAGCCCAAGTCCGTTTGCCGCATCGGCCGAGGGAAGACGCGGAACATATGCAAGGAGCACCGCAGCGCCCAGCGCCAGCCCCACGCCAACCCACAGGACGCTCGCGTCCACTGTCACGTCCAGTGCCCGCACGGAAAAACGCGCGGCATAGCGCGCAAGCACGCCAACCATGGGACGTGCGATGACGACGGCGAGAATTGCGCCGGCGCCGCAGAGCAGAAGGCTTTCCGCGAGCAGCGTGCGGCGCAGGGCGCTGGCACCGGCCCCGAGCGCCGCTCGGATCGCGAGCTCGCCCTCGCGCCGGACCGATCGCGCGAGTATCAGGTTCGCGACGTTCGAGCAGGCCACGATAAAGACCAGCGCCGAGGCCGCGAGCAGGACGAGCAGGACCGTCCTTGCCGGCGAGATGATCTGATCGCGCAGGCGAACGGCATCGATGCGGTAATCGGCGTTCGAGGGATACGCCTCCGGATGTTCCGTGACAATCGCCCGGTGAACCGCACTGAGCTCTGCGCGCGCGGCGGCGAGATCAGCGCCCGGAGCGAGGCGACCAAAGAGCTCGGTCATGCGATGTACCCGTCCCTCGACCATCGTGGCGTCGAGATGGTGGGGGCTCGTGACGACGTTGGCGATGATCTCGGTTTCGGTTGGGTACGGAACTGACGGTTCGAGAACGCCGACGATCGTGGCCGAGCGGTCGCCGAGCCTGATCGATCGGCCGAGCACCGACGGATCGCGCTGGAACTCCGTGGTCCAGAAGCGATGCGTGAGCACGGCCGCACCCGCGGCCTGCGGACCGTCGTCGCCCGGACCGAGCAGACGGCCCAATACCGGGTGTAGTCCCATGACCTCGAAGTACGAGCCGCCGACCACGCCGCTGCGAACCACCCGTGGCTCGCCCAGCCCGACCATTGTGAATTCGATGGTGGAGAAGTCGCCAAAGGCCGACAGCGTTTTCACGCGCGCCTGCAGGTCGCGCAGCTCCGGCACCGAAAAGTGCGCGTTTTCGACGCCGATGCCTGGGGCCGCCTGGCGGATGTAGATGAGCCGGTCCTGATCCCGATTTACCAACGGGCGAAGCAGAACGCCGCGCACGACGCTGAAAATCGCGGCGTTCGCACCAATCCCAAGCGCCAGGGTAATGATCACGGTGAAAGCGAGACCTTTGCTCTTGGCCAGCGATCGCAAAGCGAAACGGAGATCGGAGATCGGATTCATACCCGTTAGTCGGATTCGTCTCGGCGAAATCGACAGACTAGCAGAAGCCGTCCGACTCTGCAGCAATCCGTTTGAGAAGTCCGCCGTTGCGCCATCCCGGCGGCGGCGGCTCGGCCGAGCGGCAAGGTGGTTGCGACCGATCTCTCACGCGAGATGGTCGACGCGACTGCGGAGCGTGCGCGACGTGCGGGAGTCGACAACATCGAATGCCTGGAGCATCCAAATCTTCACGGACTTCGCCTGGAAGGCGCGGATGGCATCGCTATCTGACAGCGATGCTGCGCGCTTTGCCGATGCGGTGAGTGAGGCGGTGCAGCCGTTCGTCAACGATGGACGGCTACCTGATCGCGACCGTGGAAACCGCGGAGTCGTTGGGTGTGTCCGAGGATGTCGTCAAGACGCGATTGTCACGCGCGCGAGCCGCGCTTCGTCAAGCGTTGCTCGATAGAACCGGAACAGCCACTTCCGAAGCGTTCCGCTTCTACCGCCCCGGTTGCGATCGCGCCGTAGCGACTGTGCTGGCGTATCTCCGCGCTGACGCCGCGCGAGCGCTGACCGCGCCGCAGTTCGATCTTTCGGCGATTGGGAAGCGGAAACCGTTGATGTACGCTGCACGGTATGCCTGGCCCGAGACGCCCATTCTGTGACCGACGATATCGACCCGTCTTTATCCTTCTGATCGCGTTCGCGTCTGCGAATGTCGCGGTCGGCTGCCGCTCGACGCCGCCGGCCCCGGCCGCCAGGCCGGTCTCTCCCGACACCTGGGCAGTGGTCAACGGCCACGAGATCACGCGCGACGATGTCGAGAAAGCGTATCGACGAATGCGAGACGTCTCGCAGACCGTTTCGGACGAGGAGGCGCTCACGGCGAAGCTGAGTCTTCTCAGCGATCTCATCCTCCAGGATCTGTTGCTGGCGAAGGGACGAGAGCTCAAAATCGAGCTCTCCGATACCGAGATGGAAAACGCGTACGCCCAGGCGAAGAAGAACATCCCCGACGAAGCGTTCGAGCAGGAGTTGAAGCGGCGCAATCTCACAACCGCAGACATGCGCGAAGGACTCCGGCGCGATCTGCTCGCACAAAAGGTGATCGAGCGGGAAGTTGGCTCGAAGATCGCCGTGAGCGATCAGGAGGTCACCGACTTCTTCAACGCCAATCGCGCGCAGTTCAATATCCCGGAAGAGGCGTACCACATTGCGCAGATCGTGGTCACCCCAGTGCGCGAGCCGCAACTCACCAACGGCACTGGAGACGATGCGACCACGCCTGAAGCGGCGGCGGCCAAGACCAAGATGCTGATGGAGCGCCTCAAAGCCGGCGCTTCGTTCCGCGATCTCGCCGCAGGCTATTCGGAGGATCCTGAATCGGCGCCGCGCGGTGGCGACTTGGGATTCGTGCCGATTTCAAGGCTCAAGCAGGCGCCGCCGGCGCTGCGCGACGCCGTATTAAAGGTCGCGCCGGGCACGGCCAACTTGGTGAGCGCCGGAGGCGCCCACACCATCGTCCTGGTCGTTGGACACGAGCAGGCCGGCCAACGCGATTTATCGATGCCCGGCGTGCGCGAGCGCATTACCGAAACGCTTCGCGGGCGGAAGGAGCAATTGCTGCGCGCCGCCTATCTCGCCACCGTTCGCGGCGATGCTACCGTCGTGAATTATCTTGCGCGACGGGTGGTGGAGACGCAGGGCAAGGCGCCGGGCGCGCAGCCAGCGGCGCCTGCGGGCAAGTAGGCCGCCCCGAGCCGTTTGCGCCGGTTGGTTGATTCGGACGTCACGAGTCGCGATCCAATCAACCCACGAAACCACTCTTTCACTCTGCCGGCACATGGCGGAAGCGGATCGCAGGCGAGCAGATACAACACAACAGTGGTCAAGACCACCGTCACGTAACAGAGCACGAGAACGTACGAGAGGACGAGGGTGTCGCTCCGGCGGTTGACGTAGACGAAAAAAATGGGCCCCGGAAGCGCGAGTACGAGGGTCAGAAACGTGATTCGAAGCAGCGCGTCCCGAACGCGTTTCGGGTTCCTGAGGCCGCGTGCGGCGCGCTGATACGCGCTGTTCTCATAAGCTTCGATGGGAACTCTGAATACGGTCTGCGTCAGCAGATAAAATAATCCGCCACAAAACAGTCCGATAAAGACCCGCTCCGTCGTGTCGCTTCGCCAGAAATAGGCCCACGCCCAGATGAAGTAGACGACGATGCTGAGGTTGGTGATCTGGACCGCGAGCCACACGTTGGTCAAGCCCGTCAGCACTTGAAACTTGCGACAGGCCCACTCCGTGACGTCGAGGATCATGGTGTCGATGGACATCACTCGACAAGAGACACCGCGAATCGAAAAAAGGTTCATCGGCGAAACACATTGCCCGCCGGATACGTCGGAACTTAAGAGGAAGAGTCCGATTATGTTCCGAACGGCTGTGTCCGTCTTGTTTATCGTGTTAACCCTTGCGTTCGCAGCGGCAGGTCAATCCGTCGACGATCCGCCCACAGTCACGCCAGACGGTGGCGGCCCGCTGTCGCGGGTCGGACAGGCAACACGAGTGCATCTGCTCGGCGCCGACGAGCTCTATACCGTCGCGTTGTATGCCGACAGATCGATGTCCGACCGAGCGCACCTCGCGTCGCCGGACGTGCCAAAGGCCTTACGGATCGCGATCAAGTACAAAGACAACCTGCTGCGGCCGATCCCTTATGACTGGCGACCGGAACTCATCCCCCGGCTCGATGCCGCAGGGACAGCGCACCTGCGCGGGACCTTCGCACCGCTGCGATATGGCGACATGCTGATGATCGAGTATGTGCCGGGCAAGGGGACTTTCGTGCGCGTAAACAAAGCGGAAGCCGTTTCAGGCGCAAATCACGATCTCATGTTGGCGTTCCTCGATCACTGGATCGGGCAGCGTCCCCTCTCAGAGGAGATCAAGCGCGCGCTGGTAAATTGGTCGTAGCGGGGGGCGAACGTTCAGCGCAGCGTTCTCATCGCTTCGCTGTGACGGTGGGTTGCAAACCAGAGCACAGCTTCTGTTTCCTCGGCGAAGTCACGGGCAACCACGGATTGCGTGGCGCGACCTACTTCAAGGGCGACAGCTCCGGGTCGCGAGCGCCCGCGTCCCCCGACTTTCTTCCCTACAGCGGCGTGTTCGAATATCACACGAGCAATGGCGTGCTGAGCACGCGCGAGACCGGCGTTTCCAACACCAGTCAAGGCAAGCCGGAGAGTGGCGCCGTGACGGCGTTTCAAAAGATCATCGACGCAACCGGTGAACTGGCAGGCACCACTGGCTATTTCTTCGAGAGCGGGTCCAACCGCGGCGGACGCGCGGAGACGAATGTGACTGGCGAGATTTGCCGCGCCGGCGAGTAGAGAGCACGCCACGCATTTACCGCACCGTGAGCGGAAAGGATTTGCGGCAATTTCACACGGTCTGAAGATAATGCATCGCGCCCGGAGTCGCGAGCGGCATTGGGCGGGCGCTGCGTGCCTCCGATTCGAGGTGACCCGTTAGAATCCTGCAATGGGCAAGACCATCGTCATCCTCTCCGTGCTCATTGCCGGCAGTGGTTCGCTCGGCATCGGCACTCGCCCGACCCGCGACGCGCCAACCCGCCTAGTGGCGCCTCTCACGGCACTCGAACGCCAACGCCTGGTCGCACATCTGGACATGACGGCAAGCTGGCTGTCCGATGAGGTATCTGGCCTGAATCGAGCCCAGCTCGAGTTCCGGCCGTCTGCCGACGCCTGGAGCATCATGCAGGTGATCGATCACCTTGTCGTCGTGGCGCCAGTCTACTGGCGCGACTTGCAAGCGGCTCTCAAAACGCCCGTGGCAGCCGGCGCGAGCCGGATGGATGACACAGACGTCCTTTGGTACGGCATCGACCGAACCGCACGAGAAAAGGCAATTCCGACTGAGGTGCCCAAAGGACAATGGCGGGACCTACGCGCCGCGCTCGATGAGTATCGCCAGCATCACACGCGCCTGGTGCAGTACATCAAAACGACAGACGACGATCTGCGGAATCACATCGTCGAACGCCAGCAGTCTGACGCGTATCAATGGGCGTTGCTGATCTCGACGCACGAGCAGCGGCACATCCTGCAGATTCGGGAGATCAAGGCGCATCCGAAGTTTCCGCGTTAACCGCAGACAAGCGGACGAGCATTACCGAAAAGGGGTCTGACCCCTTTTTTGTGTCGTTGATCGGGACTACAGTTGCGTCCTCCCCAAGCGATCCGCCATCCGCTCTCGTCCGTAGGACAAAGTGGAGGGCCGCTCATGAAACGTTCGACACCCATCTGTCTCGAGGAACACATCGTCGAGAAGTGACGGTATGATCCACGCGAGTCGATGATGTGGCTCTTCGCCACGGTTCGGATGCCGTCCGTGGGCGGCCGGGAACAGCCAGACGACGCGGCGTGGCTCGCCCGCGCGGCCGACGGCGACGGCGCAGCGCTGGCGGCGCTCTATGACTGGCACGCCCGCGGCGTCTACTCGATCGCACTTCGGGTCGTCGGCAACGAGGCTGATGCCGAAGACGTTGTGCAGGAAGTGTTCACGCAGGTCTGGCGGCAGGCCGGCCGCTACGACGCGACGCGCGGCACGGTGGCGGCGTGGCTGCTGACGATGGCCCGCACACGAGCGATCGATCGCCTGCGCGCACGTCAGGCCCGGCCGGACAGTGGCGCCACCTTACCTGACGATCTATGGGCCACTCGCGCCGCAGCCGCGACCGATCCCGCAGATGCGCTTGCGGCGGAGCGCGATGCCAAGCGCGTTCGCGAAGCCCTCGAGGCATTGCCGCTCCTGCAACGGCTCGCAATCGAGCTCGCGTATTTCGAAGGGCTCACGCAGAGCCAGATCGCCGCACGCCTCGAAGAGCCGCTCGGGACTGTCAAAACGCGGATTCGGCTTGGTCTCTTGAAGTTGCGAGACGCTCTGTCGAGCACCTCGGGAGATGCGGCATGAGCGCGATGCACGACGAACAAGCGCTCGCGGCGCCGTACGTTCTTGGTGCGCTCGATCCCGATGAGCGCCGCGCCTTCGAAGCTCACGTGACCACGTGTGCGGTGTGCAGCGAGGAGGTGCGCTCGTTGAGCCGTGTGGCGGATGCGCTCGCCGCGTCGGTTCCCGAGCGAACGCCGCCGCCCGAGCTGCGTTCGCGTGTGCTGACCGCGGTTACGGGCGTTCCTCGCGACACGTCAATCGCCGTGCGTGAGCGTCGTGTGCGTGGCATGCTGCAATGGTTGCCAATGGCAGCTGCAATCATTCTGGCTGCGGGGCTTGGAGCGTATGCGTGGCAGCTTCACGGCCGACTCGCGATACTCGAGAGTCGCCTCGATGACGCGGAGCGGCGCGCCTTAGCGGCCGAGGGGACGATGGTCAACCTGCGGCGCGTTGCCGATGAGGCACAAACTGTCGTCGCTGTTCTCGCCGCGCCGGATCTGGTGCGGATCGATCTGGCAAGCCAGCCACCGGCGCCGCCTGCCAGCACGGCGCGCGCACTGTGGAGCCGCAATCGCGGCATGGTGTTCACAACCACAAACCTGCCGCTCCCGCCTCCCGGCCGCGTGTACCAAGTGTGGGTCGTCACGGCACAAGCGCCCGTGAGCGCCGGCCTGCTCACGCCGGACCCATCGGGCCGCGCGACCGTGTTCTTCAACACACCTGCGGACATCCCGCCACCCGTCGCGGTGGCTGTCACCCTCGAGCCAGCTGGCGGCGTGCCCGCTCCGACAGGCGAGAAGTACCTCGTCGGTATGGCTCTGTAAATTCATCCGAACACTGAGGTTTCGGCAAATCTTTGAACGCTTTTTGCGCTGCACGCGGCCCAGGCGTAAACTGTCCCACCAATCGTTCAGGGCGGCTGTTGTCGAGCCGCCCCCGCTTTCATATTCGGCGTGTCGGAAAACCCCGGGTCAGGACGAAGGAGGGGCGGCATGAACGCGAACGGCAGCTTCAAAGGCCACAAGGCGCCCTGCGGCCGCACGGTCGACGGGGAACACTACAAGGATGACGACGACGAGGTCGTCGTCACGCAGGAAACCATCTACAACTGCGGCTGCCAGAGTATTCAGCGCGAGTATCACGACGGGAGTGTCAGTCGTCGGGTCGTCCGCCACGACGGCGTCGTGCTGGTCGACGAATTGATTTGCGCGGAATAGGTGTGTCCCCATCTCATGACGTGGTGCTAGTAGGTGGCGGCGGCGCGGGACTCCGCGCCGCAATCGCGATTGCCGAAACCAACCCCAGACTCAACGTTGCGGTGGTGTCGAAGGTGTACCCGATGCGCAGCCACACCGTTTCCGCGGAGGGCGGCGCGGCGGGCGTGATTGGCGCCGACGACACGCTCGACGAGCACTGCTACGACACCATCTCCGGCGGCGACTGGTTGTGCGATCAAGATGCGGTCGAGGCCTTTGTCAAGGAAGCGCCGGAGGAACTTCTTCGTCTCGAGCATTGGGGCTGTCCGTGGAGCCGCGAATCCGACGGTCGCGTTGCGGTACGGCCGTTTGGCGGCATGAAGAAGATGCGCACGTGGTTTGCCGCCGACAAAACCGGCTTCCACATGCTCCACACGCTGTTCCAGACGTCGCTGAAATATCCCAGCGTGGCCCGCTACGACGAATGGTTCGTGACCAAACTTCTCGTGGATGACGGTCGCGTCCAGGGAGTCGTCGCGCTCGATCTCAAGTCGGGCAGAATCGAAGCGATTACCGCACGCGCCGTCATTCTGTGCACCGGCGGCTGCGGCAAGGTCTTTCCGTTTACGACCAACGCTGCGATCAAGAACGGTGACGGCATGGCGCTCGCCTCTCGCGCCGGGGCGCCGCTCAAGGACATGGAGTTCGTCCAGTACCATCCGACCGGGCTCCCCTTCACGGGCATTCTGATCACCGAAGCGGCGCGCGCCGAGGGCGGGTATCTGATCAACAAGGACGGCTATCGCTACCTCCAGGACTACAACCTGGGCAAGCCGCAACCGCAGCCCGTCTTTCGATCGATGGAGTTGGGGCCGCGCGATCGGCTGTCGCAAGCCTTCATCAAAGAGATGGAGAAAGGCCGCACGATCGAGACGCCGTACGGGCACGTCGTGCATCTGGATCTGCGCCACCTTGGTGAAAAGAAAATCGATGTCAAGATCCCGTTCGTGCGCGAGCTGTGCACGAAGTACGTGCACCTCGATCCAGTGAAAGATCTGATTCCGGTGCGGCCGGTTGTCCACTACATGATGGGCGGCATCCATACCGACATCAATGGCGCCACGCCGCTGCCCGGGCTGTACGCAGCGGGAGAGTGCGCGTGCGTCAGCATCAACGGCGCCAACCGTCTTGGGTCGAACTCGTTGCCAGAGCTCCTCGTGTTCGGCGCGCGCGCGGGCCGCGCCGCCGCCGAGTACGCGTCGCGGGGCCTCGACGTCAATGCGCGCGTCATCGCGCAGAAAACAGACGAGCACCGGCGCCTCGAGCACGATCTGCTCAACCAGAAGGGGCGCGAACGGATCGCAGACGTGCGCGACGCCATGCAGCTGACGATGGAGCAGAGCGCCGGTATCTATCGCACGGGCACCTCGCTCAGAGACGGCGTGCAGCAGCTCGGCGAGCTGCGCGAGCGATATCGTGACGTCTCGATCGAGGATCGAAGCATGACGTTCAACACTGAACGTGTCGCCGCGCTCGAGCTCGCATTCATGCTCGACGTCGCCGGCGCGATCGTGGCCGCCGGACTCGCGCGGGAGGAGTCGCGCGGGGCACACCAGCGGACCGATTTTCCCAGGCGGGACGATCAGCGCTACCTCGCACATTCGCTGATCCATCGAAACCCTGACGGTTCATCTCGTGTGGAGTACCTGCCGGTCACGATCACCCGCTGGCCGCCGGGCGAGCGGGTTTATGGGGAGGCCGCGCATGCGGGAGCGCATCAAACTACAGGTCGCGCGATATCGTCCGGAACAGCAGTCTGAGGTCACCTTCGACGAGTACGAAGTGCCGTGCCCGAAAGACTGGGTGGTGCTCGACGGCCTCAATCACATCAAAGATCGCCTCGACGGCACGCTGTCGTACCGGTGGTCGTGCCGCATGGGCGTCTGCGGCAGCTGCGGCATGACCGTCAACGGAGAGCCGAAGCTGACGTGCGCCACGTTCCTGTGCGATTACGCTCCCGGCCCGGTGCGCGTGGAGCCGCTCCGCAACTTTCCGATTATTCGCGATCTCATCGTCGATATCGGCGACTTCATGCGCAAACTAGTGGGGGTGAAGCCATGGATCGTGCGGGAGATCGAGAAGCCGCTGTCAGAGGGTGAATACCGGCAAACGCCTCAGGAGCTCGACGAATACAAGCAGTTCAGCATGTGCATCAACTGCATGCTGTGCTACGCGGCGTGTCCGATTTACGGTCTCGATCCGAAGTTCATCGGCCCCGCGGTGATTGCGCTTGCACAGCGCTACAACCTCGACAATCGCGATCAGGGCTCGTCGCAGCGGCTGGAGGTGCTGTCGGAGCATGCGGGACTGTGGGGCTGCACGTTCGTCGGCGAGTGCACGAAAGTGTGCCCGAAGAACGTCGATCCCGCGGGCGCCATCCAGCGCTACAAACTCACCGCCGCCGTGGAGTCGATGAAAGCGTTCTTCGTGCCACGGGGGGCGTGATGAGGCAGGTTCCAACCTACACGCCTTATCATCCGCGCTGGCTGCGGCGGCCGGTATCCACTTACTGGTGGCTGGAGAAATGGTGCTATTTCCGGTTCATTCTGCGCGAAGCGAGCTGCATGTTCGTCGCATGGGGCGTCGTGTTTCTGCTGATGCTCGTGAATGCCGTCAATCAGGGGCCCGAGAGCTACACGCGCTTCATTGCCTGGTCGGCGATGCCGTGGGTCCAGGTCCTGAATATCGTCGGTTTCCTCTTCGTCGTCTACCACGCAATCACGTTTTTCGCGGCTGCGCCGCAGGCGATCGTGGTACACGCCGGAGGCCGCCGTATCCCTGGACATCTGGTCATGGCGGCACATTACGGCGCGTGGGTGGCGGCGTCGATTCTGGTCGTCTGGCTCCTTTACGGTGGTCAATGATCAAACGACATCCGGAACCGTTGCTGTGGATGCTCTTCAGCGCCGGCGGCGTGGTGTCGGGCATGCTGATGCCGATTCTGCTGTTGCTCTTCGGCCTCGCGATACCACTCGGTTTGATCGCGGCGCCCTCGCCGGAGCGGATGGCGGCATTCCTCACGAATCCGCTCGTCCGATTGGTGTTATTCGTGCTCTGTGTGCTGTCGCTTTTTCACTGGGCGCATCGCTTCCGCCACACGCTCTATGATGGCCTTCAAATCAAACATCTGAACGAAGTCATCGCGCTCATCTCATACGGAATTGCGGTCGTCGGTACGGTCGTTGCCGCATATGTGATCTGGTAAGGCCGGCGCCTCAGCGCTTCGCCGCGGCTCGTACTTACGAACACTCTTCTGATCGAGTGTTAGAGTGGCCCCGTGCGTCCCGTCTGCTACGCCGTTTTTTTTGCGTCCGGCTTTGCCGCGCTGCTGTATCAGGTGATCTGGCAGCGAATTCTGGCGATATCAACAGTGTCTTCCCGCGCTGGCACTGGCTCGCGCTGCTGGCCGTTCTGCGTCGAGGCCCGCCGCTTCGCCACGCCGACCAAGTTGCGCCAACGCACGGACGTCGGTGCGCTGACGCTGGAGACGCCTCGCGCCGTTTTCTGGCTTCGCTGCCGCGCTCTGACGTGCGTTGGGTAAGTTGTCAGCCTGCGCTGCGCGGCATGGCTCAGCGGCGGTCTCGCCACGACCGGCCAGCCGCACTCGCATCGACGGCGCGCGC
>JBKPDL010000002.1:0-19541 GCA_046727855.1 Acidobacteriota bacterium
CGTCGCCCAGCGTCGGCAGCACTTTCTCGAATGCTTCCCAACCCGGCCACACGCGCACGTCGACGTGCTCCCAGTAGTCGAGGCCAGCGCGTTTCACTTGACGTTCATCGAGGGAAAAACCGAGCGGCTCGATGAGGTGCAGAGTGGCACCGACGGCAAGACACGTCCGGCCGGCGTTGCCGGTGTTCCAATGAATCTCCGGGTGAACGAGGACGACGTGTGTTGGCACTGTAGGACCCTCGCTTCGCTCCGGGTGGGACAGCGCTGTCGCGGACCTAAAGGTCCGCGCTACATGTTTGATTCATGAACCCACGTAGCGCCGGACTCCAGCCCCGCGATCCCGCCGGCCCACGAACCGGTCCCACCGCAAGCGCTAGCGAGCGGTCCCCACCTTCGTCCGAAAGTACTCAATCGTCGTGGCCAACCCCTCGCGCAACGGCACCTTGGGTTCCCACCCAAGCAGCGTTCGCGCTCTCGTAATGTCGGGACGCCGCACTTTGGGATCGTCAGTGGGCAGTGGTTTGTAGACGATCTTGCTCTTCGATCCGGTCATCTCGATGATGACCTTCGCAATTTCCTCGATCGTCATTTCGGTGGGGTTCCCGACGTTTACGGGCTCGTTCAAATTCGACAACATCAGGCGAATGATCCCGTCGACGAGATCGCTGATGTAGCAGAAGCTGCGCGTCTGCTTGCCGTCGCCAAACACGGTGACGTCTTCATTCCGCAGGCACTGCGAGATGAACTCCGGCACGGCCCGGCCGTCGCGAACGCGCATGCGGGGACCGTAGGTGTTGAAGATCCGGACGATTTTCGTGTCGAGCCCATGGTAGCGGTGATATGCCACGGTCATCGCCTCGGCGAATCGCTTGGCCTCGTCGTAAACGCCGCGCGGGCCGATCGGGTTGACGTTGCCCCAGTACGATTCCTTTTGCGGGTGCTCGAGCGGATCGCCGTACACCTCGGACGTCGACGCGATCACGAACTTGGCCTTCTTCGCTTTTGCCAATCCCAGCGCCTTGTGCGTCCCGAGCGCGCCAACCTTGAGCGTCGGGATCGGCAGTTCGAGGTAATCGATGGGACTCGCCGGGCTTGCCCAGTGCAGGACGTAATCCACCGGGCCGTCGAGGTAGATGTAGTTGGTGACGTCGTGCTTGATGAACTCGAAATCGCGATTGCGGAGATGCGAGATATTGGCGATGTCGCCAGTCAACAGGTTGTCGATGCCGATGACGGTGTAGCCGCGATCGAGCAGCGTTTCGGCGAGGTGCGAGCCGATGAAGCCGGCCGCTCCGGTGATGACGACGCGTTGGTTGGCCATGGATGAAAGAAGGCTATGCCGCGTGACGCGGAGGGAAGAACCCGCGGATGAGCGTGAGCCACATGATCTTCAGATCGAGCGAGACCGACCAGTTCTCGATGTAGTACAGGTCGTACTCGATCCGCTTCTCAAGCGAGGTGTTGCCGCGCCATCCGTTCACCTGCGCCCAGCCGGTGATGCCGGACTTCACCTTGTGGCGCAGCATGTATTGAGGAATGCGATGTTTGAATTGCTCGACGAAAAACGGCCGCTCCGGACGCGGACCCACGATCGACATGTCGCCTCTGAGCACGTTCCAGAACTGCGGCCACTCGTCGAGGTCGCGCCGCCGCAGCCAGCGGCCGATCGGCGTGGCACGAGGATCGTCCTGATCCGACCACACCGGCCCTTCCGGCTCCGCGTCGAGCGGCATCGTCCGGAACTTGTAGACGACGAACTGCTTGCCGTCCAGGCCCATGCGCTCCTGCTTATAGAACACGGGTCCCGGCGAGCTGCGTTTGATGAATCCGGCAATGATCAAACCGGGCACGGCCATGGTGGTGAGCGCGCTGACCGAGATCCAGAGGTCGAGCACGCGCTTGAACGCGGCGCTCAATCCCTGCAGCGGCACGTCGTTCAGGTTGATCACCGGCACGCCGTCGAGATCTTCGAGCCGCGCGCGCAGCGCGATGAATTGCAGGATGTCCGGGACGACGCGGACATCCACGCCTTCGCGGCTCGTTGACTCGACGAGATCGAGCAGCTTCATGTGCTCTTCGAGCGGCAGCGCCACGAACAGGTGATCGATCTTTTCGCGTCGCACGATCTCGGCCGCTTCACTCAGTCGTCCGAGGAGCGGCAGTCCGCGATACCCAAGGTGATCGCCGCCGGCGCGATCGTCCACGAAGCCGAGAATCTGGTACCCGAGCTCGCGGTGTTCGAGAATCTTGTCGGCGACCATCCGGCCGAGAGCGCCGGAGCCGGCAATGAGAATGCGGCGGAGGCCGACGCCGGCAATCCAGCGTCGCTCGAGCGCCTCGCGCACGAATTTCCGCGAGAGGTAGCCGAACGCGACGTTGAGCACGAGAAAGATCGCCCAGACCGGCTGCGACACCTGGTAGGCACCGAGCTCGCGGAACTCCCGCGGCACGTAGTACGTGCCAAAGTACAGCGTGGCTACGACCCCAAAGAAGACCGCGATGATGCTGCCGACAAAGACATTGAAGAAGTCGTCGATGCGTGAACGTCCGCGGCGCAGCCGGTAAAGACCCTGCAGGTGAAACCCTAGCGGTACGACGGCCGCAATAAACGGAAGCACGTCGATGTATTGCTGCAGCGGTGGATGCCCTTTGGGCATCGCGACGAGGCCTGTGTCGAAGCGGATGAAATACGCAGCCAGGAACGCGACCATCCCGAGCAGGACGTCGGCGGCGACGTGGAACGCGACGAGCAGGCGGTTGTGACGTCTCAGCATCGCTGTCCCGCCGCCGCCGCCATCACCTCGTCAACGATGGTCATGATTTCGCGGGCGAACCGGTCGCGGCTGAAGCGCTCGGCATGCCGCCGGATGCGGGCCGCGTCCCACGAGTGCGCGGCCGCACGCCGCAGCGCCTCCGCCAGGGACGCTTCGCTGTCTTCGCGGAACAGCACGCCGGTTTCGCCGTCAATCACGGTATCGAGCACGCCGCCGCGTCCAAGCGCGACGACGGGACGGCCGCAGGCCTGGGATTCGACGGGGACGATGCCGAAGTCCTCTTCGCCGGGCAGGATGGTAGCAATCGCAGATCGATACAGAGCGCGAATCTCCTCGTTCGTACGCCAGCCGAGAAACGTGATGTGGTGATCCGCGAGCGCTTCGAGACGCGCTCGCTCGGGTCCATCGCCGACAATCGTGAGCGGCACACGCGCGCGTCGAGCCGCCGCGATCGCGAGCTCGACGCGTTTGTACGGCACGAGTGCCGAAACCACGACAAAGCCTTCGACTTGCGGTCGCTCACTCAGGCCAAGTCCTGGCCCCGGTGCTGCCGCCGGGTCAGGCGTATAGAACGCCGTATCCACCGGTGGAAACACAATGGTCGACTGGCGATTATAGTACAGCGCGATCCTCCGCGCAACGTATTGTGAGATAGCGAGATAGCGGTGTACGCGACCCTCCGTCGCACGATCCCATCGCGCCGTCGCCGCCATGATGGGCCGCATCACGCGGCTGCGCAGTCGGCCCACACGTTCCTGTCCGAAATAGGCGTCGAACTGATCCCACGCATAACGCATCGGCGTCAGGCAATAGCAAACATGGCGCGCGCGCCCGGGCACAACCACCGATTTTGCGACGCAGTGACTCGTGCTCAGCACGAGGTCGTAGCCGTCGAGATCGAATTGCTCGATTGCGATCGGAAAGAGCGGCAGGTAGTGGCGATACAGACGCCCTGGAAAGGGCAGGTACTGAATCGGAGACGTGCGTACCCGCCGCTTCTCGATGATCGGATCCGTCGCGCCCGGCACCTGCACGAGCGTGTAGAGATCCGCGTCGGGAAACATTTCGCAAAACGCGAGCAGCGCGCGCTCGCCGCCGCGCATGCCCGTGAGCCAGTCGTGGATGAGGGCAACGTGCATGTCTCGTGAATCTGGAGATTTAGCGATCTGGAGATTTGCAGCCAATTTGGAAATCGGAGGATCTCGAGATTTTACAAATCGCCAGATTTCCTCCAATTCTCCAAGTCTCCATCTCTCCAGATTCACGTTTGCATCCACTTCAGGTTCATGGGTCGTACAGTTCAGGCTCGCAGTATTTCGAAGTAAATCTGCCTAATTGCTGCCACCGATTCGCTCCACGAGAACTGTCGCGCGCGCGCAATGCCTTTGGCGACGAGCTCCGCACGCAGCGATGAATCGGTAACAGCACGGTGCAGGCCCGCGGCGATCGATGACACCTCACGCGGGTCGACGAGCAGCGCCGCGCCACCGGCGACCTCCGGCAGCGACGAGACGTTCGAGGTCACTACCGGTGTGCCGCACGCCATCGCCTCGAGCGGCGGCAACCCGAAGCCTTCGTAAAGCGAAGGAAACGCAAACACCCGCGCGAGGCGATAAAACGCGGCCAGCGTCTCATACGGCTGAAACCCGAAAAAGCGCACGAACTTCTCGAGATGATGGTGGTGCACCGACTGGCGCAGGGGCGGATAGCGTGAGAGCTCGTCGCCGATAATCACGAGCCGCAGATCGTCAAGACCGGCCGCGCGCACGCGCGCAAACGCCTCCATCAGGCGCTCGAGATTCTTGTGCGGCTTGATATTGCCCACGTAGAGCACAAACGGGTGATCGAGCTGAAAACGCTGGCGCACGAGCTCCATGCGCTGCTGATCGGGTTCACCAAGAAAGCGCTCGTCGATCGCGTTGTAGATGACGGTGACTTTTTCGGGAGGCACCTGAAAAAAATGCAGGATGTCGCGCTTCGACGCTTCCGACACCGTGAGAATGCGATCGGCTTTCTTCGACGTGCTCCACATCGACAGTCGCGCGTACACGCGCGCCAGCCGGCCGGGGAGGTACTGCGGAAACATCAAGTGGATGCAGTCGTGAATCGTCACAACCGAGCGGCACCGCGTGGCCACCGGCAGAACGTAGTGCGGCTCGTGCACGAGATGCGCGCGCTCGCGCGCGAGACTGATCGGTATGTGGACCTGCTCGCCAAACGAATAGGGCCGCGCAGTTTCGGCGACGGCGCGGAAGTTCGGGCCAAGTGCCGCCACCATCTCCACATCTTTCGGGCCGCACAGCACGATGTATTCCGTCTGCCCATCGATGCGCGCGAGGCCCCGCAGGATGTTCCGAATATACGTGCCGATGCCGAAGTCGTGCAGCTTGCGAGCGTCAATCGCGATGCGCATGACCGTCGGTCCTCAGCGTCGCGTCGTTCTTGCCCGTCACTCTGAGATAAGCCTTCAGAAAGGGCACCCACGTGCGATGATGTTTCTCGTAATATGCCACTTGACTCCGCCGCCGCAGGCGCTCAGTCTCCTGCTTCCGTCCGGCCGAGCGTCCCCGGAGATGCACGATTTCCGATTGCGGCACGTAAATGATGGCGCGTCCGCGACGCCGCAGCGCCACGCACAAATCCACGTCTTCGGTGTACATGAAATAGCGTTCGTCGAGTAAGCCGACCGCCTCGAGATCGGCACGCCGGACGAGGAGCGTGGCGCCGCTGACCCAATCGCGCTCGCCGGCCTGGCGCGACCAGCGATCCACCAGCCGGACCACCAGGCGCACGCGCCAATCGTACAGGGCGCCGAGCAGCTTCTGGCGCAATTCGCCGAACGGACTGATCGTCCAGCCGAACGACAGCTCGGGAAATCCGCGCTCGTCGCACAAGCGCGGACCGGCGGCGGCGGCATTCGGGTCCGCGGCGAGGCTGCGAATCAACGACTGGATGCTGCCAGGGGGCGCCAGCGTGTCGGGGTTTAGCAACAGCACGAACTCGCTCCGTGTCGCGCGGATGCCGAGATTGTTCGCACGCGCGAATCCGACGTTGCCGCCCGCTTCGATGAGCTGCACTGCCGGCCATTTCTCACGCACCATCTCGGGGGTGCCGTCGCGGGACGCGTTGTCCACGACACACACTGTCGTGGCAAACGGGGACGTGTGTCCCACCACCGACTCGAGACAGGCTTGAAGCTCCTGACGCACGTTGTGGCTGACGATGACGATGGCCAGTGAGGGATCAGGCACGGGCGGCCTCTTCGAGCGCGGTAAGCGTCTCGCGCGCGGTTCGGTCCCACCGATAACGCGAAAGCACCTCATCCGCGCGGCGCAGCAGCTCGTTGCGTGCCGGGGCGCTCACGAGGAGCTGGGCAATCGCCTCGCCGAGTCGCTCTTCCATCGGCGTCGTGTTCTGCACGTATCTGGCCGCTGGCCCATAGATTTCCGACGCGATTGGGGTGTCGAGGACCACCGGCGCCACCCCCGCTGCGAGCGCTTCGAGCGGCGTCAGGCCGAAGCCTTCGTATTCCGACGGAAACACGAACACCGACGCTCGTGCATACAGCGCGGCCAGGACCTCCTCACTCACATAAGACCTGATGGCGATTCGCCGTTGCGCCTCGAGCGACTGCAACGTCACTGCGCGTTCCAGGTTCACTGGAGGATGCGCGCGGTTCTCGCCGACGATTTCGAGCCGGCTCTCGGGGACACGGGGCACGACGTAGTTGCCAAACGCGTGAACGAGCGCGTCCACATGCCGGCGCTGGAAGATCGAACCGACGAAGAGGACGAGCGGCTCGCGATCGCGGCCGTGGTTCGATCCCAGCGCGCGCCGGCGCGTTCGTACGCCGAGCGGAATCACGCGAATCTTCGCCTCAGAAACGCCCAGGTGGCGCGCGATCTCCCCGCGGGAAAAGAGCGAATCGGTGAGGACGCTGCGCGCGCGTGCCGCGCCGAGGCGGCTGAGCGCTCGCCGCCGCGCGCCTTCGCGAAACGAGAACCATTCCGGGTGCGCGCTGAAGGCGACGTCGTGAATCGTCAGCACGACAGGGCATGTGGCTGCGAGCGGCGCCGTGTAGGCCGGCGCAAACAGCACATCAGGCCGGTCGGTCCTGAGCGCTCGCGCGAGCGTCCACTGTTCCCACAGTGTGCCGCTCGATCCCGACATGACACATACGGCGGCATCGAATGGCGGCGGGACGAGCGGCGGTTGCGGTGCGTAGAGCGTCCAGTGATGGCGCAGGGCATCGGGCGCATGCGACCACTCGGTCAGCAGTTCGGCGAGATATCTTCCCACTCCTGTCGGTTTCGCGGCGAGCTCACGCGCGTCCACCGCGATCTTCATGCGAGCCGTCCGGCCTGATTGCGAATTGCTTCACGGTAGGCGTCGAGTGTCGAGTGCGCGCAGCCCTCCCAGGAAAACTTCGCCGCTTGTGCATGTCCGCGTGAAATCGCCGTGCGCGCCGCGCCGCCATCGAGCAGGTATTCCATCTGTGCCGCGAGTCCTTCGATATCGTCGGGCGGCACAGGTGTAGCGGCCGCACCCGCGACTTCGGGGAGCGACCCTCGATCCGAAATCACCACTGGCACTCCGCACGCCATCGCCTCCAGCACCGGCAGACCGAACCCTTCCTCGAACGAGGGCAGCACTAACATGCGCGCGCGACGATAAAGAGCCGGACGCTCCTCGTCCGGCACGTACCCTCGGAACTGTACTGCGCCGTCGAGCGGAGGGCGTTTGGCGCGGTCCACAAGTTGAGCTGCAGCCGCCGCCACGCGGCCGGCAATGACGAGAGGCGGCACGTCCCCACGACGCGATCGCAGCGCGGCATACGCATCGAGCAATCCGGAGACATTCTTGCGCGCCTCGACAGTCCCGACGAAAAGTATCGTCGATCCGAGATCAGCAGCCGCGCGTTGTCGTGCCACATCACGGGCCCACGCCGGCGCTCCCGGTACGCATACGGTGACGTGATGCGCCGGTACGCCGAGCTGGCGAACGACTTCGCGCGCTGTGTACTGCGACGAGACCACAATCTGATCCGCACGACTGGCGTGATCGTGCACGAGCGCGGGAAAGTCGCGGCGCATCTCTGCCCGTGCGCGATCTGGCCGGCTGAGGAAATCGAGGTCGTGGATGGTCACGACCTGCGCAGCACCACGCGAGGGGATGAGCAACGGGGTCTGCGAGTGCACCACATCGGCGACGCCGGCGAGCCATTCAACCGGCGGCCAGCCGACGCGATTCCATGTCCACGTCAACGCCCGCACCGGGACGCGCCGATCGATGATGTCTACGCCGGGGAGTTCTGTAGCGAGATTGGCGGCCGGACGATTCTTCCACGAGGTGCAGAGAATCGCGATCTGATCGCCGTGCTGCTGACGCAGCCGGACGGTGGCGAGCGCCTTGGTGAGCTGGTGCACGAACTCGCCGACGCCCGTCCGCTCTCGTAGCGCAGGGCGGTAGTCGAGCAGAATCCGCACGAAGGGAGAGAGTACCACAGGTGACAACAAGTCCTTGTGGTTCAGTGTGTTGACACCACAACCCACGGGTGATACGCTGACGAGTTTTGAACCGTCATGAAAATCGCAGTTGTGGGGAGTGGGTACGTCGGTCTGGTGCTGGGGGCCTGTCTCGCAGAGACCGGCAACGACGTGACATGTGTCGACACGGACGAAGCCAAAGTCCGGATGCTGCGCAAGGGCCGTGTCCCGATCTATGAGCCGGGCCTGACCGAGCTCGTGCAGCGCAACAAAGCTGAGGGGCGGCTGATCTTTACAACTCAGCTCGCGCGCGCTGTCAAAGCCTCGCAGATTATCTTCATTGCCGTCGGGACGCCGCAGGGAGAAGATGGGGCCGCCGATCTGCAGCACGTGCTCAGCGTCGCGCGCGAGATCGGCAAGGCGATGGACGGCTATCGCGTCATCGTCAACAAGAGCACGGTTCCGGTCGGCACCGCGGAAAAGGTGCGTGCCATCATCCGGCGCGAGACCACGCATCCGTTCAGCGTGGTCAGTAACCCCGAGTTTCTCAAGCAGGGCGCGGCGGTCGACGACTTCATGAAGCCGGACCGGGTCGTCATCGGCGCCGAGGATCCACGCGGGGCCGAGCTCATGGTGGCGCTACACCAGCCCTTCACGCGTACCGGGGCGCCCATCATGGTGATGGACTGCGCCAGCGCGGAGTTGTCGAAGTACGCGTCGAACGCGATCCTCGCCACCAAGATCTCGTTCATGAACGAGATCGCCAACGTCTGCGAGTTATTCGGTGCCGATGTCGATCGTGTGCGGCAGGCAGTCGGGGCCGATCGTCGCATTGGTCCGTCATTCCTGTTCCCGGGCGTCGGCTACGGCGGCAGCTGTTTCCCAAAGGACGTCAAAGCGCTCGTGCGTTTTTCGGCCGACAAGAAGTACGACTTCAAGATTTTGAGAGCGGTCGAATCGGTCAACGAGTCACAGAAACGCACGCTGGTGCGGAAGATGGATGCCCACTTCGGGTCGCTCAAGGGTCGCACGATTGCGTTGTGGGGCCTAGCCTTCAAACCGAAGACCGACGACATGCGCGAGGCGCCGGCGATTGCGATCGTGCAGGCGCTGCTCGAAAAGGGCGCCAAGGTCCAGGCGTTCGATCCGGAGGCGGTGCGGGCCGCGCGAGGCATCTTCGGCACGAAGATTACCTATTCCACGAAGAGCTACGACGCGCTCCGCGGCGCGGATGCGCTTGCGATCGTCACCGAGTGGCATGAGTTCCGCGAGCCCGACTTTGCCCGCATGCGCAAGCTGATGCGAACTCCCGTGGTGTTCGATGGGCGGAACATCTATCAGCCGCAGCAGATGAAGGCGCACGGCTTCACGTATTACTCGATCGGACGATAGCGTGGCGCGGGTGCTCGTGACCGGCGGCGCGGGCTACATCGGCAGTCATGCCGTGCGAGCGCTGCGGGACGCCGCTCACTTCGTGGTCGTGTTGGACGACTTGTCCGCCGGCCACGCCGACGCGGTGCCTGGCGACGTAGCCCTGGTTCAGGCCTCCACTGGCGACCATGACACGGTGCTGCGCGCGCTCCGCGACCACCGCGCGGATGCGGTCATGCATTTCGCCGCGTGGCTTGCGCCCGCCGATTCGGTTCGCGACCCGCTCGGTTACTATCACAACAATGTGGTGGGCTCGCTGGCCCTGCTGCGCGCCATGGCCGAGGCTGGCGTCCGCCGACTGGTGTTCTCCTCGACCTGTGCAGTCTACGGCGAGGCTGCGACCGTTCCGATAGTGGAATCATTGGAGACCCGGCCGATTAACGCCTACGGCGAAACCAAGCTGGCCGTCGAGCGGGCGCTTGGCCACGTGGAACGCGCTCACGGGATGCGCTGGATTGCGCTGCGTTATTTCAATGCGTCTGGCGCGCACCCCGACGGTAGCATCGGCGAAGATCACGACCCGGAGATTCACCTGATCCCTCGGGCGATCGAGGCCGCCCGCAGCGAGCAGCCGTTGACGGTGTTCGGCGACGACTATCCGACGCCGGATGGCACCTGCATTCGCGACTATATTCATGTGTGCGATCTCGCCGACGCCCACGTGCGGGCCCTCCTCGCGCTCGAAGCCGGCGCGCCCTCCACGGCCTACAACGCGGGAACCGGACGCGGCCATTCGGTGCGGGACGTGATTGACACGGTCGGCCGCGTCGTTGGCGCGCCCGTGCGCTGGACGCTGGGCCCGCGCCGCGCCGGCGATCCCGCCGTTCTGTATGCCGCGAGCGACCGGTTACACCGCGAGCTGGGCTGGACACCGCAGTTCCCCGCGCTCGAGACAATCGTGCGGCACGCATGGCAGTGGCACCAGGCGCACCCGCGCGGTTACGGCGCGCGCGATCGAGAGTCCCAGGCGCCGGACCGAACCAGCTGATGGAAGTCTTCCTGAGGCTACTGCGCTACGCGGCGCCTCACCGCGTCCTGATCACCGGCGCGGTGCTGGCGATGATCGTGTACGGCGCAGCCTCCGCCGCGCTCGCGTGGTTGATCAAACCAATTATTGACGACGTCCTCGCACATCAGTCCTCGCTCGGGTTTGTCGCAGGCGGCATCCTGACCGCGTATTTCTTCAAGGGTCTTGGCAACTATTTTTCCAGCTACCTGATGGACGACCTGGGCCATCGGGTTGTGATGAAGCTGCGTAACGATCTCTTTCGCCACCTGCTCGATCAGTCGGCGGCGTTCTTCGCGCGTAGCACAACCGGGAAGCTGTTGTCGCGCATCAACAACGATGTCGGTCAGGTGCAACGCACCGTCGCCGAAACCGTTGGCGATCTTGCGCGCGAATCGCTCGCGCTCGTCGGTTTTGCTGTGCTGCTGTTCTATTACGACGCGCGGCTGGCCATTCTCTGCATGACCGCTGCGCCGCTCGCCGTTTACCCGCTCGTGAAGTTTGGCCGGCAGTTGCGCAGGGTGACGCGGTGGAGTCAAGAAAAGCTCGAACACCTGTCACATGTTGCGGGCGAGGCGTTCACAGGTCATCGCATTGTGAAGGCGTTTGGCGCCGAAGGCCGCGAGGCGGCGAAGTTCGAACGCGCATCGTGGAAGCTCTATCGCACCAATCTGAGGGTTACCAGCGTGCTGTCGGTGCTGCCACCGTTGATGGAGTTTCTTGGCGGCGCAGCGATTGCCGGCGCTCTCTGGTACGGCAGCCGGGAAATTGCCATGGGCCGGCTCACCGCAGGCGAGTTCACCTCGTTTGTGACGGCGTTGCTGCTGATGTACGGCCCGGTCAAAAAACTGAGCCGCGTCAACGCCAACCTCCAGCAGGCGGTGGCGGCGTCCGAGCGCATCTTCGAGCTGCTCGACCTGCATACCGAGGTCAAGGAAGCTCCCGATGCCCGTCCGTTGCCCGCGTTCCGCGACGCAATCGAGTTTCGCGACGTCGTTTTTCAGTATGAAGACGGACGTGGCCGCAACACGCTGAAAGGCATTTCCTTCTCGGTTCGCGCCGGACAGAGTGTAGCGATCGTGGGCCGGAGCGGGGCGGGCAAGACGACGCTGGTCAATCTGCTGCCGCGGTTCTACGACGTGACGGGCGGCGCCATCCTCGTCGATGGCCTCGACATCAGGCAGGCAACGCTCAAGTCGCTGCGCGCCCAGATCGGGATCGTCACGCAGGACACGGTGCTCTTCGACGACACGATTGCCAACAACATCGCATACGGCGTGCCCGGGGTGGCTCGTGAGCAGATCGAAGCCTCGGCGCGCGCGGCGCATGCGCACGACTTCATCGTGACCCTGCCCGAGGGATACGAGACGCGCATCGGTGAGCGGGGGCAGCGGCTCTCGGGAGGGCAGCGGCAGCGCCTTGCGATTGCCCGCGCCCTGCTCAAGAACTCGCCGATTCTGATCCTCGACGAGGCGACCTCATCGCTCGATTCTGAATCCGAGCGGCTCGTTCAGGACGCGCTCGTCACGCTGATGATGAACCGTACTTCCTTCGTCATCGCTCACCGTCTCTCGACCGTGCGGCGGGCCGATGCGATCATCGTGCTGGAGCGGGGACGCATCGCCGAAATTGGCCGCCACGAGGAGCTGGTGAATCGTCCGGGCGGAGTGTACGCGCGCTTGCACCAGATGCAGCTGATCGAGAGTTCCCGCTTCAAAGTGCAGCCATCGCGGATGGAGTCGCCGCTTTGATCAGAAGCATGACGGGATTTGCGTCGCTGACGCGCGAGGACGAGCGCGGCACGATTGGCATCACCGTCCGCGCCGTCAATCATCGCTTTCTCGATATGCAGTTGCGGCTGCCGCCGCAGCTCGCCGATCTCGAACCGAGAATTCGCGGGCGGCTACAGAAGCGCCTGACCAGAGGGCGCATCGAGCTGACGCTCGCGCTGCAGCAGCGGCAAGGCGCCGCACCGATCGTGGAGTTGCAGCAGGAGTTTGCGCGCGCGCTCGCCGCCGCGATCGACGTGGCGCGCGAAAGCGGGCTGGTCAAAGGCGAACTGACCCCCGGTGACCTGCTGCGCCTGCCGCAGGCGTTCAATATCCGCGACCGCATCGCCGAGTCTGAAACCCTGGGACGGTTCTATGGCACCACGGTGGAAACCGCGCTCGAGGCAGCGCTCGACGAGCTCGAGCTGATGCGCATTCGCGAAGGCGAGCATCTTGCCGCCGACCTGGAGGCTCGACAGGCAATGCTGGCAGAGCTGATCGACGGCCTCGAAGCGGGTGCCGACCTGGGCCGGCAGGAGCTGGAGGCTCGTCTCGGCGAGCGCGTGAGGGAGTTGATGGCGGCCGTTCCGGCCGATCCCGTCGCGGTCGCGCAGGAGATCGTGCGCGTCGCGCAGCGCTCCGATATCAGCGAAGAGGTCACGCGTTTTCGCGGCCATCTCGCGCACTGGACGGCGCTGGCGTCGAGCGAGGAGCCGTGCGGGCGAAAGCTGGATTTCCTGCTGCAGGAGATGAATCGCGAGATCAACACCATCGGCGCGAAGGCCGACGGTTTGCAGGTTTCGGAGTTGATCATCCAGGCGAAGGCGGAACTCGAGCGGATGCGCGAGCAGGTCCAGAATGTCGAGTAAGCCGCCCCGTGGGCTGCTCTTCATCGTATCGGCGCCGTCGGGCACGGGCAAGACGACACTCGTCGAGCGCCTCGTTCAGGTGCTGCCGAATCTCCGGATGTCGCGCTCGTACACTTCGCGCGCCACGCGCAACGGTGAGCGCGATGGGGTCGACTATAATTTCATCAGTCAGCGCGAGTTTCGGGAGCGGATCGAGCGCTGTGAATTCCTGGAGTGGGCCGACGTGTTCGGTCACTACTACGGAACGGGCGCGCAGGACCTCGAGCAGCTGCTCGCGGCCGAGCAGGACGTCGTGCTGGTCATCGACGTTCAGGGCGCGCGCCAGGTTAAGGCGCGCGGAGTCGATCACACCTCGATTTTCGTGTTGCCGCCGTCGTTTCAAGCGCTCGAGCAGCGGCTGCGCGGCCGCAGCAAGGACACTGAAGAACAAATGCAGCGGCGCCTCGCGACCGCGCGCGCGGAGGCGGCCAGCTACATCGACTACGACTACGTTGTCGTCAACGACGAGCTCGACGCAACCGTGGCGCGGTTGCGCGATATCATCGAAGCCGAACGGTCACGGATGCATCGCATGAAACCCCTGGCCGAAAGGATCATCAAAACATTTCAGGCATGACCATGGGCTTCATTGCGCTTGGCGTCAGCGGCGGCATCGGCGCTTACAAAGCGGTGGAAGTCGCGCGTGGCCTGCAGAAGGAAGGGCACGACGTGGTCACGGTGATGACGCGGTCGGCACGCCGCTTCGTCGGACCGGTCACGTTCGAGGCAATCACGCGGCGTGAGGTCATCACCGACCAATGGAAGCCAGGCGCCAACGCCGACATCGAACATATCTCCATCGCGTCCACGATCGACCTGCTGCTGGTCGCCCCAGCGACCGCGAACGTAATCGGCAAGTTCGCGAACGGCATTGCGGACGATTTTCTTTCGTCCTTGTACATCGCTACGCCCGCTCCGGTGTTGATCGCGCCTGCGATGAACAGCAACATGTTCGCTCATCCTGCCGTCGTAGAAAATCTCGAGACGCTGACCGCGCGCGGCGTGCGGTTCGTCGAACCCGGTGAAGGGTATCTCGCGTGCGGCTGGATAGGGAAAGGCCGTCTCGCGGAGCCGGCCGAAGTGGTGGCAGCGGTTGCCACGATGCTTCGGCCGACCGGCGCGCTCAATGGCAAACGGATGCTGATCACCGCGGGACCTACTTACGAAGACATTGATCCGGTGCGCTTTATCGCGAATCGATCGAGCGGAAAGATGGGATACGCGCTCGCCGCGGAAGCCGTGCGCCGCGGCGCCCGCGTGACCCTCGTGAGCGGTCCAACGCATCTCACGCCGCCGCGTGTCACCGAGTTCGTTAGCGTACGCAGCGCCGCCGACATGCACGCCGCCGTCGTGGGCCGTGCGGCGGAGCAGGAGATCATCGTGATGGCGGCGGCAGTGGCCGATTTCACGCCTGCGAAGCGGTTGGAGCACAAGCGCGCCAAGGATGAGCCGCTCGACCTGACCCTGACGCCGACAAGGGACATCCTTGCCGATCTCGGTGCGCTCAGCTCGCGATCGACCGCCGACACGCCGATGTTGATTGGCTTTGCGGCCGAAACGCACGATGTGCTCGATCACGCGCGCGAGAAGCTGCAGCGAAAGCGCGTGGACCTGATCGTCGCCAACGACGTCGCGAAGCCTGGGGTTGGCTTCGAAACCGACACGAACGCGGTCACACTCGTCTCGCGCGACGGCATCGAAGAGGTGCCGGCACAGAGCAAAACGGCTGTCGCCGGCCGCATCCTCGATCGCATCGAGCGGATGCTGGCGTCGGCCGCGACACCCGTCCCCGGCCGGTAAGTCATGTCGCGCGAAATCGCCGATCATCTGCGCTACTACCAGGAGCTTGGTGTCGACGGCATCAGCCGGGACCCGGCGTGGCGCCGGCGCGCTAGCGATTCGCGGCGGGTGCTGGCGCTACTCAAAGAAGAGATCGGCCCCGCGTGCACACGCTGCAAGCTTCACGGGCTCGGGAGAACACAGGTGGTCTTCGGCGTCGGCAATCCCAACGCGGATTTGATGTTCGTTGGCGAAGGTCCAGGCGCCGACGAGGACGAACAAGGCGAACCGTTTGTCGGACGCGCCGGTCAGTTGCTCACCAAGATCATCGAAGCGATTGGTCTCAAGCGCGAAGACGTCTACATCGCCAACGTCGTCAAGTGCCGCCCGCCCGGCAACCGCAATCCGGAGCCGGACGAAGTGGAAAGCTGTCAGCCGTTTCTGTTCCGGCAGATCGCGGCCATCAGGCCAAAGGTCATCGTCGCCCTTGGCAAGTTCGCAGCGCAGTCGCTGCTGCAAACGACCGATCCGATCACGCGGCTGCGTGGTCGCGAGTTCAAATATCGCGGCGCGACACTCATTCCGACCTTTCATCCGGCGTACTTGCTGCGCAACCCGTCGTCCAAACGTGAAGTCTGGGAAGACATGAAAAAGGTGCGCGCCATCATGGCTGCAGAAGAGTAGACGGTGGCGGACCGGTTCGTGTCCGTTGCGGTCCCCGTGCCGGCGCTCGACCTCCTCACGTATCGCGTACCTGACACGCTGACCGCTCCGGCTCCGGGTGCACGCGTTGTCGTACCGCTCGGCAAGCGAACGCTCACCGGTGTGGCCCTTGGCGACGCCGAACCGCTCGACGACAGTGTCGCGGTCAAAGACATTCTTCAGATTCTCGACGCGCAGGAGTTCTTGCCTGCGGATGTGCGGCAGCTCACGGAGTGGGTAGCTGAGTACTACCTCGCCGGCCCAGGCGCCGCGCTCGCCGCCGCCATGCCGCCGCACGCACTCACAGCGCGAGTGGACGCATTCCGCACCGTCCGCCTCGTGTCGCTTACGGCGGAGGGCCATGACATTGCCGAACGCCTTGCCATTGGCCCCAGATGTGCGCCTGATGATTCTCTTCCATCGCTTGGCACCCGCCAGCGCGAAGTGCTCGTTGCCCTGAAAGGCAGTCCGGACGGGATAGAGGCAAACGCACTTGCCGCGCGCGGCATTTCGAGTGAAGTGATCAGTCGGCTCAAGGCTCTGGGACTGGTCACGATCCGTCGCGACCGGCGCGAGCGCGATCCGTTCGTCGCAGGCACTGCCGCGCTGGCGGCGCCCGACATCGCGCCCACCAACCGCACGCTCACTGCCGAACAGCAGCGCGCTCTTCAGCACCTTCGCGCGCTGGCCGCGACGCGCCAGTTCCGGGTCGCGTTGCTGCACGGCGTCACCGGCAGCGGTAAGACTGAGGTCTATCTGCAACTCGCCGATGAAGTCCGTAAGCAGGGGCGCGGTGTGCTGATGCTCGTACCGGAGATCGCGCTCACGCCGGCCGTCGCGGCGGCGTTCCGCGCCCGCTTCGGGTCGGGCGTTGCCATTCAGCACAGCGGACTCTCGGACGGCGAGCGACACGATCAGTGGCACCGCATTCGCCGCGGCGACGTCGACGTCGTGATTGGCACGCGCTCGGCCATCTTCGTCCCACTCGCGCGGCCAGGCCTCATCGTTGTCGACGAAGAGCACGACACCTCCTACAAGCAGGAGGACACGCCGCGCTATCACGGCCGTGATGTGGCGGTGATGCGGGGGAAATTCGCGGATGCTCTGGTCGTGCTCGGCTCAGCCACGCCTGCCATGGAGAGCTATTACAACGCTGAGCACGGCCGCTACACGCCGCTCACGCTCACGCGCCGCGTATTCGATCGCGCTATGGCCAACGTGCGCGTGATCGACATGCGCGAGGAGATGGCGGCGGAAGGTCCCGACATCGTGATCAGCCGCGCGCTGCGCGAGGCGATGCAAGCACGCTTCGACAAGCGCGAGCAGGTGCTGGTTCTGCTGAATCGGCGCGGGTATGCGGTTGCCGTGTTTTGCCGTCAGTGCGGCGCGACGATCGACTGCCCAAACTGCAGCGTCTCGCTCACGGTGCACTCGGCAGGGAAGAACTGGCGCGCGCGGTGTCACTACTGCAACTACGCCCGGCTCGTCCCCAAAACGTGCGCGAACTGCGCGGCACCGTACTTGGAACGGATCGGCTTTGGCACTGAACGCGTCGAATCGGAAGTCACAGCACTCTTTCCTCAGGCACGTGTCGGCCGCGTCGATCGCGACACCGTGCGGCGCCGCGGCAACCTCACCGAGACGCTCAACCGCTTCGCGCGCGGTGAGCTCGATGTGCTTGTCGGCACGCAAATGATCGCGAAAGGTCACGACTTTCCTCAGGTGACGCTCGTCGGCGTGATCTCCGCGGATGTCGGCCTCGGTCTCGCTGATTTTCGCGCGGCCGAGCGAACGTTCCAGCTGCTGACACAAGTGGCCGGCCGAGCGGGACGGGGCGAGCAGGTCGGCGAAGCAATCATTCAAACGCTCTTTCCCAATCACTACAGCATCAGGCTCGCGTGCGCGCAGGATTACCCTGCCTTTTACGCAAGAGAGCTCGAGTACCGGAAGGGGATGCGTTATCCGCCGGTGGTCGCGATGATCAACGTCGTGGTGCGGGGGCGTACTTTCGACGCGGCAATGCAGGCGGCGGCGGATCTCGCGAGCCGAACAAGCGCCAACTCGGCGCCTGCGCGCGGTCGATTCGTGATTCTCGGCCCTGCTCCGGCGCCACTGACCAAGTTGCGTGGCGAGCATCGCGCGCAGTTCTTCTTGAAGGGCACGTCCCGGGCGGCAATGAAGCACGCGATTCGAGCGGCGCTCAAGGAGCTGCCGGAGATTGCAAGGAGAGCGTCGGTGGATGTGGATCCGTTGACGGTCCTCTAAGTTCGCAACGTCGCAGGTACGCGAGCGCTGCGCGCTCGCGCCTCTACTGTCCCATCACGAACGGCTCGATCGGCACCGGCGTGAAGCACACAATCAGCATCACTAACGCGATCACCGCCAATACGACGCGCGTCGAGTCGAGGGGCGTCTGCTCATCCAGCGTCGGCGGGTGCGCTGGCCCCATCGCGAACAGCATGACCACCATCAGAATGGTCCACACCAACCAGCTGGTGGACAGATAGGTCAATCCAATCGCGCATCCGATCATCAGCAGTGTGACGTACGTTGCGCGTCGTCCGAGGACCGCATGCGAGATGTGGCCGCCATCGAGCTGCCCGATGGGAAAGAGGTTCAACGCGGTGGCGAGCAAACCAAACCACGCCGCGAACGCCATCGGGTGCATGTTGATCGACATACCTTCGGGGAGATCGCCCCAGATGACCCAGGCAGCAGCGCGAAACAGAAGCGGCTCCCCGAGCTCGACGCCGGCGAAGTCCTGTGGAATTTGCTCGACCACGGACATCACGAGCCCAAGAAACAGTGCCGGCACGGCAACAATGAAGCCGCCGATCGGACCGGCGATCGCGATGTCGAAGAGCGCCTTCTTGGACGGGATACGGTTCCGAATGCGAATGAACGCGCCAAGCGTGCCCGTCAACGGCAAGGGCGCAGGAAGAAAGAAGGGCAGCGTGGCGTCCACGCCGTAGCGCCGGCACGCCAGATAGTGTCCCATCTCATGACAACCGAGGATGGTCAGAATGGTGGCGCTGTACCACAAGCCACTGACGTAGAACCGCACATCGCGCAGCGTGGCGGTGCCCAGCGTTTCGTTTCCGTTGAAACCGGCAACGAACGCGAAGTAATGGAGGCCGCCGACAAACGTGGTCGTGACGATGGTGAGGATGAAAAGAACCGCGTGCAGCCAGACGCGATCACGTGGCGCTGGAGGCGGTGGAACGTAGTACTCCCGAAAGTCCCGGGGCACAGCCGGAGGGAATGGTCGGCCGAGCGGCTCTTCCACGTCTTACCCGATGTTCTGGAGTTCCTTGCCTGGCTTGAAGCGAATGGTGCGACCGGGTGGGATGCGAACTTCCTTACCGGTGCGGGGATTGCGCCCGATGCCGCGTTTCCGCGGCTTGACCTGAAACACGCCAAAGCCCCGCAGCTCAATACGTTCACCGCGTTGCATCGACGCACGCATCGCCTCGAACACCGCATCCACCGCAAGCTCGGCCTTGACCTTGGTGATCTCAGCGATCTTCGAGACTTCGTTGACGATATCGACCTTGATCATGGGCGCCCGGTACCCCCTCGGACGTGTAACTATCTTATTTCGTGTCACTTACGCTGTCAAACCGGCAAGTGACTCTCCTGTATGGGTTTATCGGCTACAGCGGGTTGAGGCAACCGTCGGGCGGGAC
>JBKPDL010000003.1:0-10288 GCA_046727855.1 Acidobacteriota bacterium
GCCACGTCCCGCGCCGGCCGTCGTTGGCCCACGGTGAATAATGCCAACGGCTTCGTTGAGTTTGCCGATATCAACGCTCACGATCTGACGATCGACACCGGGCGTGGCGTTGACGGCCTTGACTTGTTCGTCGGTGATGTAGGTTGCCGCTTTTGGTGACTGCGCGATCGCTGTCGCGGCATACGACAAGGCGAGAGCTGCGCAAACACTGGTCACACGGGTCGTCATGGGTCCCCCTTGTGCGCGCAATTTTGAATAAAAAAGTATCTGGCGTCGAGTGTCGAATACACACTCTATGACGGTCCTCCACGAAATCCGGCTCGCGGTTCGTTCGCTTTCACGCGTCAACGGACTCTTTATCACAGTTGTGCTGACCCTAGCCCTCGGCATTGGGGCGAACGCAGCCATTTTCAGCGTGGTGCGCGGCGTCCTGCTCAAGCCGCTGGCTCACAGATCATCAGAGACTTCAGCATCATCAGTCCCTCTCCCCCTGGAGCGACGCGACCGGCTGCTCACGCGGGAGTCGGCGGGTGGGCGAAAATGTGTTCGGCGGAGATGAAATGGGTGTATCGGAGAACTTGGCGCAGTGTTCAAAAGGACGGTGCGCTGATCTGGCAGGCACAGGCGCGCAGCACGATGATTGGGCGTCGATGATGAACGGAGGCTTTCGATGAGAGCGTACGTGATGACGTCCGGCGGCATCTTCGGCCTGATTGTTGTGGCGCACATCTTACGCATGGTCGAGGAAGGACCGCAGGTTGCAAGAGACCCGCTGTACGTTATCGCCACCGTTGTGGCGGTGGCGTTTTCGGTTTGGGCGTTCTTGCTTTTGCGGTTGCGGGCGCGGACCTGAGCTGCGTCCGCTGCGAAGCAATCGAGCAGTTATCGTGTGCCAAAGCTTGAGCGGAAAGCGCCTGGCTCAACACGCGAACTGCGTCGATCTCGTCGACCGCACTCCGAAATATGGGACGAGCACGGCAGATCGGGTTTGAAACGGTGTCAAGATTGAACTCGGTCGGGACCGAGACATGGCGCTCGTGTATGGCGTTGGCGTGCGGCGAGCCGTTTCCGCCATTGTCATTGCGGTGGGTCTCGCAGTTTTCGCCCCTCACATCGGGGAGGCAGACAAGACAGAAGTCTGGGCTATCGATGCGCTGCGAGTTACGGCATCGCTGCTGGCCCATAGGTTGGCGAAGGATCCCGCTTCTTACGACACGCTCGCGTGCCTCGCCGCGCCGCCCTGTGTTCCATCACAGGGCGATGGCATGCCTTTCCTCGATGGCAGGTGGCAGTTGCCGCAAAGAAGCCGTTATCGCCTTTATTTCCACGCCGGCCCGCAAGCCGGGCACGTGTCAGATCGACGCTCCCGATCAACGATGACCCGTTTCGCCGTTGTTGCTGTTCCGGTCAATCTCGCGGCGGCCCAGTATCGTTCGTTCTGCACTGACGACCGCCAGGAGGTTTATTTCACCGCCGCGGGCACTGTACCGCGCGTCGAGGCTGGTCGCTGCCTCGAGATCAGCAATCCTCTTCCGTGACGCGCGCTGGTAAATCCTCAAGGCACTAATGCCAACAGTACACCTGATCTCGGGTCTTCCGTGTTCGGGCAAGACCACGTACGCGATTGCCCTGCAGCAACGCGTGACCGACTGCGTTATGTTTTCGCTCGATCGGTGGCTCATCACTGCCTTCGGAAGGTATTCGCTTGCTTCGGTCGGCCAGGAGGAACACACGCGTCGCGTATTCGCTTGTCGTGAGCTCATTTGGCAACCGGCTTCGGAGCTGCTGCGCAGAGGTGTGGATGTCGTCCTGGACGATGGGTTCTTTCTTCGCGAGCACCGCGCACGCTACGTCAAACTTGCGGCCGATTTCGGAGCGCAGGCCAAAACGCACTTCATCGACACAGCGATCGACGTCGTGCGCGCTCGACTCGAGGCACGCAACGCGAAGTTGCCGCAGTTCAACTTCTCGATCAATCCCGAAACGCTGCAGGGGTTTCTCGCGCTGTTCGAGCCGCCATCAGAAGACGAGGGCGCCGAAATCGTTGTCGTGAGGCGATTTTCGCAAGCCGAAGCGTTTGAGCGGTAGGCTTTGACGGTGTATTTAGTGCAAATGTTGCTGCCGGTGCAGGACAAACGTGGAACCGCATACCCACGCGCCTTGTACGACGATCTCGCGCGTAAACTCACGGAGCGATTTGGCGGCGTGACCGCCTAGGAAGATCCCATGTGTCGTCCCGAGCACATTGCTCTGCCTCTGACCTTATTTCTCCTGACGACCGACGTCGCAGGTGGTCAGTCGCCGGCGGCGCCGCTGACGCTCACCGAGGCTCAGCGCGCACACCTCCGCACCGAGCAGTTTGCGCGTGTGACGTCCGTTGCCGCGCTTTCAAGCGAGGTTCGTGAGGCTCTGCGCGTTCTCTTCCGCAGTCCGACGCTCGAACTGGCCGAGCCGGGCGCGGAGTTTCAGGTGACTGACGTCATTTTTAAGCCGAATCTTCCCATCAGGCGACTGATTCTCGCAGGGTGTTCGAACGATCACTGCCTTGTGTATTACGAACGAGGCGGGATCGCGCATACCTTCTCCGTGATCCTGTTTCGGATTGACAAGGGCGCGGCGCAATTCGAATGGGGCGGCATCGCGCCGCGCGATGTTCAAAGCCTGGACCAGCTCAAGGCGCTCATGGTCGACGGAAAGATCAAAGGTGGAATGTCATATTGGTGAACGCTCAACGACAAGGCAAGCGGAGGCGGACTTACCACGCATGTCCAGACTGATGCGGTGGAAGTTCTATGATCCCGCACTGCTCTTTCTCTTTCCGGTTTCTTATGTCGTTCACCTGATCGAAGAGTGGTTCGCGGCAGCCCCGATCGTCGAGTGGTGGTCCGCAGCCGGCCACCCGCTCGATCCGACCCGCTTTGTGGTCGCGAACGCGATTGGCCTCTCGCTGATGCTCAACGGCATCTATCTCGTGAGCCACGGCAGCCGATTTCGATGGATCGTCCCGGCGCTTGCGACGGCGGTCCTGTTGAACACGGCAGGGCACCTGGTTGGAAGTGTCCGCATCCAGGCGTATTCGGCAGGCCTAATCAGTGCGATCATCTTGTGGACTCCTCTCGGACTGCTCACGATGTTGCGAGTGTGGGATCAAGCGCGTAGTCGCGTGTTGATTGTGGGTGTCTGCGCCGGCGCGATCGTCGAATTGGTTGTCGTCCTCGCGCTGCCGCACGTGAGCCTATGAATCACGATCAAGCGTTGCGCGCCGTACTGATGGTGATCTTTCTCGTCATCCTTCCTGTCGGCGTCTACCATCGCGTCAAATCACAATCGACGCACGAGCACCTCGATCGCCGGCAGGAGGGCCTGTTCATCCTGGCGACGCTGCGCCCGCTCGGTGCCGGGTTCTGGTTTGGTCTGCTCGCGTGGATGATCAATCCGGCCTGGATGGCGTGGTCGGCGATATCGCTTCCGGTGTGGCTGCGCTGGACCGGTCTCGGTGTCGTCATCGTCGCGATCGCACTGCTGGTCTGGACCTTTCGATCACTTGGCAGCAACTTGACGGATACCGTCGTGACGCGGCACAAGCACACGCTCGTCGTTCACGGCCCCTATCGCTGGGTCCGTCATCCGTTCTATGACTGCGCGGCACTACTTACAACCGGAATGTCTCTCGTCGCGGCCAACTGGTTTCTGTTTGTTACTGGAGTCATCGTGGTGGCGTTGCTGATTCTTCGAACGCGAATCGAGGAACGGAACCTGTTGGCGCGATTTGGCGGCGATTACCAGACGTATATGGAAAGAACGGGGCGCTTCCTGCCGCGAATGGGCGCGAGTCGTCGCGCCACCTAGCCGACCCGACGCGAGATGGGGTGAGATCGACGACGAGTGGTTCATGAACACTTACGAGGCGACGCCTCAGCTGCTGTTAATCGTCCGGGAACGGCTGCGGCAAGGCAGCGAGGAGGCGTACGATCGCAACGAGAAGGAGATCGCGGCCGCTTGCGCGGCGTTGGGATGCCCGCATCCGTACCTTGCACTCGATTCGTTAGTCAAACCGAAGGAAGTGTGGTGGCTCAACGCGTTTGCGTCGCACGACGAACGGGAGCGCGTGGAGGCGGCGTACTCACATAACGCGGCTCTGATGGAAAGGTTGCAGGTTCTTGGGGCACGTAAGGAAGACTTCAGGGAGACGCTCACGATGACCAACGCTGCGTATCGCCCTGACCTGAGCGGCGGAGTTGGGTGGCGGGTCGTCGGCGCCCGCTTTTTTGTCGTGAGTACCTTACCGATTGGCGCGCATGCTGTCGGTGCGGTCTTCGAATCATCGAGCGCGGAACGATTCGCTTTCGCATCCGCCCCGAATCGCGGAGAGGCGGATAATCTGGCCAACCAACTCGGCTCAGAGGCGATCGTTCTCGCCATTCAACCGCGCTGGAGCTTCCCGGCGAAGGCGTGGGTTGACGACGACCACGACTTTTGGCACGCCAACCGAGCGGCGCGCTCGTAGAGTTCTGATGCACTCGAGACAAGATCTGAAAGCCAACTTCCTTTCCCTTGGCGTGGCGCCTGGCGACGTCGTCATGACGCATGCATCGGTTCGCGCCGTCGGTGAGGTCGCCGGCGGTCCGGACGAGATCCACCTTGCGCTCAAAGACGCGCTCACCCTTGAAGGCACCATGCTGATGTACGCCGGGTGCCCACGCTACGTGGACGAAGTTGGACGTGGGAATCTGTCGGCGCGAGAAGAAGCGGAAGTGCTCGAGAAACTGCCGCCGTTTGAGGCGCACACCGCGCGCTCGGCGCGCGACCACGGCATCCTGGTCGAGTTCCTGCGCACCTATCCGGGATCGCGGGTCAACCAGCATCCGGCGCGCTTTGTGGCCTGGGGAAAGCACGCGGACTATCTTCTTTCCTCGCAGCCGTGGCACTATGCGTTCGGGCACGACTCCGCGCTCGATCGTTTTGTCGCGCTCGACGGCAAGATCCTGTTGCTCGGGTGCGATCACGACACCGTCACGTTTCTTCACTACGTCGAACACATCGCCGACATTCCGGATAAACGCGTGGCGCGATTCAAGGTCCCCGTCGTGGAGTCCGGCGCGCGCGTTTGGCGTGACATGGAGGAGTTCGACACCTCAGACCACGGCGTGCATCCGAACTGGCCAGAACGGTTTTTTGCGCGCCTTGTCGATAACCATCTCACGGCATCGCGGAATAGCGGCGGCTTAGTCGGTAATGCTGCGGCGTATCTCTTGTCGGCCCGCGCATTGCTCGAGTTCGCACGTCCGATAATGGAACGCGTTGCGGTCGATGGTCACGCGGCGGACCAGTTGATGGATGTCGACGGGATCGCCTTGTTTGGTGGATCTGGCCTGGACACACGCTGATGGCGCTCGCCTTTCTCTTGACGCTCTCCCAAGTCGTTAGCGCCGGCTGCCAACGACTCGATGGTTCGTTGCCCGCACAATACATTCGTTACGACTCACTCGGGGAGTTGGCGACGAGGGGTGAGAGCCGTTATCGCATCTTGCTGCGCTTGCACAACAACTCGAGTTGCCCGGTTTATTACAGCGAGCACGGCGATCAATCGCAGCCCGGTCGCCATCGAATCAAATACTACCTGGCGACCAATGATGCCGACGTGAGGCCCGGGTTGCAAAGCGACGACCTCGCCATCCACCAGCTCGCGGCAGGCGCCGCAATGGTGTTTGACGTGCCGCAATACCATCTTGCGTTGCAGCGGATGCTCTTGGTTCCTGTTTGGTACGAATGGGAAGAGCCGAGTCGTGACGTATGGAGTGCAAGACATGTGACCTTCGACGTGAGCCAGATTCCCGAGGAGGCGCGGCGTCGCCTCAAGCGTTAAACAGCCACACGCGACAGAATGGGAACATCCTCGCCGCTTCCGTCGTCGCATTCTGAAGGGCGCAAGTGACCGCTGGAGATCCCATGAAAACTGAGAGGCGTTTGCTTCTGCCGTCGCTAGCGGCCATGACCGGCATCATGGCGGTCGTACTCGGTGGCCTCGTGAGCCTCGGCGGCGCGGCGCTCGCCGTTGCTGTTCTCTCCACGCCTCAAGCGTGGTCTCAAATCGTTACAGCTGCCATTTTCATCCTCGCCGGTCTGGTCAACGTGCGCTCCGGCATCGCGATTCGGCGCGGCGAGGCGCGTTGGTTCGCATTGAGCGGTCTCGCCACCGCTACCCTCATGCTCTATCTCGGCGCTGGGTTAAACGATTTTGGCGAGCCGTTCTGGATGCATGCGGCCTATCTGATTGTGCTGCTCGCCGCCGCGTATCGGATGCGGGTCGGTTTGAGCATCGCGCGATGAAGACCTCGCCGTTGAGCCAGGACTAGTCATCCAATCACCCCTGGATGGTGTCAAATGGCGAACGAGCCAAGTGATGCACCTTGCGGCGCTGTACGACATTCACGGCAATCTACCCGCACTTGAAGCCGTGCTCGAGGACGTCCGCCGAGCCGATGTGGACGAGATCGTCATCGGCGGTGATGTCGTGCCAGGCCCGATGTCGCGCGAAGCGCTCGCGTGGTTGTTGAATCTCGACGTGCCCACACGTTTCATTCAGGGCAACTGCGAGGTCGCCGTACTGGCCGAGGTCGCGGGCGAGGAGGCGCGTGTCCCGGAGCAGGCGCGCGAAGCGATCCGGTGGACGGCACATCAACTGGATGCAGCGCAGCGACAGAGCATGGCGACGTGGCCCAAGACATCACGGCTCGAGATTCCCGGCATCGGAAATGTGTTGTTTTGCCACGCCACGCCGCGCGACGAGAACGAGTGTTTCACGCGCGCCACCCCCGAAGACAAACTGCTGCCGATTTTCGAAGGACGCGGCGCTTCGGTCGTCGTTTGCGGTCACACTCACATGCAATTCGATCGCAGGGTGGGCTCGGTCCGCGTCGTCAACGCAGGCAGCGTAGGAATGCCGTTCGGCGATCCAGGCGCATACTGGTTGCTTCTCGGGCCGACGATCGAGCTTCGTCGCACCACGTATGATCTCGAGGCTGCCGCGGATCGCATTCGCAGGACGACGTATCCGCAGGCGCAGGAGTTTGCGGAGCGGAACGTGCTGCGGCCGCCAGCGGAGGCGGAGATGCTCGAGGTATTCGCACGAGCGGAGCTGAGGTGAGACCCTGCATGTCGCGATGTGGTGATGTGGCGAGGTGGCGATGTGATGTGTTGATGTGGAAATGTTGTGATGTGTCTGTCGATGTGGCGATGTAAGAGCGACTGGTGCGCTCACATCGCTCACATTGCTACATCGCCACATCACATCTTTACATCGCCAGACACATCGCCACATCAACACGTCGACACATGACATCGCGACATCACCACATCGCGACATCGCCATATGGACGCTGGCATGATCCTCCCCGGCATCAACTTTTCGGGCGTCAGCTTGCGGCGCGCGTCGATGCACGCCAATCCGATCTTCGAATGTCGCATTCAGCAACTCAAGTCAATTCAGGGAGTAAAATGCCTCGCCTATGAAATTCCGAACGGTATTCTCGGCTGCGATAGTTGCGTTCGGCGTACTCGGGATTGCGTTCGTTCCGAACCTGCTCGCCCGCCAGAGTTCGGCACCTTCTGCGCCACCAGTGACCAAAGAAGACATCGCCAAATGGATGACCGAGCTCTCGAATTGGGGACGCTGGGGCAAAGACGATCAGCGCGGCACGCTTAATTTGATCACACCGGAGAAACGTAAACAGGCGCTCGCGCTCGTCCGCGACGGTGTGTCGGTGTCGCTCGCACACACCGTTGACAAGGAGAAGTCGCTCGACAGTCCGCGGCCGCTGCAGCAGCAGATGACGCTCGACGCCGGCGGCCACGCGATGGATCTCTACACCATCTGGTATCACGGCTCGGTGATCACACACATCGACTCGCTGTGCCACTACTCGCACGTCGGCAAGCTCTACAACGGCTTCGATCGCGCAAAGATCGCCGACGGTCCCGGCTGCCCCGAGAACGGCATCGAGAACCAGAAGGACGGTCTCTTCACGCGCGGCGTGCTCGTCGATTTGCCGTTGCTGAAAAAGGTGCCGTATCTCGAGCCTGGGACGCCGGTCTATCCGTCGGATCTCGAAGCGTGGGAGAAGTTTGCCAACATCAAAATCGGCAGCGGCGACGCCGTGTTTCTGCGCACTGGCCGGTGGGCGCTGCGCGCGCAGAAGGGCGCCTGGAACGTCGCACGCGACGCCGCGGGATTCCATGCGTCGGTGATGCCGTGGCTGAAACGGCGGGACGTCGCACTGCTCGGCAACGATGCCGTGAACGACGTGCAGCCATCGCGTGTCGACGGGAACGGACGTCCCATCCACCAGCTTGCCATCGTCGCGATGGGATTGCCGCTCATCGATGTCATGGATCTCGAAGCTGCCGCGGCGCAAGCCGCGCGGGTGAAGCGCTGGGAATTCCTTCTCACGGCGGCACCTGTGCCTGTGCTCGGCGGGACCGGCTTTCCGCTGAATCCAATCGCGACCTTTTAGCCCCTCAATTCGCGTGGTCGCGAAGGATGGCATCGAGGTGAGCTCAGGGTTTTAGAAGGAAGTCTGCAAGCGACAATGCCCGCGCTGTCAGCCGCGGTTCGGGGACAGCTCCATCGATCTTGTTGAATAGCCTTCGAGGTGCGCATGACTGCACGCACGTTTCGAAAAATTGCGCTCGGGATGGAGGGCGCGATCGAAGCGGCCCATATGGGCCATCCCGACTTTCGCGCCAACGGCAGGATCTTCGCGACGCTTCACGCCGACGACAAGCACGGCATGGTGAAGCTGACACCGGAACAGCAACAGCGATTCGTGAGTGAACATCCGGACATCTTCGTTCCGGAAAGCGGCGCCTGGGGCCGGCAAGGGTGCACACGCGTGCGGCTTGCTGCCGCGAAAGAAGAGACGCTTGGCGAAGCGATGACGCTCGCGTGGCAGAACGTCGCGTATGCGGGGTCAAAGAAGAAACGCAGGTGAACGCAGAAAGAAACGCAGATGGACGCAGATGGAAACGCAGATGGAAACGCAGATGGACGCAGATGGAAACGGAGATGGACGCAGATGGAAACGCAGATGGACGCAGATGAAAACGCAGATGGACGCAGATGAAAACGCAGATGGACGCAGATGAAAACGCAGATGGACGCAGATGAAAACGCAGATGGACGCAGATGGAACGCCAATCAAACGCCGATAACGCAGATGGAAACGCAGATTAATGAAGATGAACGCAGACAAACAGCAAAACCCTACCCGTTGACCGTTGCGTGGCGCCACAGCCACACGTTGTCCTGACAGGTAGCAATGGGCAGCCCTTTCACAAACCGTTTTATTGAGCTTATCTGCGTTCCATCCGCGTTTTATCTGCTTTTATCTGCGTCCTATCTGTGTCTTATGGCGTGGACGGCGGCGGCACCCGGCGCTTCGTCGCCTGTTCAAACGCGAACGCAAGCTCGATGAGTCGTGGTTCACTGCACTGTCCTCCGGTAAGACCGACACCATAGGGTGCAGGCTTCGGGTCGAACCCTGCAGGAAACGCTGGCGTTGGTGCATTAGGCACCGAGCCAAATGGTACGACGATGATCGGATAGCCTGCTCGCGCGGCGAGTCCGGCGCCCGAGCCGCCGGGGGTAACAATCGCGTCGAGCTGATGGGCCTTCAGCACGCCGTCGATGCCGCGATCGCGGCTCAGGAGCCAGTCCTTTTTGTGATCGTCTTCGAAGCGTGCGCGGTCGGCCTCGACATCCATCTCGTCAGAGATATCGAGGCGGGACTGACCGAATCGCGCCGCGCCGGCTTTGGCGTGCGCAAGGTTCCACTCGCGCAGCTCGGTGAGCGTCTTTACCGGCGCCGATAGTCCAAGCGTTTTGAGCCAGGCGTTGAAATCGCGCTTCATGCCGAACTTGAAGTTCACAGAACAGTTCTGATCTTTGCCCTTGGCTTGATCGCCGCCAGAACAGTAGTCGAACAGCAGGAAGTTGGCGTTGGCGTCTTTGTCCACAAAGCTCGGCACATCGGCCGGATCGACAACGGTGGCGCCTTGCTGCTTGAGAACCGCGATCGCGTCAGCCATCACCTTTGCCTGTTCGGGATTGAGACCGCCGCGAGGGCGTTGCTCGCCTGGCAGTTTGACGGCGTCGTAATAAAACGCGCGCGGGATGCCGATGCGAGCGCCCTTCAATCCACTTGCGTTGAGGAACTTCGTATAGTCGCGGCCGGGCGGCGGCGTGCAGGTCCTGGTTGCGGCATCGTTTGGATCAGGCGAGGCTCCTTCG
>JBKPDL010000004.1:0-34568 GCA_046727855.1 Acidobacteriota bacterium
CGCCCTTGATATCCCGATGCCTGCGGAGCCTCGCCCTTGGCTGGTTGGCAGTATTTGCTTGGCGCGCTCCGCGCGCCTAGGACCGCTATGCGGACCAGCAACGAGTACAAAATTCACGTTGGGGGCCGCATAGCGGTCCAAACAGGTTGATGCGGGGTGACCATGACACCAGCTCGTTTCCTCGTAACCGGTGGCAGTCAGGGAATCGGCGCCGCCATTGTCGAACTCGCGTCGAAGGCCGGTCACCAGGTGGTGTTCACCGGCCGCAACGAGCAACTCATCGACACGACCGCACGCAAGACCGGAGCGTATGGGCTTCAAGCCGACGTATCGGTGAGCGACGACAACGCCAGAACCATTCAAGTATGCCTGGACCGGATGGGCGGCGTGGACGTCCTCGTCAACAACGCCGGGTACGCCTATCGTGCCGAGATCGGCGCACTCGACGTCGATCAGATGAAGACGATGTTCGACACGAACGTGTTCGGGCTGGTGGATGTCACCAATCGTGTCGTGCCGCAGATGAAGGCGCAGGGCTCGGGCGATATCGTGAACATCGCGTCGACGTCCGGCATGAAGGGCGCTGCGACCGCGACAGCCTACGCCGCGAGCAAGTGGGCCGTGCGCGGCATCAGCCAGTGCTGGCAGGCGGAGTTGCGGCCACACGGCATCCGGGTGATCTGCGTCTGCCCCTCAGAAGTCCAGACCGGCTTTGGCGGCAGGGCCGGGCGCAACAACCCCAACAAGCTGTACGCAGTGGACATCGGCGAGACGATCATGGCCGCGCTCAACATGCCGCGACGCGCGCTCTGGCCGGAGTTGGCGGTGTTCGCCAACAATCCGTGGAAAGAAGACTGAGTTCGACCCACCGGCATCACTTGGCATGGGAGTGAATTCCGGGCGGGCGTTCGGCGCTCGGTGATCAGCTCCCGGCGCATCCCGCAACCCATCGCGCTTGTCTCCCGTCTAACAGGGTGCTGGTGAGAACACCGGACCACGCGAATTCCAAATTCAAAATGCGAAAAGACCCTTCGAATTTTGCATTTTGAATTCGAGCTGGCTCTGCTGAGGCTTGCGATGGCAACTTTGATTCGCGAACTGCGCTACACGCTGCGCCAGTTCTTGGCGGCGCGCGTCTTCACGGCCACCGCCGTGCTTACGCTCGCGCTCGGAATCGGCGGCACGACGGCCATTTTTACGCTCATCCATGCGGTGATGCTGCGCTCGTTGCCGGTCAGCGATCCATCACGGCTCTACCGCATTGGCGATAGCGACACCTGCTGCGTGCAGGGCGGCCCGCAGGATCGCTGGGGGATGTTCTCGTTTCCGTTGTTCGAGCGGCTGAAGGCGGAGACGCCGGAATTCGAAGAGCTCACGGCCTTTCAGGCAGGCGGCGCGCGTGTGAGCGTGCGGCGAGAGAATGTCGACACGACGGCGAGGCCTCTCCGCTCCGAGTACGTGACCGGCAATTACTTCTCGACGCTCGGCGTCAACGCGTTCGCGGGCCGTCTTCTCACTGCAGCCGACGACAGGCCGGCGGCACCGCCCGCGATCGTCCTCAGCTATCACGCGTGGCAGGGCGCGTACGGCGGCGATTCGTCGATTGTCGGCGCCACGCTCCATGTCGAGGGGCACGCGTTCACCGTGATCGGTGTCTCGCCACCGGGATTCTTCGGCGAAACGCTTCGCCCCGATCCGCCGGATCTGTGGATACCGCTCCAGCAGGAGCCGTTGATCAACGGCGATACCTCTATCCTCCGCCAGCCGGTCTCCGCGTGGCTGCGCGTGATCGGACGGCTGCGGCCTGGCGCGACGATCGACGGAATGAACGCGCGGCTCACCGGCGTTCTCCATCAATGGTTGCAGCACGACTCCGGGTATCCGGCCAACTGGATGCCGAATGTCATCCAATCGCTGCCCAAGCAGGTGATCAACGTTGTCCCGGCGGGCGCCGGCGTCGGCATCATGAAAGAGCAGTACGGACGCAGCCTGCAGATTCTCCTCGGCGTCTGCGCGCTGGTGCTCCTGATCGCATGCGCCAACGTCGCCAATCTCCTGCTCGCGCGCGCCATGGCGCGGCGCGCCCAGACCGCCATTCGCCTCGCCATGGGTGCATCACGTCGGCAGATCGTGACGGAGGCGCTCGTCGAGAGTGTCCTTCTGGCAATCGCGGGCGCGATCGCCGGACTTGTCGTCGCAGTCGGAGCCGCGCGCCTGCTGCTCTCACTCGCCTTCGCGGGCGCGACGATCCTGCCGATCGACACCCGCCCTTCGCCAATGGTCCTGGCATTCGCGTCCGCCCTGGCACTCATCACGGGCGTCGTGTTCGGCGCCGCACCCGCGTGGTTCGCGACGCGGACCGATCCAATCGACGCCTTGCGCGGCGCCGGGCGCACGACCGGTGATCATTCGTCGTTCGCGCGCCAAGCGCTCCTCGTGGTGCAGGCGACGTTGTCGGTCGTCCTCGTCGCCGGGTCCACGATGCTTGCGCGGAGCCTCGGCAACCTCGCAAACCAGGACTTCGGCTTCGCGATCGACCGCCGCGTCCTCGTGGCGTTGAATCGCCCTCCCGCGACCTACACGGCAGAGAAGCTCGCGGCTCTTTACCGCGATGTTGAGGAGCGCCTCAATCGCATGCCTGGCGTGCAGGGAGCAGGCCTCGCGCTCTACAACCCGCTCACAGACAACTGGGGCGAGCTCGTGCTCGTCGCTGGAAAACCGCTGCCGGCGCCGGGAGAACAAGCCGGCGCGTCGTGGGATCGCGTGAGCGCGAACTACCTCCAGCAGCTGGGCGTGAAGCTCGTGCGTGGACGATACTTTTCTGCCGCCGACAACGAGACGGCAGAGCACGTCGCGGTCGTGAACGAAGCGTTCGTCCGCCGCTTCTTCAAGGCCGATGAGGATCCGATCGATCAACATTTCGGACTCGATCTGCCGGAAAACGCCGCCACATACCGCATAGTCGGCATCGTACGCGACGCGAAGTTCGCGGGCTTTGCGCTCAACCGTCCCGCGCGGCCGATGTTCTACGTGCCGCTGGCGCAGACGGTGGATTACCAAAACGAGTTGATGAAGCGTCTCGAATTCCAGTCGCACTTCGTCCGCGGGCTGCTGCTGGTCACCGACGCGCCGCCAGGCACGCTCGAGCCGCAGCTGAAACGCGTGCTCGCCGAGGCGGATCCGAATCTGACCGTCACCAGCGTCCGAACGCTGCGCCAGCAAGTCGAGCGCTCCTTCGATCAGCAGCGCGCAGTCGCCAGCCTGGCGGGACTCTTCGGCGGCGTCGCGCTCGTGCTCGCTGCGATCGGGCTGTACGGCGTCACGGCGTATTCGGTGGCGCGGCGAACGAACGAGATCGGCATCCGCATGGCGCTTGGGGCCGATCGTGGGAAGGTGATCGGAATTGTCCTCAGCGGGGCGTTCCGCCGGGTCGTCGCGGGTCTTGCGCTCGGCCTGCCGCTCGCCGTTGGCGCCGGCTACATGCTGTCGGCACAGTTGTATGGCGTGTCGTTCTGGGATCCGGCGGCGCTAGGCGTTGCTGCGGCGGCGCTCGCGTCGGCCGCGTTCATCGCCACTCTGGTGCCGGCCGCGCGCGCGGCGTCGATTGCGCCGATGAACGCGCTGCGGACTGAGTGATTCGCCGCGGCATTTATCGCATTTCCTTCGGCCGCCAGAGATCGAGAAGCGATCCCCGGGTACTCGCGTCGAGGTCGCGCCAGCGAGCGATTGGCAACCGGATCTCGGCGAGGGCAGCGGTTGGCAAGCCGTGCTGCTCGCCGGTAAGCTGCTCGATCAGACCCTCCAAACCGGGATTGTGCCCGACGATCATCACGGTCCCGGCGTTCGCCTTGACGGTGCGCAGCACCGCGATGATGTCATCGGGATTCGCCGCGTAGAGCCGCGGATCGAATAGGATCTTACCCGCGTAGCCAGCCGCCTCACCTACAGCCTCCGCCGTCATCGCGGCCCGCACCGCATCAGAGCTGATGATCAGATCGGGGATCAGTCGCTGCTCGCACACGAGTTCGCCCATTCGCCGTGCGTCGCGTTCGCCGCGCTTGTTCAGCGGTCGTTCGTGATCGGGGAGGCCACTGTCGCTCCAGCTCGACTTGGCGTGCCTGAGAATCAACAGGACTTTCATCGTCGCGAGTATCGGTCGATCGAGCTTTTCTCAGCGCTTTGGCTTCTATAATCGAACCGAAGCGCGCGTCCCGGAGCCGCCGCGGTGTGCGCGAATCGAGTGCGTTGCGCCGGTCAATACCGGCGTGTGACGAGGCGGCTCAAGTCGCAATTCGCGGGCAACGCTACCTTCTCAGGCGGCAGATTGCCCATGTAGCACCCGGGAATGTAATAGAACGTGCTTGCCGGTGCAGCGGGCGGCTGGTTCCTCTTCGTTTCGGGTCGGTCACGCGATTGCGTTCGCGGCGCTCGCGACGGCGATTCTCGGTCCGTGCGCTTCAACTCCCCGCGATACGTAATCGTTCGTCCAGGAGCGATCTTCACGCTGACCACCAATGTTTCGTAGCCTGCTGCCCTGATCTCGAACGTGTGCGAACCGGCGGCGAGCTGCAGCTCTCCGTTGAAATCCTCGGGCGTACCGATGTATTCGCCGTTGACGAACAGCTGCGCATGCGGAGGCTCGAGTTCGAGTCGCAAGGCGCCAACCTGCGACTGCTGTTCGCTGGCAACCGGCGGGCCTTCGGGGATCGCGTAAGGTGCCGGCGCGATCTCGCCCGGTGCAAGCGCACCCCAACCGTACGTCGGCACCAGAAACACCACGTTGTTGCCCAAACCTCGGCCGCGTAATCGCTGACGCCGCGGAGGTAGAGCGTCGTTGCTCGGTTGCGGAGCGCCCGTCGGAGGAAGGCCGATCGCCGGGAGTGGCAGTCCAATCGATGGGAGCGGCAGTCCAATCGGAGGAAGCGATGCCGCACTCGGCGCCGGAGGCTCGGCTGTTTGTGCCACGGCTACAGCGGGTAATCCGATCAGTACAATTACGGCACAGCTCAAACGCATCGGTCTTTCATTCACTATAGCGCCGACGGACCGCGATAACGCGGGAAGCCCACGTATCGTGGTCTGTTAGTTCTCGTCGCGGGCAACCGCCGTCCTAGAATCGCCACGCAACGCCGGTGGTGAGACTGAATCGGCTCTCTACGCCTCCTCCACCGAGGGTGACGAAATCGCTTAACGGCGCAACTGAGCGACGCCGGATCATCAGATGGTCCTCCCTCGCCCGCTCGGCTCCGGCTATTAGACCGTTATGCGGCCACAGACGTGAATTTTGTACGCGTTGTGGACCCGCATAACGGTCTACGGCGCGCGGAGCGCGCCAAGCCAACAACAAGAACTAGTTACTGCTGCTTGTTGGGCACGGCCTGCTTTTCCTTCGCGCGTTCGCCCGAGAGGATGTTGGAGAGGGCGTAGTTGCCTTCGTGACAGCCGTATTCGTAAATCTGCTCGTCGATGCGCTTGAACGGCAGCTCGCCAGTGATCGGCGCAGTGAAGCTTGAAGGGTCTTCCATCGTGAAGCGATAGAGAATGGTATCCGGGCCCGTGCGCGTGAAACGCTCCGTCACTTTCAGATCCTCGGACGCGCCGCGGTATGGCCACAGAATGCTCGTTTGCGCCAGCTGCACCGGGTTGATATTGGTTGTCTCAACGACCAGCGTCTGACCCTCCCAATGACCGATCGAATCACCGAACCAGGGCTGCACGTGCTTCGGCAGGTGTTGGGTTGCACCAAGTCGAATGATGCGGACGTCGTGCACCATTTCGGTGAGGATCATCACCTGATCCTTCGTCTGCACGATGGTGTAGTTGTTGTTGTAGAAGTAGTTCGGCAGCATCGGCGGGCCCGCGTTCGAACCGAAGGACAACAAACACCGGTCGGAGAGCGGCCGCGTTTCCGGATGATCGAACTCGCCGTATTTCTTGGCGAGCGCGGCCCGTTCGCTTAACCGCTGCTTCGCTGCGTCGGTCAGCGGCGGGAAGCGGCCGTCCTTCGGATCGATGATGATGGAACTGCGCGCGACGCCGTCGATCCGGATCACGTTGCTGCCGGGATCGAGCCAGAAGCCGTTGTAGCCACCAACCTTCCCGCCGGCTGCTTCGGCGATGCGCTCGATGAACGACGGCTCGCCCGGCGCAGTGAGCGCCTTCTCGTCGCCGCCGGCTACTGGCGTGCCGCGATTGGGGTCGCTCGCCTTATCCCGGAACTCTGCGACAAAGCGCGCGCGTTCCTCGATGGCGGCGGCTTCGGCGTCAGTGAGTGTCGCGGACTGCGTACCCATCCGCTCGAGCGGTGTCTGAGTCTCGTTGCTCCAGTTCCCTTGCAGGTCGGGCTTGCCCTCGAGGGTGCGCGGCACGACATGCGGCTTCCCTTTCGCGGCAGGCGTCTGCGCGGCGAGTGGGGCGAAGGTTACGACAAGGACGCTGGTGACGCAGGCGAGCGCGCCGAGCAATCGTCGGGGATGAGCGGTCATGGCTGCCACTCCGTTGGATTTGATTCGAATCGGCTGATGGTCCCATGAATCGCCCGACGTGTCTACGGCCAGGAGGTTCGCAAGGTCGCACGTTGGAGGTTCGCAGGTTGGGGCGACGGCCATGCGGCCGCCGCTGTGACGCGGAGCTGAAGCTCCGCGCTACATGATGTCCCCAAAGGCGAACCTGCCGTTGCACTCGGGCCGGCGCGGCGAAGCTTGCGACTGCACGTAATCGATGCGATTTGAGTACAGCGGTCTGAGGTCGTACCGCCTGCGCGGACCGCAAGTGGTGTGGGCGGTCTCCCCGGCGGCCTGGACATCGAAGCGCGATCCCACGCATTTATCACATACCTCGCTCACAATCGACGGCGAGCGCCCATCGGTGCGGCCTCACGCACACGCGAACTCGATGATCAGAAGCTCAATAGGAGCAGCGGGCCATCGTGGATGAGTCCGACGTTCCGGGCATACGTCTTGAAGCCTCTGCTTCCGTCCAGCGGGTTGAAGTCGCGAACCCTGATCGTATCGGTGAACGTGCCCGCCGGCGTGGTGACGCCGCGGCCGACGTCGACAATGGTCGCTCGATCTTCCGCCACACCGGGAGCGACTTCTTGCTGGAAGGTCATGCCCTCCTGCGGGTCTGCCGGCATGAAAATCCCAGGTGCGTTGTTGGGGGCATCAGCGCGCCAAGCTCCTTCGTGGCTTACGCCTCCCTCGGGTAGGAAGATATCAACGTCCTCACCGAAGTAGCAGACCGTGCCTTCCTGGGTTTGCGCGAAATAGTTGATCGATGTCTCAATCACGAACTCTTCGTCATCGATCTCACCGTCTCCATCGTCATCTTCCCACTCCAATTCCTCTACCCGCACCGCTTCGATCGTTGGCACGCCATCTTTGGGCGCGCGGTAGAACCGTTCCACCCCGTTCAGCACGGTAATGCGGAGGCCCAGGTCATCAGGACCTTCTTTGCCAACGAGCACCCACTGCTGACCTGCCTGCAATGGGAAGAAGGGATTATCGACATTGGTGCTGAACGTGTTGCTTTGCGGTGCGCACAACGAAAGAGGCAGCTCTTGGGCTGCAGCGCTCCCGGCAAAGCTCAACGCGAGCGCCATCGAGATGGCGAAGGGCGTCCAGGGGCATCTGAACGGTTTGATTCTTCGTTGGTTTTGCATTGCATTCTCCTGATGCTTGAGTTGTCCTCGTGCGCTAAGCACGAATTGCGCGCTACAGCTCCTTGCGACCAAATCGACGACTAGCCTCTGAATGCGGAGGTCTCATAGCGCCCAGCAACCGGCGTACCAGGTCCCGAGTTTTGCTAATTGTGTGAGTCATTGGCTTGCGAACGGATCGCAACGAGATCAGTGCCACCGCGCTGCTGACGGAGGACCTGACGGCCCGGCAACGCGCGGCGATCACGGCCGTGTGTACCGACATGCATCGACCGTATCTGAATGCTGTGGGAGCCGTGCTGAAGCAGGCGGAGGTCGTCTTCGACAAGTTTCAGGTCCTCCAGCACGCCAGCGCGGCGCTCGATGAGGTCCGTCGCCAGGAATTCTTTCGCGGCGGTTCCGTATGCGGGCGCATGGTCGAGGCAAGCGGTGGCTGCTACTTCGGCGCTGGAAGACCGTGCGCGGATCGAAACGCGCCGAGCTGCAGGCGCTGTTCGCCGTCAACCGGCGTTTGTTCAAAGCGTATGTCCTGCGCGAGCAGCTCGATCGGCTCTGGACCTACAAGACGCGGCCCGGCGTCTTGGACTTCCTACTCGGATGGATCAAGGCGCTTCGCTGGCAACGGCTCCCCGAGATGGAGCGCCTCGGCGAGTTCCTCTTCAAGCACATCGAAGGGATCGCGGCGTACTGCGATCATCCGGTCCGCTTCGGTGTCGTCGAGTCGATCAACACGACGATCAAAGCCGTGCTGCGGCGCGCGCGTGGCATGAAGAGATGCTCCTGCTGAACCTGAAATGGGCCACCGCCCATCCGATCCGATCGGCTCGAGACCTGGCGCGCTTTCTGAGCGCTCAACCGCTGTACTCAAATCGGTGAAGACCGCTTTCCCCTCGGCGTACGAATCGGAAAAAGGGGTCAGACCCCTTTTCCCCTTCTATTCGGAGCGCAGTGCCTCGAGCGGGTCAACTCCAACCGCCCGGCGCGTCGGTACGTAGCTCGCGAGCAGAGCCACGACAACGATAAAGACTGATGCGCCGCCAAACGTGACGGGATCGGTCGGCGTGATGTTGTAGAGCAACGACCCAATCACATGCGTCACGCCGAAGGATCCGATGAGCCCAAGCACGATGCCGACCGCCGCCAGCCGCAGGCCCTGACCGACAATCAAGCCGATGACGTCACGACGGTCGGCACCAAGCGCTACGCGCACGCCGATTTCCTGCGTGCGCTGCGAGACGGCATATGCCAGCAATCCGTAGACGCCCGTCACCGCGAGCAGCAACGCCACGGCGCCGAACGCGGAGAACATCCACCCGAACAATCCAAACTGCCACGAGCCGAGACGCTTCACTTCCTCCATCGATCGCACCGCAAAGAGTGGAAGAGTGGCGTCAAGCCGCCGGATCTCTTCGCGCACGCTCGCCGTAATGCCTGCCGGATCGCCAGAGGCAACGCGAATCGTGAGGCCGGTATTTGCCGTCGCGGCATACGGGTACGGCACGTAGGCGTTGGCCGGAGCGGCCTCGTCGCCAGGATTGATTTCGAAATGACGGAAGTCGCGAACGACACCGATGATGGTGAACGAATCGGTGATGGCCGGATCTTTGATGCGGAACTGACGGCCGATCGGATCCTCGTTCGGCCAGAAGCGCGCCGCCATCGTCTCGTTGATCATCGCCACGGGCTGCCTGGCTTGTCCTTCCGCCGCCGTGAACGTGCGTCCGCGCGCGAGCGAGACATTCAAGGTCTCGAGCAGGTGCTGCGTGACGCCGGTGAAGCCGAAGAAAGGCTCCTCGCCTGCCGGAAAGGTGCGCCCTTGGATGAGGAGACGCCCGCCACCGCCGCCTCCGCTGAGCGGAACGAGATTGGACCCGAATGCGGCAGAAACCCCTGGCAGCGATTCGATGCGCCGCACGATCTCGTCGGTTCGCCTCGCGCGCGTGTCCTCTTGCGCGTACGCGTCGCCGGTCATGTAGAAGCGCAGCGTCATCAGCCGCTCGGAGTCGAAGCCGACATCGGCGTTGCGAAGATTGATGAAGCTGCGCACGAACAACGACGCGCCAACAAGCAGGATGAGCGACAGGGCGATTTCGCAGACCACGAGGCCGTTGCGCAACCTCGCTCGTGGACCGACGCCGCCAGTGCCGCGGCCGCCTTCCTTGAGCGCGCTCTGCAGGTTCAAGCTCGCCGTCTGCAGCGCCGGTGCGAGACCAAAGACGATCCCCGTAACAAGGGCAACGGCAATGGTGTAAAGCAGCACCGTGGTGTTGATTTCCCAGTCGATCAGATACGGAATGTCGTCCGGCGGGATGGCACGGCGCGTCAGCTCGTTCCCGACATACGCGATAGCCACACCCGGTGGCACGGCCAGCATCGCCAGCAAGATCGCTTCGGTCAGCAGCTGCCGGGCGATCCGGAGACGTCCCGCACCGATCGCCGCGCGGATGGAAATCTCGCGCCGGCGCGCCGCGGCACGCGCCAGCAGCAGGTTGGCCACGTTGGCACACGCAATGACCAGGACGAGCGTCACGGCGCCCATCATGGTCAGGAGTACGAGCCGCACGTCAGCTGGGATGAAAATCTCCTTGATCGGCCGGATGACGGCCGACCATTGATCGTTAGTGGTCGGGTATTCGCGCGCGATCCCTGCCGCCACTGCCTTCAATTCTTCGCGCGCCAGGTCGATCGACACGCCCGGGGCGAGTCGCGCCACCGCCATCAAGCTTCGTCGATCGCGCGGCTCGTCGGTTGCCAGCGGCGCCAGCGGCACCCACATCTTCTGGTTGAGTGGAAACTCGAAATTCGGGGGCATGACGCCGACGAACGTGTGCGGGCGGCCGTTCACTGAAACTGAGCGGCCAATCACCGCCGGGTCAGCGCGATAACGCAGTTGCCAGACCTCGTCGCTCAGCAGCACCACGGGTTCGGCACCCGGCCGATCGTCGTTGGTCACGAAGTCGCGACCGAGCGCCGGCTTCACGCCGAGTAGCGAAAACAAATCCCAGGAAATTGCGGCGCCGTCGTAGCGCTCGGCGTCGCCACGGTCCGACAACGCGAAGTTGCGCTGCGAAATTCCGGCAATAGTCGTCAACGAGCGGCTGCGCTCCCGCCAATCGCGAAGGTTGGCGTACGAGACGCCAGCGCGACGAATGCCGCTCTGCGCATTGGCCTCGTTCAACTGCATGATCCGATCGGGATCGTCGAACGGCAGCGGCTCGACCAGCACGCCGTCAACCACACTGAAAATCATCGTGTTGACGCCGATGGCGAGCGCCAGGCAGATGGTCGCGAGCGCCGCAAAGCCAGGACTGAACCGAAGCGTGCGGACGGCGTAGCGGATGTCCTGCAGCAGCACGATGTGATTAGACGGTCCCGCTCTCGTGAAGTTCTGCAGCCGGGGTCAGGTCACGAAACACGAGCGCGCCCGCCCGAGTTGCGTTCGTCTTGCGTAATCTCACCCCGCCATCGCGCAATTCAACCCCCTCAATTCACTCGAGTCGACAATCGCGGCGCCGTGCGGGATGCCGCGTTTTGCGGCCCGGTAGCGGCATCGTGCGAGCTTTCTGGCGCCGTTGGCGTTGTCAACTCGAGTGAACTCTGAGCTTATTTCTCGGCGAAGCAATAGAAATAGCCGTTGCCGCCAGTAGCCACGAGATTCGCCTGGCTGCACCCGCGGCTCGGATGAGCCGAGTTCCACGACGTGTTGCCTCCACCAGTGCGATCGTGATGGCCGACCTGGACGCTGCCGGTTCCGTCAGCGTTGCTCGTGTAGTTCGCGCACGTATGATCGGCCGACTCGGTGAACGCGCGGCCGGCGGTCGTGGATCCCGTCAGGATGTCGTGCTGATTCGGCGTCGAACCGACGCCGTTGACCTGTTCACCTTTCTCAGTCAGCGCGGTGGCGCGCGTCAGGTTGTTGCCGAGCTGCGCGGCCTCCACTGTGTCGCCATGCAGATGCGCGAGATCGCGCGCGACGACCTGCCCTTTCGCGTTGGCCCACGGGCCGGCGCCGATCCGATCGCGCGCATTAACGGCGCTGGCGCCCTGCGTGCTCAGATAAGCGCGCCACGTGCGACTGCCCGCGCCCGCCGCGGCGGCAAGCTGCTGGCAATGCGCGTCCGCGCCGGCAAGCCCGCCGAGGTTGGCGCCATCCTTCGGCGCGCTCGTGATGAAGAACCCCATCGGCTGCGGAGGGGTCGTTGGCTGACCGCCGCGCCCGGCTGGTGTTTGCTCGAATGCGATCAGTGGTAACACCGCCAGCACCGTCAGGCCGATAAGACAAGACACCCTGGTCATAGCCATCTCCTTTGTTCACGCCATCGAGGCAACTTTGAACCTGAGCCTTAAACTTACGCTGGCCGCAGAGTATGTGATGTCAGGACGCCGCTCTGCAAGCTGAGGCCGCGGTGCGGCTTGTGCCGTCAACGCGACGCGCGGCGCCGCCACTCATCGCGAGATTGCCCCCAGATGTCTACCGCGACGTCCTGAAAGGGCGGCGGCAGTAACCCCTCGCCGAGCTTTCGCGAACCGAGCCTGCGCGCCACGGCTTGCGATGCGAGGTTCGCCGGGTCGATACAGTGAATGACGCGCGACCAGCCGAGATGATCGAAGGCCCAATCGATCGCGGCGGCAGCGCCTTCAGTCGCGTAGCCACGCCCCCAGCACTCGCGCACGATCGCCCATCCTACTTCGGTTCCCGGCCAGCCTTCCGGCATCCACGGCCCAAGACGGCCCACCCAGCGCCCGCTCGATTTCTCAATCACCGAGAACATCGCAAATCCCTGCGCGTGCCACGCACCGATCATCGTCATCAGCGCGCGCCAACTCACCTCGCGCGGCATCACGCCGCCGATGAATCGCGCCGTCTCTTCATCGGCCATCATCTCAGCCCACGCATCGAAATCCTGGGCACACGGCAGACGCAGCAGCAGACGAGGAGTTTCAATTTGCAGCCGATCGAGGGTCACGGGAACGAATGTTACCGCGACGATGGGCTAGACGCGCCTCGCGCGGCGAGCCGGCGAACGTCACCACGATGTGAGCGCTGCGCAAAGTCATTGAGTGGACGCGTTGCGTTTGTGTCGTGAACTCACCTCTGAGAGGCATGGGCGGCCGTTCAGATAGCAAACGCCAGACCACGCACGCAAGACACGGGAAATAGCGTGAAATGGCTGACAGGTTCGACGTGATTGTGATTGCCGCACGCGCTCGATGAGGCATCTTGAAGCGCGGTCGGCCGCAGATCTTACGCGACTGTAATGAGCAGCGCCAGATTTCGGCGCGTTGCTCAACCCGCGGTCCGTGAAACCTTCAGGATTTTGATCGGCGGCATGAGCCGCTGCGCTTCCGTGTTGGTGGTTCGATCGTCGGACGAAGGCGCCATCTGTATTTTTCTGACCACGTCCGTGCCGGAGATGACGCGGCCAAACGCGGCGAAGCCCTGGCCGTCTGGATTCCGGTTTCCACCGAAATCAAGCGACGGTTGATCGTTGATGCAGATGAACCAACCGGATGTCGCGCTGTCGGGCGCACCACGCGCCATTGAGATGACACCATCCTTGTGCAGGATGGCGGTCCTGTTGGTTCGTTCGAGTGCGATCGGCGGAAACCCGTCTTTTGCCTTGTCCGGATTCACACCGGCTTGGATCACCTCGATCTTCACCGTGCTCTCCGGCTGGTTGTCCAACCTGACCGTCCGATGCCAGCTTCCGCCGTCGTAGTGACGTGCGTCGACGTACTTCAGAAAGTTCGCCGACGTCACCGGCGCGCGCTTGGTATCGACTTCGACAACGATGTCGCCGAGTTCGGTTTCGACACGAACACGAACCCCGTCCGCGCCGGCCGCGGACGGTTTGCTTTGTTCCTGCATGCTCGCCGGCGCCGACAGGACGACGGCGAACATGAGGAGCGGCGCGACAGACATGGGTCGGATCATAACCGCCGATATTCGTGCCATCAGAATCGATACGTCGTCGCAAACTGGAACTGCCGCCCGGGAAAGACGTTCGCGCCTCCCGAGTGTTCACCGAAAAGCGAGTGGCCGACGGTGTTGAAATAACCACCCGCGAGCAGGTTTTGATTATTGAAGGCGTTGAACACATCCGCCCGAACCTCGAGGTGATCGGATCCGATGTCGAAGACCCGCGCGAGCGTGATATCGGCATAGTTGATGAACTTGCCGCGTTCGGTGTTGCGCGCGCCGGGTCGGCTGAATTGGCACCCGCGGCTGCTGCATCCGCCGGTGAGTCCGCCGCCGGTTGGGTCGCCGGCGTAACGGATCGAGTACGGACTTCCGCTCTGGTGATGCGACACCGAGCTGAGACGCCAACCGCTCAGCACCGGACCCGAACCCGGCAGGCTCCACGACAGGTTTGTCACGAGATTATGCGGCGTGTCGGCGCCAGTCGGTCCGCGATCGAGCTCGGGATCCGAGCTGTCTTCAGGCGAGAACCAGTGATTGAGACGATCCTCCGATTTCGACAGGGTGTACGAAGCGCCTAAGATCAGCGGCGCAGTGCGATGCTGCAGCGAGAAGCGAATGCCCTGGTACCACGAGCGCCCCTCGTTGGTGAGCAGGTCCATGCGCCGGAACCCGTTTGGCACCGGCAGAATTGGACGCGTCGCATCGGCCTGCGCCTGCGTCCGGATGGTCGCATTCGGGTTGGGTGCGAGCGCGGCATTCAGCACGTCTTTCGGAATCGGCTGTGCCTGATTCATGTCGAGGAAGCCGTGCTTGACGCCGCGGTTGACGTTGGCGTCAACCGCCATGCTCGTTCGCGCACCGAGCTGATGCTGGACACCGATATGTGCTGTCCACGCGTGCTCGTTCTCGAGATCGGGTGAGATCTCCTGGATATCGCGCGGCGGCAACACCGCGCCAGGTGGAAACGCGGGCAGCGCGTTCGGATAAACGGGGAACAGCGGATCGCTTGGAGTCAGCGACACCGTCACCTGTCCATGGCGTCCGCCGACGCCGCCCTTGACGATGGTGAAGATCGCGTATTGCTGCGTAAATCGTCCGAAGCCGCCGCGGATCGCCCACCGCTGATCCCCCTTCGGATCCCACGCGAAGCCAATGCGCGGATCGACGTTGTTCATGTCGGTCCCCGCGGGCCAGTCGGGGATGTCCTTGACAATCTCGACGTCGTAGCGCAGGCCGAGATTCAGGGTCAGGTTGCTGTGGACGCGCCAGTCGTCCTGGAAGAACCCGGCGATCACATAGGCCTTGGGGAACATCAAAGCCGCTTCGGGCACGAGCGCGAACGACTGCTGGAACTGGAAGGGCGTCGGTGCGACCGCAGGAGAACCGCTGAATCGGTAGACACCGTTTTGCAGCGGCTGATAGAGCTGCTTGGTCACGTCGTAGGTAAACGACGCGCCGGTCTTCATCGAGTGGTTCCCCTTCCAAAGCGACACCGTGTCCGAGATGTCGTAGGTCTCCTCCGGCAGCACGCCCCATGTGCCGAAGTCGTAGCCGCCGGTCGTAGAGTAGCCAGTACGCTGAATGGAGACGCAGTTGCACTTCGCGGCGCGCTTGTCGGTATAGCGCGAATACTGTCCGCGCACTTCGTTCAGGAAGCGATCGGAAACGACCGTGAGGAAGTTGCCGTGCACCGTATCGACGTTGTTGTCCCAGAGGAAGCCGGTGCCCGGAAGCTGCAGTCCGCCGATCTCGTTGTCTTTCTTCCAGCGGACCATGTTGTAGCGCACTCCGAGTGAGTTTTTTGGCGAGAAGCGGAGGTCGCCTTTGAAGTGCCCCTGGTGTTCGTCGGCCGGCGTCGGCACGACGAGACCGTATGCCTCCACCGCGGTGACCCCCACCTGGCTGCGCTCGCGGCGCCGCTCGTAGCTGCCGAAGTAAAACGCCTTATCGCGAATGAACGGTCCGCCAACAGTGGCGCCAAACTGCTGCTGGTTGTAGGGCGTCTTTACCGGAGTAAGCGGAGGACGTGCGTCCCAATCACCGGGCCGCACCATGATAAACGCCGACCCGCCGAGATCGTTGGTGCCGCTCTTGGTGATCATGCTGGCCACGCCCGCCGAGTGGCCGCCGAACTCGGCCGAAAACTGATTGGTGATCAGTTGCACTTCCTTGACCGTCTCGATCGCGAATCCGCTCGACCCGAGCTGCGGCGCGCGCTGCAGCGTCAGCCACTTCGAGTGGTTGTTGGTGCCATCGACGTAGGTGCCGAAATTCCACACTTCCTGTCCGCCCACGTTGACGGCATTCGATCCAGTGCCGGCGGCCACGACGTTGGAGTCGAGCGTCAGAAGACGGAAGTAGTTGCGCTCCTTCACCGGCAGCTTTTCGAATGAGGTTTGATCGATCGTGCTCGACACTTCCGACGACGTCGTTTGCACGGTTGGTGCATCGCCTGAAACGGTGATCGTCTCCTGCACCGTCGAGAGCTTGAGCGAAATGTTGAGCACCACGTTTTGACCGGCATTGAAGCGCAGGTTCTCGCGAACCTCGCTGGCAAACCCGGCGAGCTCGACCTGCAGCCGGTAGACGCCCTCAGGCGGAAGCGCTCGCGCGACGAATCGACCGTTGAGGTCGGTTGTGACCGTCCGCGTGAGTCCGGTGGAAACGTTGTGGATGGTTACCGATGCGCCGGGCAACACGGCTTGCTGCGCGTCGACGACCGTGCCTTCGAGAGCGAACGTCGGATTCTGGGCCAGGGCTGATTCGAAGCAACCAGCGAGGAGAATCAATGCGAGAGCGAGAACGTACCGCATGGCGCCCTCCGGAATATCACTTGCAGACACTGCCGCCAGTTACAAGAGTTTCGCGGTGTCGCGCATCGTATCAGATTGAGACTTGGAGACCTGCGCAGTCGTTAGCGCGGACGTGTCCGAGCTGGGACAAGACGAGGGCCGGATCGCAGCGCCACAGAAGGCGACGAGATCGTACGAGGCAACGCGCGCCGAAATTCACTCATCAGCCTGCTGGACGAAAACGTTTGCACGTTCCCGATTTCGAAGCCGCCCCTGCACTCGTGCGATAAACCGTCTCACATGAGCGTCGGCGGAAACGCTTGCGCGTCTCCACTGACGATCACGCTCGGCGCTTTACCGCTCGAGAACCGTCGCGTGCTTCTTTCCCGCGAATGTGTGCATCTTCGGTTCGCGCTCTGCGGTGCATCTTCTTGCGAAGATGCACCGCATCACGCGAACGAATGTACTCGCATTCCCGAACCAACAATGCTGACTCGTGCCTTCCGGCGCGCGCAGCGTTGCCGAATGTAGTGTTGTGATCGCGTGCTGTCAAGCACGATCATGCACGCGTCGCAATTTTTTTTTCGGCAGCGTGCAGCGCCTTGATATGGTCACTTCCCCTAATGCAGGACGCGCGATCACAGCAATCCAGATCTCGACGCGCGGCATCATCGTTGACGCGATCGACCCGGTATCGCGATCGGTCCCGCGGCTTTCACCTGATTCCAGATTCGCCGTCCAACCTTGTCGGCTTCGGCGATGATGCTGGCCTCGTCCATGGTGAGGACCTTACGGTTTCGCATGACGAACTGGCCGTCGACCATGACCGACTCGATATCAGACGGCTGACCGTTGTGGATCCACGCGGACACGAAGCGCCCCGCCGGTACAAGGTGCGCCCGCAGAGTGTCGACGACAAGGAGGTCTGCTTTCTTCCCAGCGTCGAGCGAGCCGAGCAGCTTTGACTGTTGCACCGCTCGCGCGCCTCCTTGCGTGGCATCCTCGAGCATGTCTTCTGGTTGAGGGCGAACGCCCGGGAACGCATCGTGGCGTGAGATCCGTTCGGTCAACAGCGCGACCCTCATGACCTCGAACAGATCGTTGGTGTTGTTGTCTGTGCCGTTCGCGATCGTGCAGCCGGCCGCCCGCAGCGCGGCAATCGGCGGGATGACCCCGCGGTTTCCGGCCATTGCCGCCTGGTGCGAAATGATCGTGCCGGACTTGCCAAGTAATGTAATGTCGGGTTCGTCTACATAACGACAGTGCGCAGCGAACAGGAGCGGGCCGAGAAAGCCGTGCTTCGCGAGAAACGCCGGCGGACTGACGCCGTGATGTCGCTTCATGAAATCGACCTCGGCGCGGCTCTGAGACAGATGGATCGTGTATCCGAGATTGTGTTTTTCGGCGAACGCGCGCACAGCCTGCAGCAACTCGGGCGACGCAGTCTCGGCAAGCGCGGCTGCTGGGAACACGCTGATACGTCCCTGATTCGCACCATGCCACTTGCTGAACAAGTCGTTGATGCGCTGCAGACCCTCGTCTCGCAGCTTGGGCGAGAACCTGGGAGTTTCACTCTTGGCGAGCCCCTCCGGAGACATTGGGCCGGGAACATTCTCGCTGTCGCGGACCGACTCGGCGAAGACGCAACGGAGACCCATCTTCGCTAACGCTGCCGCATGGCGGCTGATGCCTGCGGAATTCTCGACGATCGTAGTGGTGCCGGTCCGGATCGCTTCCAACGCGCCGACGGTCACCATCAGCGTGGCTTCCTCTCCCTGAAGGAGCGAGTTCGGCTGGACGGCCAGGCGTGCGGAGTTGGGGAACCCGAAGTCCTCGTTGAAACCCCGGGCGAGCGTTGCCGCGAGATGCGCGTGACAGTTGATGAGGCCGGCAACGAGAGCCTTTCCGCGTCCGTCGTAGACCTCGGCGTTCGGATACGTCTTCAGAATCGAATCGCTGGGACCGATCGCGACGATCTTGTCCCCTTCAACGGCGAGCGCCACATCGTCTTGAACGGCATCGACGTTCACGACGGTTGTATGCGAGAAAACGATCGTTCTGCCCGGCGAGGGCTGCGCGCGCACGCCACTTTGTTCGAGGAGGAGGCCCGCGGTGCCAGCGCCGGCCGCGATAAGTAATTCGCGGCGACTGATGACGACTTCTTTCACAGCGCGCTGATTATGGCTCGATAGAGAACCAGCGTTCAACGGATCAGTCCTGAAGTATCGCAGGCTCCGAGCGAGATTGGTCTGAACAGTGGGAAAGGAATCGAATATGCCGGTGCGGGCGGCGAGTATACAGTGGTGAATGACGCGGAAGAAGGTACAGATGCTCCTCGGACGAAATGACTGCGCAACGCGCATTGCGAGGATGGCGACCGCAGCCGTTGTCCTTACGTTCGCGCCGGTGATCTTCGGACAGGGCGGAGAGAAGGCCGGAGCCAAACGCGGCGAGCCATTTGAATTGAAGGCGCGCGAGACGCGCCAGTTGACCGACACGAACCTGCAGGTTCGATTCGAAGGCGTTCCTCAGGATTCACGCTGCCCGGTCGGCGTGCAATGCGTGTGGGCTGGCGATGCGACGGTTGAGCTCACACTGGAAAGACCTCCCGCCGCAGCTGAGACGCGTTCCCTGCACACCAGCGAACGCTTTGGCCGCGAAACGGATTACGCCGGCCTGGTTGTTCGCCTGGTCAGCCTGGATCCGCATCCGCGCGAAGGCGCAACGATTGCGCCCGAGGATTACCGAGCCACCCTGGTCGTCGACACCAAACCCGCACATCACTGATCCGTACGATTGACATGCTGCGTTCGTAGCATTATGCTACGTTCGTAGCAGCGCCCGGGAACCGCCGGTTTGCGGTCCCGCGGCGTCAGACCTCAATCTCCGTGCGCTCTCCCGCGAGAAAGCGAGCGTCAGATGCGCCTCAGCCAGCGTCTCGAGGAGTTCCGGTACGACCTGACCTTTTCGCTTCGCCAGTTGAGACGCTCGCCGGGCTTCACCTTCGTGGCGGCCATGACGCTCGCACTCGGCATCGGCGCCAACAGCGCCATCTTCGCGCTCGTCGACGCCGCCTTGCTCCGGCCGTTGCCACTCCCCGATCCTGATCGCCTGGTCATGGTCTGGGAACGGACCGAGCGCTCGCCGCGAAGCGCGATCTCGCCGCTCAATATGGCCGACTGGAACGAGCGGACCCAGACGTTCGATTTGATTGCCGGCTTCGTTCCCAACATCGGCGGCATGGTGATGGACGGCAGAGACGGCACCGCCGAAACCGTCAGCCGCCAGTGGGTGAGTGCCGGATTCTTTGACGTCCTCGGCGTCAAGGCGATCGCAGGCCGGACGTTTCTGCGTTCCGACAACGAGGCACGCTCGAATGTCGTGGTCCTGAGCGAAGTACTCTGGCAGACGCGCTTCGACCGGGACCCTGCCGTGGTAGGCCGCGCCATTCGGTTGGACGGGATGTCATTCACCGTTCTGGGCGTCGTGCCTCAGGATTTTCAGCTGCTCGGGCGCACCAGCATGTGGGCGATGATTCCCTTCGATCGTCGTCCGGCCTTGCGAAGCGCCTACATGCTCCGTGGTATCGGACGTATGAGACGGGATGTGACCATCGAAGCCGCACGCGCAGAGATGGCGACGATCGCTCGAGGGCTCGCGCAGGAGTTTCCTAATACCAACAAGGGGCGAAGCGTTACGATCGAGTCACTGCACGATGCCCTGATTGGCAGCGACCTGCGCACCACCTCGATGCTCTTTCTCGCAGTGGTCGGCTTCGTGCTACTGATCTGCTGCGCCAACGTTGCCAACCTGCTGCTGACCCGCGCCACGTCGCGTACGCGCGAGTTTGCGATCCGCTCGGCGCTGGGCGCGAGCCGGCGACGCATGATCCGCCAGCTCGTGATCGAAAGCCTGGTGCTCTCGGCAATAGGCGGCACATTGGGAGTCGGGATTGGCGCCGCGATCCTGAGCATTGCGCCGTCAATCATTCCCGACGGGCTGCTGCCTGGTGCGGTGACGCTCGCATTCGACGCGCGTGTGGTTGCCTTCAGCGCCGGCGCTGCGATTCTTGTCGGCCTGTTGTTCGGCATGGTGCCCGCATGGCATTCCTCTGAGTTCTCGTCGGCGGCGCTGATGACCTCCGATACGCGAACGATAGCTGGCAGCGGCGGAACCACTCGCACATTGCTCGTCGTCGGCGAGGTCGCCACCGCGGTGCTCCTGCTCTTCGGTGCGGGACTCCTGCTGCGAACGTTGATGGCCGTCGAAGGCGTCGATCGGGGCTACCGCGCCGAGCGCGTGCTCACGATGCTCGTGGACCCGCTCGGTTCGAGCTACCCCACGCGAGCGTCGCTGCTGCAGTTTTTCGAAAACATCGAGCGCGAAGTGAGGGCGGTCCCCGCAGTGCGAGGCATGGCGTGGACGACCGGGCTGCCGCTCGGTCCTTCCGATCAAGGCAATCGTTCGTTCGAGATCGTCGGCAATCCACCCGTCGACAACCAGCGTCCGACTGCGGACTACCAAATCGTGGGCCCGACGTATTTTCAGACGCTCGACATCCCGCTGACAGCGGGGCGCGCGTTCGACGAACGCGATACCGATGCGAGCGTCGCCGTCTGCATCGTTAACGAAGCGCTGGTTCGCAGCCACTTGCAGGGGCGATCGCCCATCGGCGTGGAGGTGGCGATCCGGCCAACCGGTTCTCCTCAGGCGAAACCCGTGATGAGAGAAATCGTGGGCGTCGCACGTCAGGTGAAGGGGCGGCCCGACGAACGCGAGGAGCTTCTTCAGATCTACGTGCCGCTCGCGCAAGACCCGATCGACGACATCTACCTGGCCGTGCAGTCGTCCACTTCGAGCGCGGAAGCCTTGACGCAATCGGTGCGCGCAGCGATCGCGCGCGTCGACAAGGAACAACTGGTCAGCGTGCGCGAGGTGATGACGCTCGAAGACATTGCGTGGAACGCGACCTCGCGCCAGCGGTTCCGTGCGGTGATGGTTATCGCGTTCGCGGGCCTTGCCCTGCTGCTGGCGATGGTTGGTGTGTTCGGCATTCTTGCTTATTCGGTTCAGCTGCGGGTGCGTGACTTCGGTACGCGACGCGCTCTCGGCGCCAGCACCGCTGATGTGATCCGCCTTGCGGTGCGAAGCGCCGTCCGCGTGATTGCGGCTGGAACAGTCATCGGTCTGATTCTCGCGACGATGCTGGGACGGTTGTTGGCCAGCATGCTATTCGGCGTGCGGCCGCTCGATCCGGCGACCTTCATATCGGTCATAGCGCTGCTTGCCTTGGCCGGAATCTTGGCGATGATCGGCCCCGCATGGCGTGCCACTCAGGTCGATCCCGCAATCGCATTGCGTGCAGAGTGAACGATTCGAGCCATCGGGTCCGCTTGTCCGAATCCGACACAACTCTTACCAGCCGACGACGGCTGTTTCGGTCGCCAGCCATGTGATCCGCTTCGTATAGCTGTAGCAACCGAAGAGCAACAGTGACGCCACGCCGATCAGCAATGCATTCAGCCGATCGCGGCTGGTCGCGATCGCCACGCCACTTGCCGTTTCGGATCACGGCGCTTTCTGACGCTGCACCGTGACCGCCGCCAGCAGGTGCTGATGGTCCTGTCCTGCATACAGCCGGAACTCGTAGCGGCCACGACCGATCCAGGGAGCGTCGGCGGTGCCTTCCGGACCTTGCATGTAGAGCCGCTCAGGCCCACCCTCATGCGACAGAAACACCTGGCCCCACGATCCGTCCCCGGTGGACCAACTGATTTTCGTCGTCGCCAGTTCGCCGTCACCAGGAACGGGGTTGGGATTCGCGGTGACGCGCGGACCAGGAGCCCCGCAACCCGCGAGGATGGCGGTAATCAGAACAACGGCGCGAACGGAATGAAAAGTGTTGCGCAACATGAAGCTCCATCTCGTGGTACTGGGTCAATGAACCAGCTCTGCACCAACTCGATCGTGGTGGGGGAAGGTTGGGATTATGGATCAACCCCGCGCGACTTGTGAGGCGTCCCCTCCCGCGTGTAGCCTGTCCTCACGCCCCGCGTTCCCCGTTCGGGAACACCATCCCATAGTTCGAATCAACTTGACGTCGGATCGACACAGGCGTGACGTTGTCGTTCTTCGATTCTGAGCGGATTCTCTCGGCACTCGTCGTCATTAGCGTCGAAGCTGTGCTGCTGGTGCTCGTCTGCAGCGTCCTGCGCTACTAAGCTGATCCTGTCGCGGCTCGTTGCTTGGCGAGCGCCTGCGCACAACGAACCCTGACGTGCTGGCCGACACGGTCGTCGATGGGATTACGACGTTCGGCGCATCGACCATGATCGTGCGTGCCGCCACGCGCGTAAAACCCGGGCGACACGAAGCCGTTGCCGCCGCACTGCGGTTGCAAATCAAGGAGTTATTCGATCGCCAGGCGGCCGGCGCGCCGCGCAAGTCGCTTGTGCCGCCGCGCGCGGAACCTCAAGGGTGGCCGCCGTCAGATTCGAACGCTCACCGATTTGCGGTCCATCGAATAGCGCCGACCAGCTGCTGTTGGAACCACGGATCGTTCCACGTACTCGGGAAGTGTCCGAGCGCGTTGTAATAGGCGCGTCCGTTTCCGTAAGAGTGGGCCCAGGCGAGCGGATAATCGCCGCTCGCGCCGACCGACGCCGCATCGAGGCGCAACAACACCTGAACCTGCGGGCGCGGGTTGTCCCGGAAGGTGTAGAACTCTTCGACCAGCGAAAAGCGCTCACCAAGACCGCGCGTCGTGGGATGCGATTGATCTTCGACGATGACGGTCGCCTGCTGTGTCCACGGATGCTCTTTGAAGTAGGCACCAACGAGGCGGCCGTAGTCAGGCCATCCATACAGCGTGTCGGTCGCGCTGTGCACACCGATGAATCCCTTGCCTGCATTCACGAATCCGACGATCGCAGCCTGCTGCTCAGGGCTGAGCGGGAGTTCACCGCTCGTGAGCGCGAAGAACAGCACGTCGTAGTTTGCGAGAGTGGCCGTGCCGAGCAAAGACAGATCCTCGGTGGCCGTTACCGTGAAATCGCCGGCCGACGCGGCGAGCGTCGTCATCACCTGGCGTGCGGTCGGAATCGAGTCGTGCCGAAAGCCGGCGGTGGTCGTGAGCATCAGCACGCGGATAGGCGCGGTGACCACTGGAGCGGCCCCGCCGCTCGGTGCCGTGGGAGTGCGGGCGGACGAGCACGCGCTCATGACTATCAGCAGGCCGGCAATGAGCTTGCGCATTATCTGATTGTGGCCGTGTTCGCCCGTTAATCACAGAGAGATCAGGAAGTTAATCACAGGGAGGTCAGGAGATCGGGAAGACAAGTCTTAACTTCCTGATCTCCCTGATCTCCCTGATCTCCCTGTGATTCCCTCCCCGATCTCCTGACCTCCCTGTGATTCCCTCCCGCGGCGGGCAGCGCGCCCGCGTCCTTGTGAACCGGCGAACTTAGCGCGCTCCTACTTTGTTTCGCAGTTCGCGGAAATCATCTTGAGCGTCGCGATCTCGAGCTCGCGCAGCTGCAAGTCCTTGCTGAGAACGTCCACGCCGCTTGGCGGCTTGCCAGCGGTCGCCCCGCCCGTGGGTTTTCCTGAAGCGCCGACCTCCGCGGCCTTCAGCGTGCCCGTGATTTCAACGCGATGATTGATATGCGGCGCCGCGAGCTTTTCGTTCGCCCCCGTGAGCTCGAGCGCCGCGTTGGCCGCGATGTCGCTCTTCTTGCTGTCGCCAGCCGGTGACACGTTGGTCAGCACGAATTCGTTTTCCGCGCCGACGCCAGTGCCGGCCACGCCGCCGCGACCCTTGTCCTGTGCTTTGCGATAGTCAGCCTCGCGCTGGACACAGCCGGTAACCGTGATTTGCTGATCGCCTTTCGTTGTGGTGCCACTCGGCGTCTGCGCTGTCGGCGCCGGTGCGACTAGCGGCAATGCGGCGAGCATCACCGCCGACACAAAGATTTCCGCCTTCATACGACACCTCCTTCGAGCCTCTGCTTTAATGTGTAACTCTTGAGGTCAAGGTGAGCCGCGGCAACGACGAGGCGGATTCAACTTTTCAACTGGCAAGTCGAAGCACTCTGGCGTCACCATGTCATCCATGACTTCGCTCACAGGCACGGCTATGGCGATCGCGCCGGCGACCGCAGGCCCGCTCGAAGAAACCATCACGCTTCGCCAGGTGAAGACGCTCATCAAGTGCATGGCCGATCAGCAGAGTTTCCTGCTGCTCTCGCCACCCGGTGTCGGCAAGTCAGAGATGGTCTACCAGGCAGCGGCAGAGGCGGGGCTTCCATGTCGATCGTTGCTTGGCACGCAGATCGCGCCTGAAGACGTCAGCGGCATCCCGCGAATCGTCGGCGAGCGTTCGGTGTTTTGTCCGCCGCGTGTCCTCCTGCCGGAAAGCCCCGAGCCGTTCTGCCTGTTCCTTGACGAGCTGCCCGCATGCGCACCCGATGTGCAAAAGGCGTTTTACTCGCTCCTGCTCGAGCGGCGGTTGGGTGAGCATGCGCTGCCAGCCGGGACTTGGGTGGTCGCGGCCGGCAATCGCGTGCAGGACCGCGCGTTGGTGCGCTCGCTGAGCTCGGCACTGATCAATCGCGTAAGCATCCTGAACGTGCGCGTCGACGTGCAGGAATGGCTCGATTGGGCCACGGCCAACGGAGTACGCGCCGATGTGCTGAACTTCATTTCCTACATGCCGGACGCCCTGATGCGTCCGGTGCCGGCCGAGCCGCAGCCGTTCTCGACGCCGCGCGCCTGGACGCTCCTTTCGCGAGGTATCGATCTGGGGGAGGCCGCTGGAATTCTCACGCGCGAACTGCGGCGTGCGCTCGCATTCGGCCGCGTGTCAGCCGAAGACGCCGCGGTGTACTGCGCGCTGGCCGAAGAGTCGATCCAACGGATGCAGCCGCTCACGCACTACATCGAACACCCGTCGAGCCTGCCCGCGGGGGAGGCTGCCCGTTGGTTCATCCTGAACTGCATCCGGCAGCACGTGCGTGACGCCAGACTTCGAGGCGTGACGCCCGACACGGTCAATCGATTCCTGAGCAGCCTGTCGCCCGAGCACCAGTTGACGCTGATTGCGGATCTCGTCGATCACTGGAGCGAGCTTGGCGCGGATCCCGCCATGCTGGCGCTGCTCAAGCAGGTGACCAGACTGTGACGCCGGTCTCCGATCCTGCGACATCTCCACCCGGCGCCGATCGCCACCAACTGGAGCGCATCAAACGCGCGCTCAGGCTGCTCGCTGTCCCGCTTCCTTATCTGTCAGGGCTTGCGGCAGCGGTGCGCGTGACGCTCGACCACCGCGTACCGACAATGGGCGTGTTCGCCTCAGGGCGTCTGGTCGCGAACCCTCGCTTCGCGGAGAAGCTCAGAGAAAACGAACTGATCTTTGTCCTCGCGCACGAGTTGTTGCACCTCGCGCTTCGCACTCACGACCGCGCACGTGGCAGCCACCATCTGGAATTCAACTACGCGCACGATTACATCATCAACGACATCCTGCGCATTGAACTTGGCGTGCCGAACATCCCGGCAGGCGGACTCGACATGCCGGGCGCGAGCAAGCGGTCGGCCGAGGAAATCGTTCTGGAGATGCGCCGCAACGCTCCGATCATGCCGTCGAAGACCGCAGTGTTCGACGGACGAGAAACGACGATCGGCCGCCTGTTTGGCCCGCGCGGCCGCGGCCAGCCGACTGAAGGCGGCGAAGAGACCGCAGCCGGCGACGTGCTCGGGGCGCAACGCGAAAAGGAACTGTTCCCTGATGACGTTGCCGCCCAGGGCGAGGAAACGGAGGCGATCAAAGAGGCGGCGTCCGCAGGCCTCGCGCTCGCCCGTGCGGTCGGCGCGCTCAAGGGTCTCAGAGGCGACGACCCCGGAGCCGCGTCTCAGGTGGTCACGGCTCTGCGCGGCCTCTATCGCACGCCATGGGAAGTCGTGCTGCAACGCTGGCTGGAATCGGTGGCGCCGGGCGAGCGCACGTTCGTTCGACCGTCGCGGCGTGGCGCGGACCGATCGGACCTCGTGCTACCAGGTCGGCGGCGAGAGGGGTGGATGTTGAATGTCATCATCGACACCAGCGGATCGATGGCCGAGGAGATTCCGCGCGCGCTCGGCGCGATTGCCGATTTCTGCGAGTCGGTGGCAGTAGACCAAATCCGCCTGCTCCAATGCGATGTGACCGTCACGAGCGACGAGGCGATGTCGCCCACCGAACTCGCGGAATACCGGGTGACGGGCTATGGTGGAAGCGACTTGACGCCGGCCATGGAGCTGCTCGCAGCTGACCCCGAGGTGAGAGCGGCGGCGATCATTACAGATGGCGAGATCCAATTCCCGGCAGACCCGATGCCCTACGCGGTGCTGTGGGTTTTACCGCCGGCACGATCGGCAGCATTTCATCCCAGCTACGGCCGCATCGTCGTCATGGATGCTCAGTCGTAGGAACGTGCCATGAAAGTCATTCAAGAGCTCGTCGCTCACTTCGAGCGCCAGAACAAACTATCGCGTGAAGAGATCAAGGCGCTGCTCGATCAAGGCTTTCTCGCTTCCGATGCGCCGACGCGGATTCAGGATCTGTGTGAAACGCCCGGCGTCACCTACTACTTTCGTGTCACCGGCGCCGTCGACGGGTCGGTGTGGGGCACGGACATCTACACCGGCGACTCCGCGCTCGCGGTGGCCGCGGTGCATGCAGGCGCGGTGAAGGCCGGCGAAACAACCGTGGTGCGCGTGACGGTGATGCCGCCGCTGGCTCAGTACCAGGGCTCCGTCCGTAACGGCGTGACCAGCCACGACTACGGCCGCTACGGCACCGCGTATCGCGTCGACCGCGTGTAGCCGCGCTATCATCTGCCGATGCGTATCCTCGTCATCGGCGGAACCCTGTTCATCGGCCGCGAAATCGTCGAACGTCTCGCCCAGCGCGGACATGACGTTACGGTGCTTCACCGACGCGATCATCACGACCTCGGCAGCAGGATCCACAACCTGCAGGCAGATCGCGCCGATTCAACCGTCATGGCTCGACTCCTGCGCGAGCACCGCTACGACGTCGTTTTCGATACCGCTTACGACTGGCAAAATGCGACAACCGCGAGTCACGTCGAACACGCCGCTCGCAGCGCCGGTGCGCTGCATCGCTATGTGTTCATGTCGAGCATCGCCGCGTACGGGCCGGGCGTGAATCATCGTGAGAGCAATCCGCTAGTACCCGATGACTACCCCAATCCCTATGCACAGCACAAGGCGTCCAGTGAACGCGCGCTCTTTCGCATGCACGCGGACTCTGGTTTTCCGGTCACGACCTTCCGGCCGCCGTTCGTGCACGGTCCGCGGCAACCGTTCGATCGCGAGCAGTTCTTCTGGGATCGCCTGCGTGACGGCCGCAGCATCATGCTGCCCGACGGCGGCGATGCGCCGATGCAATGGGTGTTCGTGTCCGATCTTGCGGAAGCGTGTATTCGCGCGATCGAGGTGCCCGAGGCAGCCGGCCAGGCCTTCAACATCGCGCATGTGGAGCGTCTGACACAGCGCACGTTTGTCGAGGCGCTGGCGCGAGTCGCCGGCGTGGCGCCCACGTTCGTGTCGATGCCGCGGAGGACGATCCACGAGGCCGGCGGGCACCCGTTCACGGGCAACCTGTACTTCGGCGAGTTCCTCGATATCCCTACGCACACGTCTGTCATCGAAAAGGCGCCGAAGGTGTTGGCCGTCACACCGACGAGTCTCGAGTCCGCGCTGCGATCGAGTTTTGCGTGGTACGAGGCGCAACCACGTCGTCGCGTCGATTACGCGTTCGAGGATCGCTTGTTGGCCAGCGCTTGATGGAGAGAGTGATGTATCACGAGCGAACCGGGTGGCGCGCGACGGATCGGCGCCACCCCGCTCCCGACCAGGGCTGGCTCAGCGGAACTCCATGAACGCATCGACCTTGAGCCTGTCGCCGACCATACCGCCGCCGACATGGCAGAACGGCGTATCAGCGGTCGATCGGTTTTCCGCTCGAATCTGGATCTCGACCCCGTTTGGTCCGCCTGGTCCCTGAGCGGACGCCTGAGACGCCGCCAAGCCGACGAAAATCGTGCTGACCGCCGCGAACCGTACGAGCCGCGTGATTTCTCTCACGACGTAGCTGCTGATCATGACTACGACGTTCGGGCTGGTTTCTAACACATCAATTAAGCCGCGGCAACACATTCCGCCGCACTTACAAAAACTGTGTGCGGCTACGATGGCGCCAATGAAAGATCTCGCGCCGTCGATCGCACTGTGCGCGATTGCGGTGGCGGTCCTGCACGGCGATTCGCAACAGGATCCGGCATCGGCACGCGCTGCGGCCGCTGCGCTGCCGCGCCTGCACAGTCTGGTCGTGAGCCGCGGAGGCCGGATCACGCTCGAATACTACGCGCCGGGTCACGGTCCTTCCCGCCTCGCCAACATCAAGTCGGCATCGAAGAGCGTCATCGCAACGCTTGTCGGGATCGCAATCGATGTCAAGCTGATCCCGAGCGTGAAAGAACCGATCGTTCGCTGGTTCCCCGAGTTGCGCAAGGATCCGGACAAACGGAAGCAGACGATCACGATCGAGGATCTCCTGACAATGCGATCGGGGCTCGCATCGACCAGTGGCGGACAGTATGGACGTTGGGTATCGAGCGCGAATTGGGTGCGCTACGCGTTGAATCAACCGATGGTGAACGATCCCGGGAGTTCGATGGAATACAGCACCGGCACGTCGCACATCCTCTCTGCGATTCTCACCAAAGCGTCGGGCAAGAGTACGCACCAATTCGCGACCGAGGTGCTGGCGAAGCCGCTTGGCATCACACTCGCGCGCTGGACGCGCGATCCGCAAGGGATCTACTTCGGTGGCAACGAGATGTTGATGACGCCGCGCCAGATGATTGCGTTTGGCGAGCTGTACTTGAATCGCGGCCGTGCGGGTGAACAGCAAGTCGTGCCCGCTGCATGGGTCGAAAGTTCCTGCACGCCGCGCACACGCTCGCGATGGGACTCGGATCGAGAGTACGGGTACGGCTGGTGGAGCCAGCAGTTTGGCGCACACCGCGCGTGCTTCGCGTGGGGGTTTGGCGGGCAATACATCTTTGTCTTCCGCGATCTCGATGTCGTGGTTGCGGTCATGTCGTCTACGACGGTGAGCGACGAACGGCGAGGTTACAGACGGCAGTTGTTCAATCTGCTCGAGCAGCACGTCCTGCCGCCGGAACGCTGATGAAGTCGCAAGCGACGCAGCGTGTGGTCAACTAATAGTGTTCACGCGGGTTTCTGAGCTTCGCTTCTACTTTGCCGTGCTGGCGCGGGATTCTATCGCGTCAAGCAAGTATGTAGGTGCGACAGAACGGCGGCGCACTGATTGCCACGCCGCCGTTGCAGCATTCGAGTGATCGGCCTTTCGTAGCGCGGACCTTCAGGTCCGCGATCGCCTGACTCTCGTCTCCACGCCCATTTGGCGTGGTAGGCTCGTCGCGTAATTCGTCAAAACGCGAACTGACCTGAAGATCGGTCGACTCTCGAGCAGAGGAAGGCGTCATGGCCACCATTCGACGACTGCGCTCCCTTTTTTTCGCTGCGGTCTCCCTGTTCACACTGGCTCACGCCGCCGCGGCGCAAGTGACGAGCGACGATGTCAGACGCGAACTGGCAAGTTTGCGCGCCGAGATTCAGGAGCTTCGCGATGAGCTACGGGCGTTGCGAGAGGAGCGCGGGCTTCACACGCCTGCAATCAGCGTGCGGCAGGCAACGCTTGAAATAGAGACTGCGTTGCCGCCGGTGCAGGCTGTTCAGCCGGCCGGCGCGCAACCCTCGTTGGAGCTCCTGCAGACACAGGTCGCCGAATTGGCGCAGGTGAAAGTGGAATCGACGTCGCGAATGCCGGTGAAGATTTTCGGGACGATTCACACGAATGTGTTCGCGAATTCAGGAACGCCGAACTGGCTGGACATTCCGAACATCGTCAATCTTCCGCCCGCGGACGCCCACGAGGGCACGTTCAGTGCCACGCTCCGGCAGACACGACTGGGTCTTACCGTGGAAGGGCCGACGCTCGGTTCCGCGCGGACCAACGGGACCTTCGCCATGGATTTCTTTGGCGGCATTCCGGGCTTTGCAACTGGACAGGTGATGGGACTACCGCGACTGCTCGTGGCGTTCGGACGTATCGAAACCGATCGAACCGCACTCGAGGTCGGGCAGGATCACATGATTCTGGCGCCCAACGATCCGACGTCGCTTGCGGCGTTTGCCTTTCCCGCGCTGTTCCGATCCGGCAACCTGTACTTGCGCACACCGCAGGTTCGAGTCGAGCGCGCGTTCGGGGCAAACCTTCGCGTTATGGGCGGCATTGTCGCGCCGATTGCCGGTGATGTTCCCGGTGAAGACTATCGCTTCGTTCCTCCCGCACTGAGCGGCGAGCGGTCGCAACGTCCTGGAGTTCAGGCTCGCGTGGCGTTCGTCAACGCCGAAGCGGACGCGATGCGACGCGTGGCGCTCGGACTTGCGGGCCATTACGGCTGGGAGTTCAAGACACAGTTTTTCGACAGAGGAGAGACCGTCAACAGTTCCGCCGTCGCGCTCGATTTCGCCGTTCGACGAGACTTCATCGGAGCCGCCGGTGAAATCTTTGCCGGCGAAAATATCGACGCCTTTGGCGGAGCAACCGGCATCGATACTGTGAGGACTGCGGGAGGCTGGGCCGAGCTTCAGCTGTTTCCATCACAACGCGTCACGCTTGCCGGCGGCGCGGGCTTGGACCGGTTGCGCGGACCGCAACCGCCCACGGTGTTTCGCCGGCGTAACCGCAGCGCCTACGGGAGCGCTATCTTCTCGCTGACGCCAGAGGTTCAAGCGTCGTTCGAGTATCGCTGGCTCGCGACATTGCCCAGCGTCGGTGGCCTGGAGCGGCACAATCACCATTTCGATTGGACACTGGCCTATAAGTTCTAACGCGATGGCTTCGCGAAGACCGCCGTCTCTGGTCGTACTGGGTGCACTGCTTGTGATGGTGACGCCCCTTGCCTCACGCGCGGGCGCTGTGTCCGGCGTCGTCCGCACCCTGGTTCGGCCCGGCACCATCGGCGCAACCGTGGTGGTGTATGCCGAACCCATTGGTGTGCCGGCGCCGCGTCAGCCAGGACGGTTCACGCTTCGACAGAAGAACAAAACGTTTGTGCCGCGCGTGTTGGGCGTACCGACCGGATCATCCGTCGAGTTTCCAAACGACGACCTGATCTTTCACAACGTCTTCTCGTTGTCGGGCCCTCAACCGTTCGACCTGGGGTTGTACCGCAGCGGCGAGTCGCCGACGCGCACGTTCAGCCAACCAGGAACGTACCGTGTGTTCTGCAATATCCACCCTCAGATGTCGGCGCTGATTGTGGTCGTTCCGACTCCGCACGTGGCGCTGACCGATCGAGACGGTCGATACGTCCTCGATCTTCCGGCCGGCCGCTACCGGTTGACCGCATCGTCCGAGCGGGCCACGCCTGTATCCGCCGAACTGATCGCCGATGCCGGTGCCAGCGTTGCGCCGGAGTTGACGCTCGATGAATCCAAGTGGGTTGCCGTCCAACACAAAAACAAGTTCGGGAAGGACTATCCGAAGGCCGCCTACAAGCAGTAGCCATGACCGTCCCCAGGTCGACGGTCCGCAGTCAGTTCAAAGTTCAAAGTTCAAAGTTCAAAGTTCAAAGTTCAAAGTTCAAAGTTACTTCTTAAAGAGCGTGTAACAAACCTCCGTAACATCAGTCGATTCCGAAGCGCACCATAGACTGTCCAGGCACTTCGCTAGCGCGATAAAATTCGGCGTTCGCGCCGCATTCACTTTGCGAGCCCGCTGGAACCGGAGGTCATCATGCGCGCTGTGCTTCCGCAAAGACAGCCCAGCGGAATTTTGCGAACGCACGAGATGTCATCGTCGCTTCCGCAGGATTCAGTAAGGAAGCGATTACTTCCGATCATTTTGGCGGCGGTGCTGGTTCTGCCCAGCGCTATCTGGGCCTTCCGCAACCATTCAATCTGGTCCTGGGATTCTGCCTTCTACGGCATGGGCGCCGTGGACATTTGGGCGAAGCTGTCACATGACCCCGGGCAATGGTGGGACGCCATGCGGCATGTTTATACGGCAAAGGCTCCGGCAATTGGCTGGCTGGGGCAGTTGTTTGTGCCGTTGGGTCAGCGCCTCCAGTCGATTGAAACAGGTTTGCTCATCTCGGTACTCCTGGCCCTGATCGGTTCGCTGGTGTTGATCTTTCGCCTTGGACGGATGATCGCGCCGGACTCATCGCTTCCGGCGATGTGCGGGATGCTGCTCTTGGGCGCCTGTCCACTGTCCATCGGAATCGCATTCATGACCGAGGACTTGCAGCTCTTCGCCGTCAGCTACGCGTATTGGGTCGTTGCAAAATCCTCGTCTTGGCCCCCGCTTCGAACAGCCAGCCACCTCACGCTCGCCATTACCCTTGCCCTACTGGTCAAGATCAATACGCCTCTCTACTTTTGCCTGCCATTGTGCATTTCCATCTACTACCTGTGGCGCGCCGTCCGAAGTCGAGTATGGTGGCCCCTCAGCAGCTACGATTTGGGTCTCGCCGTGCTTGCTGTCGCGCTGGCCGGTGCCGGCATGGCCTGGTACATACAAAACGGCAGGCAGACTTGGGACTTTGCTCGGTTTGCTGCTTCAAGCGAGATCGTTGCGTCGTTGCATGGCAGCAAAAACCCATTCTTCACCAAGGCGATCTATTGGTCCGGGACCCTTGTTGAAACCTTTGTCGCTGTTCCGATCCGCCTTTGGTTGTTGACAGGTGCGGCCTGCACGCTGGTTGCCCTCGGCATCGTCCGTAAACGCTTACCGCAGACGGTTGCGGCAGATGTGCCATCGAGTGTCATCTGGACCGCCGCCTTGCAGGTTCCGTTCGTGATCGCACTTTTCTCGGCAGCGGATAACGAAGGGAAGCGATTCGCCCTGGCGCTCGCGCCATCAGTGGCAATTGTGTTGATGTGGACCCTGGCCCATCTCCGCAGTGTGGCAGTCTGCGTCGGTCTCTTCACGGTGCTCTCGGCCCAGTGGGGCGTCTTACACGCTCGCAGCCTCGGCCTGGCAGGCTTGCGAGACGAATCGGGTTGGGTACCGCCGCCACACTCCTCTGATCCTCGCAGCCTCGTCCTGAGGCGCCTGGTGGAGTTGACCTGCACTCCGGCGACCGCTGGCCGTTATATTCTGACCGGCGTCGATGTGGACTGGCTCAATCCGTACACCCTCCAGTTCTATTCGGCGAAAGCACAGCTCACCAACGGCACGCGCTGCCTCTACTGGTCTTTCCAGGGTGAAACCGATGCGAATCTGGCTTGGTCGCGCCTTCGGGACCTGAAGGCTCCGTACTTTGTGTCCTTGGAAAAGTCGGCCCCTCCCGCTGACGCCCTGAATCGGGTGTCGGAAACCGTGCTTAACCGTGTCGACACTGATCCGGGATTTCGTCGAGAACTCTTCGAAGCGGCAGGCACTGGAATCGTTGTTTACCGACGACTCAACGAGCTGCCTGATCGATGAAATCGGAGGGCGACGGGCACCAGCTGCTCACGAAGCTTCCGGCGTTGCGCAGGGGTACGGGTCAACGCGCGCCGCTCACGGTTTTGATACAGCCTCTTTTAGGAAGTAACGTTGAACTTTGAACTGACTGGACCGTCGACCTTTAGACCGTTATGCGGCCACAGACGTGAATTTTGTACGCGTTGTGGACCCGCATAACGGTCTACGGCGCGCGGAGCGCGCCAAGCCAACAACAAGAACTAACGAGGCCTGCCTCAGACCGTCGAGCATGTTGGGATCTCCTGCCGACTTGTCGGTCGGTCTGAGACTGAGACTAGGCCTCGTTAGTCTCCTATGTTGTCTTGCCCCGCCTCCGGCGGGGCGTCGCCTTGACGGAGAGAAGTTGACTCATTCGTCGAAATTCCGGGCCGTCAAGGCTCCTAGCCCAGGGCCGCGGAGTTAGCCGGATATCAAGGGCAGGGCCCCTGGCTAGTACCGCGTCTCTAAAGTCATGTTAACGAGCGCGCCTTACGACCTTTTTAATCAGGTCGGCCGGTTGCTTCGTCCACACGAACGGGCGCGGGTGGTCATTCCATCGCTCGATATAGCGCCGAATATGCGTCACCAGCG
>JBKPDL010000005.1:0-44139 GCA_046727855.1 Acidobacteriota bacterium
CCACGTGACGTGCGCCTCTCAGTTAAGCTTGGCGGCGCAGATGCGTATCGCCTGGTTTTCGCCGATGCCGCCGAGCCGATCAGGCATCGCCGCCTACTCGACCGAGGTGCTGCCGCTGCTCCGCACACGACATGAGATCGACGTCTTCGTCGATCGTGAACCCGATTCCGACGAATGCGACCTCGTGGACGCGCACGACTTCGTGTGGAAACACCGCCGCGACCGTTACGACCTCACAGTCTTCCAGCTCGGAAACGCGTCGTGCCACGACTACATGTGGGCGTACCTCTTCCGCTATCCGGGCCTTGTCGTGCTGCACGATGCGCAGCTGCATCAAGCGCGCGCGTTGTGGTTGCTCAAGCGGCTCGAGCCGCGGCGCGACGACTACTTCGCCGAATTTCGCGCCAATCATCCGGACGCGCCGGCCGATGCCGCGTATCTTGTGGCCGCCGGTCTCGGCGAGGGCCTCTACCACCACTGGCCCATGGTGAAGCTCGTCGTCGAACATGCGCGCCTCGTCGTTGTCCACAACAAGACGGTGCGTGAGCACCTCGCCGAGCGCTATCCGACGGCAGCGATCGACGCCATGAAGATGGGTGTCGCCGAGCCGCAGCCGCGGACAGTACGCGCCGACATCCTTGCGCGCCACTCGATTCCATCCGATGCCATCGTGGTTGCCGCGGTTGGCGGAGTGACTCCGGAGAAACGGATCGGCTCGATCTTGCGCGCCATGACGGCGATCAAAGACCGGGTCCCCCTGCATCTGATGATCGTTGGCGACCGCGCACCTCACTACGACGTTGAATCGGAGGCCGCGCCTGTTCGGATTGCCGATCGCGTCCATGTCACCGGCTACGTGCGGGACGATGATCTCGGTTCGTATCTGGCAGCGTCCGATGTCTGCGCCTGTCTCCGCTGGCCAACCAATCGCGAAACGTCGGCTTCGTGGCTGCGCTGTCTCGCCGCCGGGAGGGCGACGATTGTGACCGACCTCGCACAGCTCGTTGATGTGCCGACCGCGAGCGCACGGGCTTGGACGATGCGCGACGGAGCGTCCGTGGAGCCGGTTGCCATCAGCGTCGACGTGATGGAAGAGGACGCGATGCTGCCGCTGGCGCTTGAAACGCTCGCGGCCGACGCCGCGCGGCGGGCGAAGCTCGGTCGAGCGGCCCGGGCCTGGTGGGAAGCGCACCATCAGCTCGCACCAATGGCTGATGCCTACGACCGCATCATGGCGCGCGCGGCGTCGCTCGCCTGGCCTTCGCCGAAACTCCCGCTGCACCTCGTGGATGACGGCACACGTGGATTGCGTGCGCTCGCCGACAAGATGGGCATGACTGGTGAAGTCGTTGAACTCTTAGCGCCGCAGCAACGAAGAACGGCGGGCCTAAAGGCCTGACGCTTCGTACGTCGCCGAAGTACCTGCCCTTGCCCGCGCCGCCTGCCCTACATCAGTGCGGCCAACCGCTTGTCGATTTCCGCGACCGCCTGTGTGATTTGATTCTTGCGCGCGGGGTTTTCGGTCGCTTGCAGCTGACGCTGCAGCTCCGTACGCGCGAGCTTCAACGATTCGCGTGCACGCACCCGTTCCGGATCCTCCTGCGCCTTCTTGTTCTTCGCGGCTTTTCTGCTCTGCTCGAGTTCCTCCATTCGTTCCTGGAGGCGGGAATCTGCATCGATTAGGCCTTCGCCGGCGTCACCCATCCGCAAATTATAAACGCCCGCCACGCCACTATGATCAGATCGATGCGCGGCGATGTGCCCGATCTCTTCCATCCACCAGTGCGCGCGTGGTTCCGCCAATCGTTTGCGGCGCCGACGCGCCCGCAGCGGCTTGGATGGCCCGCAATCGCGCGCGGTGAGTCCACGCTGATTCTCGCGCCAACAGGATCCGGTAAGACCCTCGCAGCATTTCTCTGGTGTCTCAACCGGTTGATGTTCGATCAACCGCCCGAAGGTGCCGAGGGCTGCCGGGTGCTCTATGTCTCGCCGCTCAAGGCGCTCGCGGTCGACGTCGAGCGCAACCTGCGTGCGCCGCTCTCCGGCATCGCCAACGTCGCCGCGAGCGAGGGGCTACCCTTTGTTGCTCCGGCAATTGGATTACGCACCGGCGATACGCCGGCAAACGAACGCGCACGGTTTCTGCGCGACCCGGCCGACATTCTGATCACGACACCCGAGTCGCTGTACCTGCTGCTCACGTCAAACGCGCGCGAGCGGCTGCGCAGCGTTGAAACGTTGATCGTCGATGAAATCCACGCGCTCGTCTCCACCAAGCGCGGCGCGCATCTGGCGCTGTCGCTGGAGCGATTGGAGCAGATCGTCGAGCGTCCGCTGCAGCGCATCGGGCTCTCCGCCACACAACGGCCACTCGATGAAGTGGCGCGCTTTCTCGGTGGCGCGAACAAACCCAGCCGAAAGATGACCGGCCCGAAGGGTGGTCCCGCTCCCAAGGGCCCCGAGGATCTCGAGGAGGTCGTGCACGACGAATTTGCAATCGCTGCCGGAGCGGTGAAATATCGCCCCATCACGATCGTCGACGCGAGCGAGCCGAAGCGGCTCGACGTCAAAGTACACGTGCCGATCGAGGACATGGCCAAGGTGGCGCTGATCGGCAGCGATGAAATCCGCAGCGGACCCGCCGCCCAGGCGCCGGCCGCGCCTTCGATCTGGACCGCGATTCACCCGCGTCTTCTCGAGTTGATCCACGCGCACCGATCGACGCTGATCTTCGTCAACAGCCGCCGGCTTGCCGAGCGCCTCGCCGCGGCGCTGAACGAGCTCGCGGGCGAGTCTCTCGTGCGCGCGCATCACGGATCGCTGGCCCGTGCGCAGCGCATCGAAATCGAGGATCTGCTCAAGTCCGGAAATCTCCGCGCGCTGGTCGCCACTTCGTCGCTCGAGCTCGGCATCGACATGGGCGCCATCGATCTCGTCGTCCAGATCGAAGCGCCGCCGTCGGTGGCGAGCGGGCTGCAGCGCATTGGCCGTGCTGGACATCGAGTGGAGGAAGTCAGCACCGGTGTCATCTTCCCAAAATTTCGGGGAGACCTGGTCGCGTGCGCTGCCGTTACGCACGCGATGATGAACGGGAAAGTTGAGCCGTCGCGGTACCCGCGAAACCCTCTCGACGTCGTGGCGCAGCAAGTCGTCGCGATGACGTCGGTGGAAGACTGGACCGTTGACGATCTCTACGCGGTCGTCCGCCAGGCTGCGCCGTACGCGGAGCTCAGTCGCCGCGTGTTCGAGGGCGTTCTGGATATGCTGTCGGGGCGCTATCCGTCCGACGAATTCGCGGAACTCCGCCCGCGGGTCACGTGGGATCGGGTCAACGGCATCCTCAGCGCGCGGCAAGGCGCCAAGCACGTCGCGATTGCCAACGCAGGCACCATTCCCGATCGCGGCCTCTACGGCGTCTTCCTCGCGGGCGCAGAGCGCGATCGCGCCCGCGTTGGCGAGCTCGACGAAGAGATGGTGTTCGAGGCGCGCGTCGGAGAAACCTTTCTTCTCGGCGCCTCGACCTGGCGCATCGAGCAGATCACACACGACCGCGTGCTCGTGACCCCGGCGCCGGGCGAACCGGGCAAGATGCCGTTCTGGAGGGGTGAAGCCGGCGGTCGCCCGATCGAGCTGGGTTTTGCGATCGGCAAACTGATCCGCGAGCTGCGCCAGCTGAGGCCCGAAGAGGCGCAAGCGCGTCTCGAGCGAGACCACGGGCTCGACACGGCGGCCGCCACCAATCTGCTGCAATATCTCGCCGATCAACAGCGCGCCGCCGAAACCGTGCCTGACGATCGCACGCTGCTGATCGAACGCACCCGCGACGATCTCGGCGACTGGCGCGTGCTCGTCCTCTCCTCGCTAGGCAGTCGTGTGCACGCGCCGTGGGCCATGGCGGTGAGCGCCCGCCTTCGCGAAGAGGCGGGGCTCGAGGCCGAAATCATGTGGGGCGACGATGGGTTTGTTGTCCGCTTTCCAGAAACCGACGCGCCTCCAGATCCGCGGCTGCTGGTGCCGGACCCTGACGAAGTCGAGGCGCTCATCCTGCGGCAGCTCGGATCGACAGCCCTCTTTGCGTCACGGTTTCGCGAGGCCGCCGCCCGCGCGCTGCTGTTGCCGCGCCGGCGGCCCGGTGCGCGTGCGCCCTTGTGGCAGCAGCGCAAGCGCGCCGCCGACTTGCTGTCGGTCGCATCGCGTTACGGCTCGTTTCCGATCATCCTTGAAACGTATCGCGAGTGTCTGCGTGACGTGTTCGATCTGCCGGCGCTCGTGGACGTGCTCAAGCGCATCCGCAGCCGATCGCTGCGCGTCGCGTCGATCGACTCACGCACGCCATCGCCGTTCGGGTCGGCACTGCTCTTCAACTACGTTGCCAATTACATCTACGACGGCGATGCGCCGCTCGCCGAGCGCCGGGCGCAGGCGCTGGCCGTCGATCAGGCGCAGCTCCGTGAGCTGATTGGCGAAGCCGAACTGCGGGACCTGCTCGACACCGGCGCCATCGAATCGACCGAGGCCGAACTGCAGCACCTGCCCGAGCGCTATCACGCACGCACCGTAGACGGCGTACACGATCTGTTGCTGCGCCTGGGAGACCTCACCCTCGAAGAAATCCGCGCGCGCAGCGTGCCAGACGTTGCCGATGCGGCACTACAAGAATTGGTCACGGCACGGCGCGCGGTTCAACTTACGATTGCCGGTGAGGCGCGGCTCATCGCGGTAGAAGATGCGGCACGTCACCGCGACGCGCTTGGCGTCCCGCTACCTCCTGGATTGCCGCAGTCGCTGCTCGAACCCGTTGCGGATCCGCTCGCCAGCCTGTTGCGAAGATACGCGCGGACGCACGGACCGTTTCCTGCGTCTGATCCGGCATCCCGATTCGGGATCGGGACCGCCCTTGTGGATGGCACTCTCACGCGCCTCGTTGGCGCGGGGCGCATCGTGGAGGGCGCGTTCCGGCCTGGTGGGCGCGGCCGGGAGTGGTGCGATGTCGAAGTTCTGCGCATCATCCGCCGGCGATCGCTCGCGCGCCTGCGGCAGGAAGTGGAGCCGGTCGATCGCGCCGTACTCGGCCGGTTTCTCACCGCCTGGCATGGCATCGGCGGAACGCGTGCCGGTCTCGATGGATTGCTCGACACGATCGAGCAATTACAAGGCGTCCCGCTCGTCGCGTCACTGCTCGAGATCGATATTCTGCCGTCGCGCGTCGCCGATTACGCGCCGGCGCAGCTCGATACGCTGATGGCGGCAGGCGAGGTCGTCTGGATCGGCGTGGAGCCGCTCGGCGATCGTGACGGGCGAATCGCGCTCTACCTCACCGATCATCTCGCACGTCTTTTGCCGCCATCGCCTGACCTGCCCAGCGTCAAGGGTCATGAAGCGGACGTGCTCGCGCAGCTGAAAACAAGGGGCGCGTCGTTTTTTGCGCAGCTCCATGCCGCGGTCGGCGGCGGCTTTCCACAAGAGACAGTTGACGCGTTGTGGTCGCTCGTCTGGAAGGGGCAGGTCACCAACGACACCCTGCACGCGCTGCGTGCGTATCTGCGTCCTCCGGAACGCGCACGCCGACCTGGACGGCTAACACCATTTCGATCGCGGCGCCTCGTCCCGCCGACAGCGGAGGGGCGATGGACGGCGGCGCCCACTCGCGTTGCATTCCCGGCCGACGCAGGCGCGTCCACCATTACCCAGTGGGCCACGTCGTTCGCGCAGCAGCTGCTCACGCGGCATGGCGTCGTCACGCGCGAGGTGACATCGATCGAGCAGATTCCCGGCGGCTTCAGCACCGTCTACACCGTGCTGCGACGTCTGGAGGAAACCGGTCGTGTGCGGCGCGGCTACTTCGTCGCCGGTCTCGGTGCGGCGCAATTCGCGCAGCCCGGCGCCGTCGATCTGTTGCGAGCGGCGCGCGAGGAACCAGATACACCGGTGGCGGTGACGCTCGCGGCTACTGATCCCGCAAATCCCTATGGCGCCATACTGCCCTGGCCGGAGTGGCAGGATCTGCGGAAAAGGGGTCTGACCCCTTTTGTGCGTACTGGCCGTGGCAACAACGAAGCCGAGGGCGGGGATGCGGCCACCGTTCGCGCCAGCCGATCCGCCGGCGCACGCGTGGTCCTCGTGGAGGGACGGCTGGTGGCGTGGATTGCGCGCGGCGATCGCCTGCTGCTCGTGTCGCTGCCTTCTGACGAGCCGGATCGTTCCCGTGCGGGACGCGCGCTCGCGCGCGAGCTCGTCACGCTCGCGTCGCGGGCGCCGGAGGGCAGTCGCGGATGGTTGATCGAAGAGATCAACGGCGCGCCCGCAGCGTCCGACGCAGCCGCGCCGTTTCTGCTCGAAGCGGGGTTTGCTCCCACCGCCATGGGATTGCAGTTTCGGGTACCTCGAAAAGGGGTCTGACTCCTTTCGACCCCGATTACTTCGTCAGCGGATCCGGGCGCACCTGGAAATGCAACACCTTGCTCGGCGTGCCTTTCCCTGTTTCCATGTGGAACGGCGCGCGCGTGCTCACCGTCGCCCACAACCCCCTACCCTTCCATCCCGCATTCGCATCGTCGATGCGGCCATCCATCCACTTCGTGTAAAAGCCGAGCGGATACGGGACGCGCAGCACGATCCACTTGCCGTCCTTCAATACCAACAGTCCTTCCGACTCATTGCCGGTATTGATCGGCACGTTGCGGCCCAGGCCAAGGGTGTCGAACTGGTCGACCCACGTGTAGTAGCTCGCTTCAGCACTGCCGCCTTCGGTGACGCCTTTCATCTGCGGCAGCGGCTCGGCGTACAACGTCCACCCCTCAGGGCAGTGTTGACCGGTCGCCTTCGGCCCGTTGAGCGGGCCTTTGCACTTGCGTCGATCGAAGCTCGCCATGTGACCGCTGGCGAGCGCGGCCCAGAACACACCGTTGCGATCGATGTCGCCGCCCCGCGGTGAGAAGCCAGGGTTCTTGGGATCGTTGAACGGCGGCTCGTAGACCTCGGCGAGCGCTGTTTCGGACGGGTTCGTGCCTGGGCTCAAGCGCACGATCGCTCCAGGGTAGCCGAGCACCGTGCCCCACACCGTTCCATCCGGCGCCGGGGCTACCGAATACAGTCCACCGCCGAAGCGTTTGTCCTTTGTGGGATCGACCGGCGCATTGGCGTCGACGTAACCCTCATCGCGCTTGCCGTTCCCGTTGGTGTCGAGCACGATGGCGGTCCACCCCTGCGACTTCACTTCGTCGCCGGTTTCGTCGAACATCTTCGTGTTGAGCCAACCGACCACCGGACCACCACCGCTCGTCCACAGCGTGTGATTGGCATCCTCGGCAAACATCAAGTGATGGGTGCTGAAGCAGGTGCTGATGTGCGTGAGCTTGCCGTCTTTCGGGTCGTACACGGCGAGATGGCGGCTGGCGCGTTCAACCGGCGTGAGCTTCGCCGACGGATGGCTCGATCCCGCCTTGCAGAAATCAGGATTCTCGAAGGGCCGTACGGCCGACGTGATCCAGACTCGGCCGCGGTGATCGAACATCGGGTTGTGCACGTTGTTGCGGCTCGTCCAGATCACCTCGTCGCCCCAGTAGGGTGACGGGTGCGGCATCTTCGGATTCGTGCGCGGCGTCGCCTCGTCCCGTACGGTCAATTTCACCTGAGTGGCGGTGTGCCGCACCGGATCGAGCACGGGCAGATAATCCGCGCTCAACTCGAGCGCTCCATAAATCAAGCCATTGCGGTTGAGCGTTGGATTGCGCCGGTCGGTTGACGCTTCGTCGTGCAGGTAGACCTTGGGATCGGCCCAATCCCATTGCGTGATCACGACTTGACGCTCGATACCCTGCGGTCGCGGCGGGGCCGGCGGCAACTCGCCCGCGGCGATCCGGTCGGTCCAATCGGCAAACCGGCCCGCGCCAAGATTGGTGAGTCCGTTGAGCATCTGCGCGCCAGCCTGTCCCGACTGCACGCGCCGCTCCCAGGCGTCCTGCGCCGATTCGAAACTCCCCAGCGCCTTCGGAATCTCGCGTGTGGCCTTGTTGCCAAGCTGATGACACGCAAGGCAGCCGCCGGACTTCGCCGTGCGGATCCAATCCGACTGACTACGAATGTTCGGCGAGATGCCGTTGCCCTGCGGTCCCGTACCTGGAAACTCGCTTTTCGCCGGCGGCTGCAGCAGCGAGAACCAGTAGCCGGCGGGGTAGTACTGCGCCGCGGCGCGTGCATCCGGCGCTGCAACTGCCGTTAGATTCAGAACCTTGCCCGGTGCGGCTTGCACCTTTGCCGAATCGACGAGTCCATAGCCACGCACCCAGATCGTGTAATTCGCCTTGGGCAGATCGGGCACGAGATACCGTCCGCGGTCGTCGGTCACGACCGTCTTGCTGAACCTCGTCGGCAAATCTGTCGTTTCCGCAATCACCCAAACGCCCGCTTCGGGTCCTTTGGGGCCGGTCACCACACCGCCGATGTCGTCGGCGTCGATGCGCACGGCGTCAGCCGCGGCCTGGCGAGCGTCAAGCGTGACCCATGATGCGGCGGTCGCCACGACGACCGCAGCTCCTACAGCAAGCAGAATCCCTTTGGTCTTCACGTGCGGCCTCCTGTCGCATCATATCGCTGGTACCTGCAAACTAGTACCACGGATGCCCGAGGGCGATACCATCTTTCGAGCGGCGCGAACCCTGCATCGCGCGCTGTCCGGACGGCTCGTCACGCGGTTCGACACCGTACTCGTACAGCTGGCTCGCGTCGATGCCGACACCCCAATCGCGGGCCGCCACGTGGAAGGCGTGGAGGCCGCAGGCAAGCACCTCTTGATGAGGTTCAGCCGCGATCTCGTGCTCCGCACGCATATGCGCATGAACGGCTCGTGGCACATCTACCGCGATGACGAACGATGGCAGCTGCCACGCTCCGATATGCGCATTGTGGTCGCCACGGCCGAGTGGGTGGCGGTCGCCTTCCGTGTGCACGTCGCTGAGTTCATCCGCGCAGAGGATCTCGCGCGGCACAGACCGCTTGCAGCGCTTGGACCGGATCTGTTGAAAGACGACTTCGATGGCGAAGCGGCGTTGCAGCGAATCCGCGCGCGGCCCGACAGCTCCATCGCGGACGTCTTGCTTGATCAACGCGCGCTCGCCGGCATCGGCAACATCTACAAGTCCGAGTCGCTTTTTCTCGCACACGTGCATCCCGACACGCTCGCGTCGGCATTGACGGACGATGAGCTGCGCAACGTGATTGCAATCGCCAGGCGCGTACTAATCGAGAACGTCGCCGAGCGCCGTCCGATGCGCCGCACCACCGGCCGCATGCGCGACGAGGATCGCTACTGGGTCTATAGCCGCGGCGGCAGGGCGTGCCGAAAATGCGGCGCGCGCATCGCTTCGTACAAGAGAGGAGACGATGCCCGCGTGACCTACTGGTGCCCGGCGTGTCAGCCGATGCGGTGAGCGTGAGCGTAGACGTTGAAGCGATCGCCGCGAACGAAGCCGCACAACGTGATGCGCGACGCCTCGGCCAGCTCGATGGCAAGGCTCGACGGAGCAGAAACCGCAGCCACAAAAGGAATTCCCGCGAGCAGCGCCTTTTGCACGAGCTCGTACGACGTGCGGCCGGACACGACGAGGATTGCGTCCGAAAGCGGAAGCGCGTCCTCGAGCAGCCGCCGGCCGATGATCTTGTCCACCGCGTTATGCCGCCCCACGTCTTCCGCAATCTGGCGCAGAGTACCGTCGCGATCGAACAATCCGGCCGCGTGCAACCCGCCGGTCGTCTCGAACACTTCCTGGGCGCGGCGCAATCGTGAGGGCAACGCGCGGAGAACGTCCGCGGCGATTGTCCACTGCCCATCGACGGCAGCGACGCGGGTTTGAAGCGTTTCGATCGTGCGGCGGCCGCACAACCCGCACGACGCCGTCATCATCACCTGGCGGCGCTCGCCGAGACGCGTAATCAGGCGCTCAACGGCGCCGCCCCCAACCGTCACGTTGAGCGTGTTGCCGCGTCCCTCTTCCGTCGTGTCCTCACACAGCTCGATCGTGAGTAACTCATCGCTGCTGCGGATGACGTCTTCGGCGAGGAGAAAACCGGCAGCCAGCTCGCGGTCCTCGCCGGGCGTGCGCATGATCACGGCAAAGGGCGCGCCGTTGACGCGGACCTCCATCGGCTCCTCCACGGCGACGTGATCGCGGTCGTCGTCGCGCGTGGTTGGGCCGATGCGGGTGATAGAGACGGTACGGATCGAGGTGATGATCCGTGATGCTACACGGTCTGCAGGGCTTTCCGGACTTCGGCGACGACGGCGTCGGGAAGTGCCGGCTTCAGCACGAACGACGCGCATCCGGCAGAGCGCGCGTCCCGCGAGGCCAGCTCCGATGCATGGCCGGTGATGGCGACGACAGGAATGTGTCTCGTGGACTGATCAGCTTTGAGCTGACGCGTGGCTTCCCATCCGTCGATACCTGGCAGCGACAAGTCCATCAGGATACAGTCGGGCTTTAGCGCGCGTGCCTTCGAAACGGCCTCGATGCCGGTGCGCGCCTCGTCCACTCGAAAGCCTGAGGCCTTCAAGTATTCCGCGTACATTTCCCGCGCGTCCTGATAGTCGTCAACGACAAGCACGAGTGGGGGCGTCATGGCCATGTGCCCCCGTACTGTAGCCGCCCTGAGGTTGTTCGACAAGCCCAGGACGAGCATCGTGTTCAAACACAGCAGTAGGCGATTGTGTCGCGTACGATAGACGAGATATGGCAGCCATGAATTCCTTCGACATTACGTCGACCATCGATCTGCAGGAGGTCGACAACGCCGTCAACCAGGCGCGAAAGGAGATCGCGCAACGCTACGACTTCAAGGGTTCGCCGGCGGCGATCGAGCTCGATCAGAAGGAGAAAACCCTGACGCTGACGGCTGAGGACAAGTTCAAGCTCAACGCGGTGTGGGAAATGCTTCAAGCCCGCATGGTGCGCCGCAGCGTGCCGGTGAAGAACCTGAAACCAGGCGACGTCGAAGACGCGTCAGGCGGCACGGCCAGGCAGGTGATCACGCTCCAGGTGGGCATCCCGAGCGAGACGGCGCGGGAGATCGTCAAGGTGCTGAAAGACGCGAAGATGAAAAGGGTGCAGGCGGCGATTCAGGGCGACCAGGTTCGCGTGTCGTCGCCGTCGCGCGATGACCTGCAGGCGGCGATTCAACTTCTGAAGAGCCGCGATTTCGGCATCGCGCTGCAGTTCGGCAATTACCGCTCGTGAGCACAGTGCCGTTCGCGCGCGCACTTTCCAAACTCGGACTGGCCACGCGCAGTGAGGCACGCGCGCTGATTGTCGCGGGGCGCGCGCGTGTGAACGGACGGGTGGTACGCGATCCGCGTGCGGCCGTCGTTCCGGAACGGCGCGGCTGAAGCCGCGCCCTTAGCTCCGTCGCGACGATCACACGAAGAAATCGCGCATCAAATCGTCTTCCCGTGCTCCGGCTTGGAGGTACTGCGTCAGGTTACTCACTCCCGCCTCTCGCAACACTTCATCGTCAATAAAAAATCGTCCCGTGCACTCGCGGCTGGGCTTGGTCAGAATCACGTGAGCGGCGTCACCCATGATTTCGACTTTCCGCGTGCGCGCGCGCCGCGTGTCTTCGCCCGCGATCAGGCGAATCGCTTCGGTGTCGATTGCCGTCCGCGGCCACAGCGCGTTGACGGCAATGCCGTCCGCTTTGAACTCCTCCGCCATCCCGAGCACGCACAGGCTCATGCCGTACTTGGCCATCGTGTAGGCGAGGTGCGGTGCAAACCAGCGCGCGTTGAGTGTTGATTGCAGCGGCGGCGCGAGATTCAACACGTGGGGATTCGCGGCGCGGCGCAGGTGGGGAATCGCCTGCTGGGTGCAGAGGAACGTGCCTCGCGTGTTGACCTGGTGCATCAAGTCAAAGCGCTTGAGGGGCGTCTCGAGCGTGGGCGTCAATGAGATCGCGGACGCGTTGTTGACGAGGATGTCGATGCCGCCAAAGCGATCGACTGCTTGCGCGATCGCTGTCGCGACCTGCGCTTCGTCGCGCACATCCATGGCCACTGCGAGCGCGTCGCCCCCCGCCTCCCTGATTTCTTCAGCGGCTGTGTGAATCGTGCCCGGCAGTTTCGGATGCGGCTCGGTCGTCTTGCCGGTGACCACGATGTTGGCGCCGTCGCGTGCGGCACGAAGGGCAATGGCCTTGCCTATCCCGCGAGAGGCACCGGTGATGAAAAGCGTTCTGTTGGCGAGGGTCGTCATGGGAAGTTTCCAGTTCTCAGTTGTCAGTTCAAAGTTCTAGTGATCAGTTTTTGAACTGACAACTAAAACTTTGAACTGGAAACTGACAACTGGAAACGTGACTTACTCTACGTAGCTGTAGCCGCAGTTCTCACACACCCACATACGGCCTTCTTTGTACATGTTGTAGCCGCACTGCGGGCAGATGCGATATTCGCGGCCTTCCTTATCGATCAGCTTTTTCGATTCGCCGGGCTTTTCGCCGGTGTCGAACGGATCCTTCGGGGCAGGCTTCTCCTCTTTCTTCTTCTCGGGTTCCGGTTGCTGCTGTTGCTGTGCGAACACGGGAACGACAGCGAGGCCAAGCGCGCCGGCAAACAGGGCGGAGCCGCGCAGGAAGCTGCGGCGATCGACGCTCTTGCCCGAGTAGTTCTCAATCATCGTCTCTCCAGACATGAAAAAAACCGGATGGAGCGCTGCGGCTCACAGGAGGCGCTCCACCCGGTGCTTCCCCTCTGTCGTTGAGATCGCAGAATAGGGGCAGTGGTGGAAAAACCGTTGTAAACCTTTGTATTTCTTTGCCTTCAAATACGTTACAGGCGCGCGGGCCCTCGAAGGGCCGCGGCACCTTCTTGCTGTAACGTTCCGCCTGTTCGCTCGCGGTCCGGCTGACCTAACTGAGCTTAGCATGCTCGCCGCTGAACTCGGCCATGCGGAACCCGTCACTGCATCGAGCCCGCGATCGCGGTCGTTCAGCGCGCTCGCGTGACGTGATGGCGGGCCTTCTCGTCTGCACCGTGAAGCGTTGCGGTGACGCGCCGTTACCTGGTCGAGCCTTTACGTTTTTGCAGGTACGCGGCCCTGAGCGCATCGACGAAGCGCGCGTCCACAAGACCGGTCGGATTCCCCTGATAGTTGAGATTCTTGTCGGAACGGAACTTGTCTACGGCAGCCATCGCTTCCGCGTCGTACTGCGCGAACTCGCGGTTGTATTCCGCGGTTGCGCTGCGCGACTCTGCCAGTACCTTGTCGTACTCCGCGGGGTTGCTCTTCTGCAGCTCGCGCATCTTCGGCGTGTTGCTTGACGGCGGCGCATCGGGAAAGGTCGCGAGTGTGGGCCGCCAGTATCCGAGCGCGTGCAACATCCGTTTCAACTCGATGACGTCTGCGCCTTCGATGTTCGAAAACGTTCGGTAGCCGAGCCGGCGGCCTGTCGTGTAGTAGATCCGCTTCATCTCGGCAACGGGCTCGGGATGTTCGCCGACCTCAATAGCGAGCGCGACGTAGTCGCCGCCTCGCCCCGGATCGTTCGGATCCGCGATTTTGATGGCGGCCGACTGCAAGTTGCCCCATCGACGATCGCCGCCCTTCGACTGACCTGCTTCCATTGCGAGAATCATGCGTTCGGCGAGCGGCATTCCCGTGCCCTCGGTCGATTCGAATGTCGCGGCGACTGCGTCGACGACCTCGGGGCCGACCATGATGTTGGCCTGCACGGTGTAGTCGGCGCCCTGGCGGCTGCCGGCCCAGAACCCGTTGTTCTTGCCGGTATGCGCGGCACCAACGCCTTTCATGTTGATCACCCCTACCTGCCGCGATTCGCGCCCCCGATCGTCCGCGAGGAGCTGCTGCAGCACCGCCTGTGGCTCGACGCCTTTGGCGAGCAGATCGAGACCGCGCGGTCCGTATTCCACGACGGTCGACGCTTGCGTGCACACGGCGCCGACGCCCGCACGCACGTGCGGCACCGCGCGTCCGACGAAGGGCACGCGCGTGGTCACGCTCGCGCCCGACTGCCCGGTGGCCGGATCGATCGCGCACAACGAAAACGTGGAGTACTGCGGCAGGCCGTCATCGTCGATCGTCACACCGTCGGCGGCGCGCTGCTGCGCCGCGCCGGCAGAGGACAGGACGACAGTTGCGAGAAGAACGACCGCTCCGATTACCCGACTCGCCATCGCACCTCCTTCGACATGAACTCAGTCAGTCGACTGAGCGCTTCAGAAACCACCTGCTCGCTGGCCGCGAAGCAGAGACGAATATAGCCCTCGCCGGCGGGGCCAAACGCGACGCCTGGCGTCAGCGCGACGCCGGTCTCGCGCAAAAGTTTGGCCGTGAACGCCGTGCTGTCGCTCAAGCCATCGACGCGCGCAAACGCGTAAAACGCACCCTGCGGCTCCAACAGCGACAGCTGCGGAATCGCGGCATATGCCGCCGCGACCTGCGCTCGCCGCGCCGCGTACTGTTTGCGCAGCTCGGTGATATACGGTTCGCCGTCGCGCAAAGCAACAATGCCCGCCTGCTGCGCCATGGCGGCGGCGTTCGACGTAATGAATTCGGCCGCTTTGTACATCAAGCGAATCGTCCGCTCGCTCGTCTGTGCCCAGCCAAGACGCCAACCGGTCATGTTGTATGTCTTGGAGAAACTGTTGACAACGATTAGATGGTCCTTGTCGTCGGCCACGCGCGCGAACGAGGGCGCAAGCGGCAGATCATAAGTGAGCCGTTCGTACACTTCATCCGCCAGGATGATCAGGTTGTGATGCTGGGCGAGCTCGTACAACGCACGCTGCTCGTCTTGCGTAATCATCCAGCCCGTCGGGTTGGACGGGCTGTTGACGATCAACATCCGTGTTCGATCATCGATCGCCGTTCGAACCCGATCGAGGTCGAGATGAAAACGCCTGCCATCGGAGGCGAGTGGGATCTCGCGCGCAAGGCCGCCCGTCAACCTCACCACGTTGGAAAAGATCGCGTATGTCGGCGAGACGACAACGGCGTTGTCGCCGGGGCCGACACACGCGCGAATGGCCGTGAAAATTGCCGCCGTGGCGCCCACTGTGGCCATGACTTCCGACGGCCGATAAGTGACCTGGTGGAGCTCGAAGATCTTGGCGGTGATCGCCTCGCGCAGCTCCGGATAGCCGGCAGTATGCGTGTAAAACGTGTGACCGGCGCGTAACGCCTCGGCCGCGGCGCGGCAGATGAACTCGGGCGTCGGCATGTCCGACTCGCCGTAGCACAGCTTGAGCGATCCGGGCATGGTCTCGGCCACGGTGGCGATTTGCACCATCGGCGATTCGATCACGTCGAGTACTTCGCTTCTGAACGGGAACGGCATTCAACCCCTCAATTCACTTGCGTTGCGCATCGTGGCGTTGAGGTAATCCGAGTGGATGAGCGAAAACGGGCGGCCGTCGCGCGGATCGCGCCGTTGGCGCTGTTCACTCGCGTGAGCTCCGGGTTCAGCCGCGCATAGCTTATCGGAATACACTCGCACCAAGGGCTCTCCAACCGCGAAAACCTCTCACGCCGATGACCCGATCCGATGGCACGGATCTGCTGCAGATCCTGTTGTTCGGGAGAATCTCGGCAGCCTTCGCGCGCCGGCACGGTCTGGTGGCGATTTCCCTCGACGTTGCAAAGCCGGAAGGCATGCGGACGCTGCGCGAGGCAGTGGCGGAGAAGGTGCTGGCCGGCACGACAACGGCCGCCGAGATGCTGCGCGTCGCGGACACGTGACGGCCGCGACGCTCCCCCTCGCGTGCACCGTTCGCAATTGCGGCGCACCGCTAGCGCAGCGCGGCGGCGCCTTCGCGTGCCGCCGCGGACATTCCTACGACATCGCGCGCAGTGGATATCTCAATCTGCTGCAGCCACAGGATCGGCGATCGCGCGCCGCCGGTGACAGCAAAGCGGCGATCGAAGCGCGAGCCCGTTTGCTCGCCAATGGCGTCGGCCGCACGATTCTGAACGGGTTCGTGGATCGTGCGGCGGCGCTCGATCTGCCGGAGGATGCCGTGGCAGTCGACCTTGGCTCCGGCGGCGGCCACGCGCTCGACGCCATTTCAACACTGAGCGCGATTGCCGGAATCGGCATCGATCTTTCGACGGCGGCGGCTGAGTTCGCCGCGCGCCGCTTTCCCGCGGTCACCTGGGTCGTCGCCAACGCCGATCGTCATCTGCCGTTACTCGACGAGAGCGTCGATCTCGTTTTGTCGCTGCACGGACGGCGCAATCCGTCAGAGTGCGCACGAGTGCTCACACGATCCGGGTACCTGCTGGTGGCGCTGCCCGCGCACGACGACCTGATCGAGCTCCGCGCATCCGTACTTGGCGCAGGCGTGGAGCGTGACCGCGCCGATCGTCTCCTCGACGAGCACACGGCGCACTTCACCCTGCTCGAACGCTTTTTCGCACGCGAGCGGCATCATCTCGACGCCGCAGCTCTCCGCGATCTGTTGCGTGGGACGTACCGCGGCGGTCGGACGCGCGTGGCGGCGGGGATCGAGAGGTTGACGGAACTCGATGTCACGCTTGCTGCCGAGGTATTCGTCTTTACCCGCAAATAATCGCCGCTCTTCCCTTCGCGCCTTTGTCGCGCGGACCTTTCGCTCTGCGTCGATGATGTAGCGCGGACCTTTAGGTCCGCCTTGCTTCATGTATCACGCGGGCCTTTCCCTGCCTGACTCGGCATGAGCGCCCAAGTCGAAGCGCAGGCCCGCGATAGGTCACCTCGTGTCCCACCAGCGGGAAAGGCTGCGTCCCGTCTCGCGCGGACGGCGGGAATAGTGAGAGATGTCGTTGAACAGCATGAGGCGGACACGGACGGGGTCGCGAAAGTCGAGCACGTTCACACATGCGGGCGCCTGGTCGAGCCGGTCGCGATAGCCGCGAGGATCAAAGCCCAACAAGCTGCTGAGCGTCAGCCGAATCGTGGCTTTGTGCGACACCACCGCCAGGGAATCGCCGCCATGCCTCGTGACCACTTCGCGGATCACCGGCAGCGCACGCGCCAGCACCGAGACGCCCGATTCTCCGCCGTCGGGGGCGAAGGTGAACGGATCCTCTTCCCAGGCGGCGTACTCGTCCGGGTAGCGATCCTCGACCTCGCGCCGCGTTAATCCTTCCCAGCGCCCGTGGCTGATCTCGCGCAAGCCGTCGCGGGTCTGCACGGCGAGCGCACAGCGATCGGCGATGATGTGCGCGGTTTCCACCGCACGCGAGAAGGGGCTCGCGTAAACGGCTGCAATGCCCTCGTGCCGAAGCCGCTCGCCGAGGCGGGCCGCTTGTGCTCTGCCTTCATCCGAGAGATCGACGCCGACATCTCCGGAAAAGCGGTCCTCGGCTGTGAGCTGCGTCGCGCCGTGGCGGACGAGATAGACGCGGGTGATGTGCATTCCGGATATATTCGGGTATCAGCACCGCGTCTGGACATGCCACCGACCGATTCCTCACCTGCATCTATCGAGCCGCCGATCGAGCCGATGCTCGCCAAACTCGCCGAAGAGCTGCCGAACGGGAACACGTTTCTTTACGAGCCCAAATGGGATGGGTTTCGCGCCATTGTGTTTCGCGGCGACAACGGTGACGTGTTCATCCAGAGCCGCGATCTACGTCCGCTCGATCGCTACTTTCCCGAAATGCACGACGCGTTTGCGGCGCAGCTACCCGACGGCTGCGTCATCGATGGCGAGCTCGTGATGCCCACGCCGGCCGGACTCGACTTCGATGCGCTGCAGATGCGGCTGCACCCCGCTGCGTCGCGCGTCGCGAAGCTGGCCAAAGAAACGCCCGCATCGTTCGTCGCGTTTGATCTGCTCGCCGTGGACGGCCGGAACATCATGCACCTTGCTCAGCGCGAACGGCGCACGCGGCTGGAAACGCTTCTTGCCGCGATCACGCCGCCAATCTATCTGACGCCGATGACGCGCGATTGTGCGGTTGCAAACGACTGGCTGAAGCAATTCGAGGGCGCCGGGCTCGACGGTGTCATCGCCAAACCGGAGGATGCCGAGTATCAGCCTGGCAAGCGCGCCATGATCAAAGTGAAGCACGTGCGCACCGCCGACTGCGTCGTTGCGGGATTCCGCTGGCACAAAACCGGAGAGGGCATCGTCGGGTCGCTGTTGTTGGGGCTGTACGACAACAAAGGCGCGCTGCACCACGTCGGCATTACGTCCGCGTTCACAATGACGGTACGGCGTCAACTGGCCAAGGAGCTGGAGCCGCTGCGGAAGAACGCGCTCGACACTCATCCCTGGCGGGAATGGGCCGAAGCCAACGGTGGCGCGACGCGGATGCCCGGCGGTCAAAGCCGCTGGAGCGCGGGAAAGGACCTTTCCTGGGAGCCGTTGCGCATCGAGCGCGTGTGCGAAGTCAAGTACGACCACCTGCAAGGCGATCGTTTCCGTCACGCGACGATCTTCCTGCGCTGGCGGGCGGACAAGCAGCCGAAAGACTGCCGCTACGATCAGCTCGAGGTCACGACCCCTTACGAGCTCGAGAAGGTGTTCGGCGCCACGACTCGGCGCTGACCGGCCATCCGCTCTCGACGTCCTCGTCGGGATCGAGCGGACCCTGCTTGGGCCTGAGCTTTGCTGGCACGTGCTGCAGATTGACGCGCACACGCGTCCACGTGGACGACCGTCCGCGCATTGAATCGACCAGAACGTCAGCCGGCTCGAGGAGGGCGGCGACGTCTGGATGCTTGCTCTTCCACCGTTCCAATCCCGCGAGGGCGTCGTCTTTTTTTCGCGCGCGTCCGATTTCGATGAGCGGAAATTTCGGCGTCCTGCGGCCGGTGGGTCCGGCGGTCGTCGCCGCGCGACGACGGGACGGCTGCACACGCGGCGGTTCACCGGGTTGCTTCTTGTACTGCGGCGGCCAGGGCGCGTCGCCGAGACCTTCTTTCTCGTGCCGCGCTGACAGTTCGAGCAACGATTCGAGCGAACAGACTGCGTTGTCGATCTGCTCGTGTCGATCGCCGATCCGGGCGAAGCGTGCCGGCATCGTTCGCAGTGTGAAGTCGGCTGGATTGCACTCGTCGATTTCGCTCCACGTCAGCGGCGCCGAGACGCGGGCGTCCGGCTTCGGGCGCACTGAATAGGCGGACGCCACCGTGCGGTCTTTCGCGTTCTGGTTGTAGTCGATGAACACGCCGTGGCGCTCCTCTTTCCACCACTTGCTCGTCGCAATGGTTGGGGCACGCCGCTCCACTTCGCGCGCGAGCGCCACCGCCGCGCGCCGCACTTCCTGGAAGTTCCAGCGCCGCTGGATACGCACGTTCACATGAATGCCGCGAGAGCCCGACGTCTTCGGCCAGCCCACGAGGCCGAGATCCTCGAGCGTCGCATGGACGATACGCGCGACGTCCTGGACTTGAGGCCATTCAATGCCAGGGACCGGATCGAGATCGACACGCAGCTCGTCAGGATGATCCAGATCGTCGGCGCGCACCGGATGGGGGTGAAGCTCGAGGCATGCGAGATTCGCCATCCACGCCAGCGCCGCGGCATCGCCTGGGACCACCTCCGCCGCCGTACGTCCGGAAGGGAATTTCAGCGCGACAACTTCGATCCAATCGGGTCGCGATTCGGGGGCGCGCTTCTGATAGAAGAACTCGCCGTTGATGCCGTTGGGATAGCGCACCAGCACGTTCGGACGTCCGCCTGCGCCGCGCAGCGCGCCGTCGGCGACAGCGAGATAGTACTGCACGACATCGAGTTTGGTGTAGCCGGCATCGGGAAACAGGACCTTCTGTGGATTCGAGATGGAAATCTCGCGGCCGTCGATCTCGAGCACTGCAGGAACGTTCTTCACTGCCCCGGACGGTATTCCCGTTCAGTGTGGCCTTTGAGCTGATCGCGATAGAAGTACACCTCACGCAGATCGCCGGTTGCGTATCGCATCGCCTGATCGTTGAAGTGCTTGGAGGACGGATCGCCGCTCTCGCCGCCGGCGCTCACCGCTCGGGCCTGTACGCGATCGCCGAACTCGACGACGGCGACAAAGCTGTTGCCGCTCGTGCCGTACATCTTCTTCGTGCCTGGATACGTGCGCGCGCCAAATGACGCCAGCGATCCCCATCGCGCGGACGTAAAGCCGACCGGAATGCTCGCACGCGCGTCGTTGAACGGCTGCACGATGTCGCCGGTAAGGCGCTGAAAGCGATTGATCTCGCCCCACGGCGTCTTCCATGTGCCGAAGTCGGCGCTGAGTTTGTCCGACGCGGCAGATAAGGCCTGAAGCAGTTCCTCCGGCGTGGCCTTATCGACAATGTAATCGTCGGTCGACATGCCGATCTTGCGTGCAGCGTCCGCGAAGCGACGACCGGCTTCTTCTCCCCAATAGACGGCAAGCGACGTTGGGATGGAGTTCACGCCCCATCGAAGATCCCACAAGCGTACGGTCGCAATATGATCCGACAGCTTGGCCTTCAGCGCGCTGCCTGCCGGCGTCCGATCCCACGCTTCGATCAACGCCGGCATCAGGTCTTCGAACCCGGTGAGATAGCTGTCGTACGCCGCCGTGATGAGCGACGACAGCGTGAAGTCTTTCTTGTCCCGAAGCACGCGAATGGCGTGGAAGCCGCGCGCGTTCTCGGCACCGCGCTCGACGTAGACGGGAAAATCCGACTTCCTCGGGCTGTAGGATCCCGCCGCAGTCCACGGCCAGTTGTTGGTGTTGAACAGCCAGCCGCTCGCCGGGTTGAGCAAGCCAGGGGTCTCGTCGATCGAGAGCACGCCGTTCCACTCGGTTGCCGGACCGCTGCCGTCCACGGGCTTCGTCCAATCGAATCTCGTGTCGCGCCTCGGAATGAAGTTCGAATGGAAGTAGGCGATGGTCCCGTCGGCATCGGCATAAATCGTGTTGTTCGACGAGTTGGTGTGCAACTCCATGGTCTCGCGAAACGCTTTGTAGTTTCGCGCTTTGGTCCTCGAGTACGACTGCATCAGTGCCTTGACCGGCTCTTGCATGAGTCGAACGCTGACCCACTTGCCGTCAGCGTCGCGGACGATCGGACCGTGATGTGTGCGGTAAACGGTGAACTCCTTGCGCGCCAGCCCGGTGGCCGTCTTGTACGGGACGACGATTTTACTCGCAGTGACGGGACGCTCCTCGTTGCCGTACTTGTAGAAGAAGCTGTCGCCCTTCTTCACGATGGTTTCAAGGTATTCGTCGATGTTGTCAACACCGCTCGACGTGTGCATCCAGCCGGCGCGATCGTTGAACCCCTGGTAGATGAAGAACTGTCCCCACGTGAGCGCGCCGTAGGCGTTCAGTCCTTCCTCGCTCACCATCTGCGCTTCGGAACGGAAAAAAAACGACGTGTGCGGGTTAATCAGCAACAGCGCGCGTTTCGCCACGGTGTTGGAGGGGGCGATCGCGATACCGTTGGATCCGGTCGGTTCACGAGAGGTCGCGTCTTCGTCCTGCGGCGCAGCAATGCGCGCGCTCGCCAGCGCTGACGTGGTGGAGCGATTGCCGTAGAACGCTTCGAGCTGCGTGAGATTAACGCGCTCGATATCGCCGCCGATGCTGCCCTCGCTGAAGGTCAGCGCCATCCATGGTTCGAATCGTTTGATGACCTTTGGAGTAACTTTGGGATGCGTGTGAAGGTAGTAGTTGAGGCCGGCCGCCCACGCGTTCATCAATGCCTTGAGCCACTCCGGACTCGACTCGTACTTGGCGGTCATGTCGGCGGGATCGATGAACAGCTTCATCCGCAAGTCGCGATAAATCTCGCTTTGGCCTTCGGCTTCGGCCAGCCGCCCGATGGAGTTGAGATAGTTGGTTTCCACGCGGTTGAAGTCGTCCTCGGCCTGCGCATAGATCACCCCGAACACCGCGTCGGCGTCGGTCTTGCCGTAGACGTGCGCAATGCCCCAGTCGTCGCGAACAATCGTGACGTTCCGCGCTTGTCGCTCCCACGCGGCAACCTCGCCGCTTTGCTGCGCCGTTCCAGGCGCGGTGGTCACGAGGCACGCAGTGGCAAGGACGAGAACGAACTTGTTCATGGCGGCGATTCTGTCACAGCTATACTGCCGTCACAAATTGTGGAGTTCGCACATGGGCGCCCCAGCCAACGTCAAACAGGCCGTCCCTTTTTTCTCGGTGATGGACATGGAGCGATCCCTTCGTTTTTATCTCGACGGCCTCGGCTTCACGATGACAAACAAGTGGATCGTCGATGGCGCGGTGCGCTGGTGCTGGCTGGAGCATGGAGAGGCGGCGATCATGCTGCAGACCTTCATGCGCGAAGGACCGCACAAGAACGTGCCGGCTACGGCGGTGGGACTGGGCGTCACGATCTGCTTCATCTGCGAGGACGCGCTGGCGCTCTATCGCGACTTCATCGCACGCGGCATCGCCGCCACAAAACCGTTTGTCGGCAATGCAATGTGGGTCACCGACGTGACCGATCCGGATGGCTACAAGCTCTACTTCGAGAGCAAGACAGACGCTCCAGAAGAATCCGAGTACTCCGGGTGATCGTGCGCTCCGCGTACGCGGTCGAGGAAGGCGCGCACCGCCCGGATTTGCGAGTTTGACAATTCGAACGGAAAACCGAGCGCGCTGCCGGTGACGCGCCGCGCGTTGGCGATCTGCTGCAGCCCATCGATCGAAAGAGGGGCGGCCATCGAGTCCATAGCGAGCTCGCTGTAAATCGCTTGCGCGCCTGACAAATCGATCGGGTCACCGTCATCGACTGTGAGCGACAGTTCCGGCCGTGGCGCCCAGAACATGCCGACATACGCGGGCAGCTCGAATGCAGCTGACGGGGCGCTCGGCGTCTTTCCTGAGAAGCGATAGGCGAGCTTCAGCACTGGCGCCGGCTTGCCGTCAGGGCTTTCGGTTCGAGCGTGAGGCTGATCTCGCTCTGCTTCAGCAGCTCGAAGAAGGCGACGCGAATGTCTCCATCGCGCGGTGGCGGGAGCACTTGCGCCACCCAGGCGCTCGTCGCGAGAACCAACGACGCGACCACGGGCGAGATCATTTGCGTCTTTCCCTGCCTGCCTGCCCCACCGCGAGCCGAAGGCGGAGTGGCCCCAGCCGGCGAGCCGGTCGCCAGCCGGCGTTGCGGGTCCTACCGCGAAGCGGCCCTAATGCGACGTCATCTTCGGCGTGATTCCCAGGTTGTGCATGATGAACACGTAGATGTCGGCCGTCGCCTCAATCTGCTTGATCACATTGCTCGCGCCGTGAGCCGACTTCGTCTCAATCCGGATCAACGCCGGATTGTCCTTGCTCGCCTTCTCCTGCAGTGTTGCCGCGTATTTGAACGAGTGCGCCGGAACGACGCGATCGTCGTGCTCGGCCGTGGTGATGAGCGTCGCCGGATACTTCACGCCACTCTTGATGTTGTGGAGTGGTGAGTAGGCATACAGCGCCTTGAACTCGTCGGCGTTGTCGCTCGAGCCGTAATCCGCAATCCAGTTCCAGCCGATCGTGAACTTGTGGAAGCGCAGCATGTCCATCACGCCAACCTGCGGGATGGCGACGCGGAACAGTTCGGGCCGTTGATTGATGACGACGCCGACCAGCAGGCCGCCGTTCGACCCACCCTGAATGGCAAGCTTCGCCGGCGACGTGTATTTGTTCGCGATCAGCCAGTCGGCCGCCGCGATGAAGTCATCGAACACGTTCTGCTTGTTCGTCTTCGTCCCCGCGTCGTGCCAGGCTTCGCCGTACTCGCTGCCGCCGCGCATGTTGACGCTCGCGTAGACGAAGCCTTCCTCGAGCAGCGCAACGCGAAGGACGTTGAAGCTCGGCGTCGTGGCAATCTGAAATCCGCCGTAGCCGTACATCAACGTCGGGTTGTTGCCGTCGAGTACGAGGCCCTTCCGATGGGTCAGGAACATCGGCACCTTCGTGCCGTCCTTGCTCGCGAAGAACACCTGCTTCGTCTCGTACTGATTCGTGTCGAGTCCCGGAATCTCGGGCGCGCGAAACACGCTGCTCCGGCGTGATCCGATGTCGTAGCGGAAAATCGTCGCCGGATACATGAACGACGCGTAGTTGTAGAACACGAACTTGTCGTCCATGTTGCCGTTGAAGCCGGTGACCGCGCCCAGACCTGGCAGCGCCACTTCGTTTTCGAGCGTGCCCTCCAGGTTGTGGACGTAAGCCTTCGACGCCACATCCTTCATGTAGGTCACGAAGATCTTGCCGCCGGCCACGCCTACGCCATCGATCGGCTCGTTCTTCTCGGCGACGACCGTAGTCCACTTCTCCGGCGTCGGATTCGCAGGGATGATTCGGACGATGCGACCGTTGGGCGCGTTGTTGTCGGTATAAACCAGCAGCTCGCCGCGCACGTTTTCGAGCACGTTGTAGGTGTCGTCGCCGATCTCCGGAATCAGCGGCACGAACCGGGCGCTCGGCTTCGTCAGGTCCAGAACGAACACCGCGTTGCCCTGCTTGCCAGTGCCGCGGTCCGAGACGTCGAGGACGGCGAACCGTTCGTCCTCGGTGGTCTGCACCGTGTGGAAACGCTGGGGATTCTTCGCGTCTTCGAACACCAGCTGGTCTTCGGACTGTGGCGTACCGATGCGGTGGTAGTAGACGCGATGATTCTCGTTCGCCGAAGACAGTTCCTTGCCTTTCTCCGGTTGCGGATAGCGGCTGTAGTAGAAACCGTTGCCGCGCCACGCGACACCAGACACTTTGACCCACTGAATCTTGTCGCTGAGCGGCTTTCGTGTCGTCAGATCGAGGACGTTGTACTCCTGCCAGTCCGATCCGCTCCGCGAGACGCCGTACACCGCAAGTTTGGCGTCTTTCGAGGGCACGAACGCGTTGAGGACCACCGTGCCGTCGGGCGACCACTCGTTCGGATCGAGCAGGACCTCGGGCTTGCCGTCGATGCCTTTTTGAATATAGAGGATGCTCTGGTACTGCAGGCCGTCGTTCTTGCGGAAGAAGAAGTAATCGCCTTTGCGCGACGGCGCCGTGTACTTCGCGTAGTTGTACAAATCCTTGAGGCGCTTGGTGAGCGCGGCGCGGAACGGAATCTTGTCGAGATACGCGAAGGTCACTTTGTTCTGCGCCTCCACCCAGGCCGCGGTGTCGGCGGACGTGTCGTCCTCGAGCCAGCGATACGGATCGGGCACAGTGACGCCGTGATAGGTGTCCACGTGATCGACTTTGCGTGTGTCTGGGTACTGCAGGCCTTGAGCGGCTAACGCGGCGGATATGAACAGCATGGCGAGAGGGGCGCGCAGCAAGATCTTCATACCCGCCATTTTATCGTGTGGAGATCAGGGAGGGGGGAAGAGGTCGGGGAGTTAATCACTGGGAGATCAGGGAGATCAGGGAGATAAGATTTGTCTCCCCGATCTCCTGACCTCCCTGTTATTCCCTCTCCGATCTCCTCCCTGTGTTATCCCCTCCCCGATCTCCCTGTTATCTCCTCCCTGATCTCCCCGACCTCCCTGTTATCTCCTCCCTGATCTCCCCGACCTCCTGTTATCCCCTCCCTGATCTCCCCGACCTCCGTGTTATCCCCTCCCCGATCTCCCTGACCTCCCCGTTATCCTTCCCTGATCTCCCTGACCTCCCCGTTATCCCTCCCCGATCTCCCTGACCTCCCCGTTATCCCTCCCCGATCTCCTCAACCTACAACGGGAGAACAACCTGGAAGGTGCCGGCGTAGCCGCTGGTGGTGTCGCCCGACAGCGTGATCAATTCGTTCGTCACTCCGTCACTGAACACGTTATCGCGCGCGTTCGTCGTCGGATTCTGCCCGCCCGACGCATAGACGCCGGTGCGGTACACGGCAGCGGTGATGTCCTCGGGAAACGCGATTTGCGTCACCTTCGCTGAACGGGCATTGATTGTGACTTCCACGTGAATGTGCGTCGCCCGTCCCTGGTACCAACCGGGATAAATCGTGACGAACGACGCGTGTCCGTTGGCGTCCGTCGTCTGCAGGCCGCGTAGATACGTCAGGTTCCGCTGGCTCCCGTACTGCGAATAGTTGCCGCCGGCATCACATTGCCAGATATCGACCACCGCACCTGACACGGGCGCGCACGCGTTGTTCGTGTTGACCACCGCAATGGTGAGATAGAGCGGCAGCCCGGGCCTGTCTTCGCGAATGTCGGCGCGCACGAAGTCGGCGAGCGACGGATACGGCCCGATTGTCTCGCTCGGCGACACCACACACGCGGCGTTGTTGGTTGGAGGCGTCGTCGTGGTCGGCGGCACGGTGGTGGTCGTCGACGACGTGGTGGTCACCGCCGTTGCGCTCGTCGGCGTCTCGCCGTTGCACGCGATCGACAGCGCAGCGCCACCGGCACCGAGCATTCCCAGCGCCTCACGGCCGCTGAGGCGTTTTCTCTTTCTCCTCATCGTCTTCCTCGAGTTGTCAAAGGCTGGCCTGTTCAGAGTACGGCGCGGGGCCGCACCCGGGTAGTCCCGCGAAATTGTCGCCAGTGTTAAGGTGGGCTTAACAATGGACCTGCACAAGATGGCGACGCTTGTCGCCGTGGTGGACAACGGCTCAATGCGGAAGGCCGCGCGCGAGCTTGGACTGACGCCGTCGGCGGTGAGTCAGCAGATTCGCCAGCTCGAACGCGAAACCGGCGTCACGCTGCTCCGCCGCTCGACGCGGAAGCTGGCCCTCACCGACGCGGGCGACGCGTTTTACCAGGGGTCGGTCGCGATGCTGGAGGCTGCCCGTTCCGCGCACGATCGTTTAGCGGAGCTGCATGATTCGGTCAGCGGCGAATTGACCATCAGCGCCCCGGTCGGTTTTGCCGCCGCCCATCTCACCAGCGCGCTCGTGCCGCTGGTTGCCGCGCATCAGCATCTGACGTTGCGGCTGATTGCAACCGACGATCAGCTCGATCTCCAGAAAGAGCGCATCGACATTGCGATCGCCATCGGTACGAAACCGCTGGCAACCTCGCTCATCCGCCGGCATCTTGCCGACTGGGACAATGTGCTCGTCGCCGCCCCGTCGTACCTGAAGAAACGAGGCACGCCAAAAACCGCAGGCGACCTCGCGCAGCACACGTTCATCGCGTTACCGCCATGGCATCACCCGGCGGACGTCCTCACCGGACCCGGACGACAGCGTTGCCGGCTCGATGTGAAGCCGCGGATCACGAGCAACAACCAAGTCACGATCAAGCAGTTCACGGTGGCCGGCTGCGGATTGTCGTTTGGCGTGATCCCCGAGATGGCAGACGAACTGGCCGCGAGGAAACTCGTGCGCGTCCTGCCCGACTGGTCGTCGCCGCAGCTCAGCGTGGACGCACTCCTGCTGCCGCGAAAAACGCAGCCCGCCAAAGTGCGGGCTGCCCTCGAGGCGCTGAAGAGTTATTTGAACACGCGCAGCAAACGCGTGAGCGGATCGTAGAAGCGATCGACGACGCGCTCCTTGAGCGGGATGATCGCGTTGTCGGTGATCTTGATGTGCTCCGGACAGACGTTGGTGCAGCACTTGGTGATATTGCAGTAGCCGATGTTGTGCTTCTGCCGGAGATCGGCCAGGCGATCGCCCGTGTCGAGCGGGTGCATCTCGAACTGCGCGGCGTAGACGAAAAAGCGCGGGCCGATGAACTCGCTGTGCTTCGCGTGATCGCGCAGGACGTGACAGACGTCCTGGCACAGGAAGCACTCGATGCACTTGCGGTGTTCCTGGACGCGGTCGATGTCCTTCTGGAACATCCGCCACGTGCCGTCAGGCGCATCGGCAGGACGCGGCTTGAACTGTTGAATCGTTTTCTTGACCGCGAAATTCCAGGACACGTCGGTGACGAGATCCTTGATCAGCGGGAACGTGCGCATCGGCTCGATCGTGACCGGCTCATTGAGATCGAGCGTGCTCAGCCGCGTCATGCACATCAATTGGGGCATGCCATTGATTTCGGCCGAGCACGATCCACACTTCCCCGCTTTGCAGTTCCAGCGAACGGCCAGATCGGGCGCCTGTTCCGCTTGGATGCGATGGACGGCGTCGAGAACGACCATCCCCTCCTCGACCTCCGTTCTGTAGTCACGAAAGTCGCCGCCGCCATACGGTTCGCTGCGCCAAACACGAAAAGTTGCGTCCATATGTATAAAGCCTGTAGGCGGAACTCCAGGTCCGCCATAACCTATTGCCTTTGCTCCTCGATGATCTGCTGCAACTCCGGCGGCATTGGCGGAATCGGAACGCGTGACACGTCGATGCCGCCAGCCGCGTTTCGCTTCACCATCACGGTGACGTTGCCGAACTCCGCGACCTTGTTGGGGTAATCCTCGCGGAAGTGTCCGCCACGGCTCTCCTTGCGTTCGAGCGCGGAGAGCGTGATCGTCTCGGCGACAGTGAGCAGATTGAACAGATCGAGCGCCGTGTGCCAGCCGCCGTTGTACTCGCGATGGCCTGACACGCCGACGCGTGCGGCGCGCTCCTTGTATTTCTCGACCCGCGAGAGCGCTTCCTTCATCTCGCTTTCCTGCCGGACGATGCCCACAAGCGTTTGCATCGTGTCCTGCAGTTCCTCCTGGACCTTGTAAGGATTCTCGCCGCCGGTTCCGCGCTCGAACGGCGCCAGCGCCTCCTCGATCGCACGCTCAACCGCGCTGTCGTCCACGCTGACGGCGCCTTCCCTCTTCGCGAATTCCGCGGCATATTCGCCTGCACGCTTGCCGAATACGATCAAGTCCGACAGCGAGTTGCCGCCCAGACGATTGGCGCCGTTGATGCCCGAGGCGCATTCCCCTGCGGCGAACAGGCCGGGAATCGACGACATCTGCGAATCCGCGTCCACGTACACACCACCCATGATGTAGTGCGTGGTCGGACCGATTTCCATCGCTTGCTTGGTGATATCGAGGTCGGCCAGCTGCTTGAACTGGTGATACATGCTCGGCAGCTTGCGTTTGATGTGCTCTTCGGCGTTGGGCAGCTTCTCGTTGATCCACGAGATATCGAGAAACACGCCGCCGTGCGGACTGCCGCGCCCCTCCTTCACCTCGCGGACAATGCAGCGCGCGACGTGATCGCGCGTGAGCAGCTCTGGCGGACGCCGCGCGCTCTTGTCGCCTTGCGTGTAGCGCCAGCCCTCTTCAGCGTCGGCTGCCGTCTGCGGCTTGTAGTTGTCTGGAATGTCATCGAACATGAAGCGGCGGCCCTGGCTGTTCTTCAGCACGCCGCCCTCACCACGCACGCCTTCGGTCACGAGAATCCCTTTGACGCTCGGCGGCCAGACCATGCCAGTGGGATGGAACTGAATGAACTCCATGTCGATCAATTCCGCGCCGGCGCGAAACGCGAGTGCGTGGCCGTCGCCCGTGCCTTCCCAGCTATTGCTCGTAATCTTGTAGGCGCGGCCGACGCCGCCGGTGGCGAGAATCACGGTCCTGGCGCCGAACACGTGAAAGCGCCCGCGCTCGCGGTCGTAGGCGACCACTCCTGACACGCGTGCGCCATCGAGCAGCAAGGTGATGACGGTGTGCTCCATGTGAACGGTCACGCCGAGATAGACGGTGTGGTCCTGCAGCGTGCGAATCAGCTCGAGACCGGTGCGATCGCCGACGTGCGCGAGCCGCGGATAGCGGTGGCCGCCGAAGTTGCGCTGGTTGATGCGGCCGTCGGGCGTTCGATCGAACACGGCTCCCCACGCTTCGAGCTCGCGCACACGATCCGGCGCCTCCTTGGCGTGAATTTCGGCCATGCGCCAGTTGTTGACGTACTGTCCGCCGCGCATCGTGTCGGCGAAGTGCACCTTCCAGTTGTCACGCTCGTCGTTGTTGGCGAGCGCCGCGGCCATGCCGCCTTCGGCCATCACCGTGTGCGCTTTGCCGAGCAATGACTTGCAGATGAGACCTACGGACACTCCGGCGTTGGCCGCTTCAATCGCGGCACGCAAGCCCGCGCCACCGGCGCCAACGACGAGGACATCGTAGTCATAAGTCGCATACGCGGGCATCAGATGATCCTCCAGTCGGACCAGATGCCCATGGCGCAGAGGCGCACGTAGACGTCGGCAAACGCCACCGCAAAGAGACTCAACCAGGCAAACGGCATGTGCCGCTTGTTGAGCGACGTGGTGCAGTCGTAGCAGGCGCTGAGCACCGGCCTCTTCGAGATTTCATCGACGCGTCCGCCAAAGACGTGACGTCCCGAGTGACACCCGAACGTGTAGCTCGCGAGCAGGATGACGTTGATCAGCAGCACGAGCGTGCCCAACCCGATCCCGAATTCCTTCTGACCGGTGGCGGGATTGGTGAACCACAACGCGAGCCAGACGTCGTAGGACAGAATGGCGATGAAGATCACCGCGATGTACCAGGAATAGCGGTGAACGTTCTGGAGAATCAGCGGAAACGAGTTCTCGCCGAGATAGCTTTTGCGTGGTTCGCCGACGGAGCAGTTGGGCGGATCCGCCCAGAATGCCTTGTAGTACGCGCCGCGGTAGTAGTAACAGGTGAGCCGAAAGACACCAGGAAACGGAAGAATCAGCAGCGCCGGCGAAAACGGCAGCAGCGCCGGCCACCAGGCCGGCTTCGGACCAAACCACGCATGCTCGGAATCGCCCCACAGCACGGGCGAGTAGAAGGGAGAAAGATAGGGACCGTACTCGTAATGCGCGTTTTGCAACGCCGCCCAGGTGGCATAAACGATAAAGGACGTGAACACGAGAAACACGACCAACGGTGTCGCCCACCAGGTGTCGCGTCGTTTCGTCTCTCCGAAGCCGCGCTGGACGGCCGTGACTGATATGACCTGCATGAAGGGCCGCCTCCAGATAAACGCCTAACTATAACTCGCGCGGTCGGGTGAGTGGGTGCGGCGGCTGCGACAGGTGCGGAAGCTGCGGTGCGCACACAGGTGCACAAGTGCACACGTCCGGTGCAAAGGTACAACGCAGTCGCTTAGGTGCGCGCCGTCGGGAGTTCGAGTCTGAAGAAAATCGTATCGCGCTCGCCGACCATCGCACGCTTCGTCTGTTGAAATCCCAGCTTCGTCAGCGCTCGTCTCGACGCAACGTTTGGGGCGTCTGTGGACGCGCGGATCTCGGGCATTCCGAGTGTTGTAAGGCCGTGATCGATGATCGCGCGGCCGAGTTCGATGGCGAAGCCTTGTCTCCACCGCTCCTCGGCAATCGCGAAAAGAAACTCGAGTTCCGGTGGTTCGCGGAAGTGCCAGAAGCCTGCGATCCCGGCGAGTGTGCCGCCATCGTGCGTCCGCCCGCCCCACAGCCCGTAGCCTTCCGCCTGCATGAGCGCGGCGCCTGTCGCGACGATGGTCTCGGTGCGCTCGAGCGGAACAATCTCGTCATCCCAGAGGAATCGCCTCACACCCGCCGTTGTCCACAGCGCATGCAGCGCAGGCACGTCGCCCGCCGTGAGCGGTTGAATTGTGAGGCGTGACGTACGTAAAAGGGCCTTTATGTGCTCTCCTTCCGCGAGGGTTGACCGGGGATACGCGGATCGTCAACCGGCGGATCAACATCATCCGGCCCTGCCGGCGGCTCCTGTGTCGGCGCATCGCTGCCGCTCGGCGGTTCTTCCACCGGTGTGTCCTTCTCCGGCGGCGTCGGTGGCTCTTGAACCGGCCCGTCAACAGACGGCCTTCGCGGTTCATGTGCGATGTTCCGCCCCGACGACATGACTAGTGCACTTGCGGCGGACGCCGCGGAGCTGGAGCTGCAGGCGGGGCCTTCTCCACTCGCGATCCTGGGATCACAGGACCATCCGGCTCCGGCGGCGCCGTGGGCGCCGGTGCACCAGGAATGATTGGAGCCAACCCGTCATCCGGCTTTGGTTTGTCCTCCGCTTTCGGTGTCGCGTTCGGTTTTTCGTCCACCTTCGGTTTTTCGTCGACCTTGGGTTTCTCCTCAGGTTTGGGCGCAGGCGCTGGACTCGGTGGCGCGGGCGGCTTCGCCTCAGGAGGCTCGCTCGTGGTCGGCAGCGTGATGATCCGCGGCGCCGGCTTCTCCAGCATGAACGCCGGAGGCGGCGTCACTGGCCGATTCGGATCGATCGGGGTCGATTGCGCAGCCTCCGGCGGTGGCGAGAGTACGGCAGGAGCTGCCGGTTGCGGCGTCCCCGACTCGGCGCCGCCCGCACGTTGCACCGGTGGCGGCATCATCGACGGATCTGAATATGGCGTGCTGTATGGAGACGGATACGGCGCGGGCATCGTCTCGACGGGCACGCCGTGCGGCAACATACAGGGCGGCGGCACGCGATCAGCCGGCATCATCTCTTCGTAGACACTTGGCTCGCGTACTCTGCCGCCGACGGGCATTACGTCGGGATGATTGGGCTCGTACGGCGCCGGCTCGTCTATCGGTTCGTTGCATTCGTCCGTCGCGAGCATGCCGCTCAGCCGGCAGATTCTCACCTTCACCAGCGTGCCAGGCATGTCGAACCAATGATCCTTGATACCGCTCATGGCGCTGCTCATGAAGCGAACCCACGCCGGCACGGCAATGACGCTCGCAAACCCGCGGTTCATGATCGGCCGCGGCTTGTCGACACCAAACCACACGCCCGTGACCAGACTCGGAGTGAAGCCGACGAACCACGCGTCGGTATACTCCTGCGAAGTGCCGGTTTTGCCCGCCGCGTGCAGCTTGAACCCCTGTGCTCGCACCGCCGCCGCGGTTCCGTAATCCAGCACGTCCGACATCATGCTTGCCATCATGTAGGCGGTTGCTTCCGATAAGACCCTGCGTTCGCTGGCGGGAGCGACGTAGACCTCACGTCCATAGCGATCCGCGACGTGCCGAATCAGGGTCGGCTCCTTCCACACGCCACGGTTCGCAAACACTCCATAAGCGGAGGTCAGCTCATAGAGCGTCACCTCGCCGGTGCCGAGCGCGAGTGCCGGCACCGCTGGCAGCGGCGAATTGATTCCCATGCGCTGCACCAGATCGAGCGTGCGATGAATGCCGACCTCCTGCAGGAGGTGCGCAGCCGCGCGGTTGCTCGACAACGCGAGAGCCGTGCGCAGGTTCGTGACGTTGGTCTCGTGCTCGCCGTTCGGCAGCCATGGACCCTCGGGGGTGAGGATGGGTTGGTCGAGCCCGTCAAGCTGTGATCCCGGTGACAATCCTGACTCGAGCGCCGCCGCGAAAATGAACGGCTTGAACGCAGAACCGGGCTGGCGACGCGCTTCGGTGGCGCGGTTGTAGGGGGTTTCGTGAAAGCTCCGTCCGCCCACGATCGCTTTCACGAAGCCGGTTTGCGGATCGATGGCGACCAGCGCGCCCTGAAGCGGGTCTTGGCCGCCGCTCACCCCGCGCAAGCGCATCGCGATGACGTTTTCCGCCAGGCGTTGAAGATTGCGATCGAGCGTGGTGTAAACGCGAAGGCCGCCCGTGTAAACCGCGTCCGCGCCAAACCGGTCGATCAGCTCACGCGTCACGGCGTCCCGGAAGTATTCGGCGCCATGCGCGTGACGAGGATCGGGCACGGCGGCTTTGTCGCCGTTCACCAGCATGGCTTTCACTGGCGTTTGCGATGCCGTGTCGAATTCGTCGTCGCTGAGCATGCCGTTTTCGTGCAGCAGCGCGAGAACGATGTCTCGACGCTCCCTGCAGGCTTGAGGGTTTTTGCTGGGGGAGTAGATTGAGGGTCCCTTGATCACACCGGCAAGCGTCGCGGCCTCACCAGGGCTCAGCCGGGCAGCGGGCTTGCCGAAATAGCCTATCGATGCCGCCTCGATTCCGTAATAGCCATCGCCGAAATAGACGCGGTTCAAATAGGCTTCCAGGATGGCGCGCTTGGAATAGCGCTCTTCGAGTCGCCGCGCCAGAATCGCTTCGATGATCTTTCGGCGGTACGTGCGATCACGATCGAGCAGCATCGATCGCACGAGCTGCTGGGTAATCGTGCTGCCGCCTTCAACAATCTCTCCGGCCCGCGTGTTTGCAACAAAGGCCGCGACGATGCGGCGGAGATCGATGCCGTCGTGGTCGAAAAAGCGGCGGTCCTCGGTGACCAGCACGGCGTTGGTCAGATGAGGAGACATTTGCTCGAGCCGGACTGTGATTCGGTGCTCTTCGAACACCGCTCCGACCAGGTTGTTGTTGCTGTCGTATAAGAGAGTCGATTCCGGGCCGACGTCCAGCGTGAGTCGATCAGCGAGCTTCTCCATCTCGCTTCTGAACTGCCACAGCCGATGCACGGCCAGGCCTGCGACGACACCGAGTGCAATCAGCACAGCCCATGCCACCGATACCAGCGCCGTGCGTCGTCTAGTCATCGTCCTTCTCCACTAATTCGTTCAATCAGCAAGGGAGGTGCCGTCGAATCGGCCGCCCTGCGAGGAGATCTGAGGTGAGTTACGGTCGAGTATGCCTATTTCTGGAAGCGGACTGCTCTCGAGCTCAGGTATGATCCCACCACTCTCGAGGAGGCTCCACATGGTGACGCGCCGCACGCTACTTCGTCAGGCCGGTCTCGCCGGCCTCGGTCTGACTATCTCGGACCTGAACGCCTATGGCTTTCCTGCCTCCTGGATACAGAGCGACGAGGAAGTCGTTCCTTTCACCGACGTCCCTGCGGATTTCGTTACCGTGAACGCGCAGAACGGCCGGGTTTCCGGGCTCGACCTGCGTCAGCTCTCGGCCTTCGTCACGCCGGAGAACAACTACTTTGTCGTCGCGCATTACGGCGTCCCCACGATCGACCTCGCGACCTGGAAACTGGAGATTAGAGGACGCGTCGCAAACCCGAGGAGCTACACACTCGACGATTTGAAGAAGCGCGGACGCGCCGAGCGGACGTGCGCGTTCGAGTGCGGCGGCAATCGCGCCACCGGCATCATGAACCGTATGATCGGCAACTCGCGCTGGACCGGCACGAGCTTGAAGGCGCTCGTCGACGAAGCCAAGCCGCTTGCGGACGCGCGTGAGCTGGTGTGCTGGGGCGCAGACGAAGGTGAAGAAACGATTCGCAACGAGAAGTACCGTCAGAACTTCGCGCGCTCGCTCACGCTCGACGATCTTGCCAAGTCGGAAGCTATTCTTGCGTGGGAGATGAATGGTCAGCCGCTCACCGCTGACCACGGTTTTCCGCTTCGGGTCGTCGTGCCAGGGTGGTACGGCGTGCAGAACGTCAAATGGCTCAACGCTCTCGAGGTGTCACACGAACGCTTCATGGGACGATTCCAGGCACGCGACTACGTCACCATCATGGGTCGCCGCGCCGGCGATAAGACCGAGTGGATTGAGACTTCCGTCACGAAAATGCGCACGAAATCGATGATCGCGAGGGTCACACGCCCAAAGAACAGCGGCCTCACCGTGCTTGGTGTCGCGATTACGGACGGCACACCGCTCAAAACGGTCGAAGTGCAGGTGGACGAGGGACCCTGGGTTGCCGCAAAGCTGGACGCGCCGCCGAATCCTTATGCGTGGACCTGGTTCCGCGCCGAAGTTCCCGCGCCTGCGGCAGGTCCGCACACGATCGCATCGAGAGCGACAGACGCGCTTGGCCGCACACAGCCTCCCGATCTCGAGATGAAAAAGACGAACTGGGAGAACAACGCGATCTGGCAGAGGAAAATCGACGTCGGTTCCTAACGGACGTTCCTTACGTGGGTTCCTCACGTGGGTTCACGACGGTTCCTCACGGTCGTTCCTCACGTGAGTTCCTTACGGCAGTTCACGGTCGTTCCGAATGGAAGTTCGTTAGCCGGGATGTTCACTGAACAGCGTTAAGAACTTCGTAAAACCGAACCGACGGGAACAACGGTGAGGAACAGACGTAAGGAACCGCTGGAAGGAACCTACGTGGCACGGATGCGGATGCTACGTGATCCGATTAATCATGAACGTCGCAGTGTTGTGGAAGAATTCGCGCAGCAGTTCGGTGACATCGTCAGGTAGTCCCGTACTGTCGAGCGCGCGATCCATGAGCAGCACCCACCGATCGCGCGCCGCCTGGTCGATCGCGAAGGGCATATGGCGCATCCGCAGCCGCGGGTGTCCACGTTGCTCGATGTAGCGCGGCGGTCCGCCGAACCGTCCAATGAGGAAGTCGCGCAGCCGTTCTTCAGCGCCGGCGAGATCGTGTTTCGGATACAGCGCGCCAAGAATTGGATCGTGCGGTACCTGCGCGTAGAAGGCCTGGATCAAACGGGAGAAGCCGTCCTCGCCGATGCGCGCGTAGACGTCGAGTTCTGTCACAATGTGAAGTATGTCGGATGACGCGCCGAAGAGTGCACTAGAGCTCGCGATGGAACGGCTGCGGCGGAAAGATGCCGAAGAAGGCGTGGTCGAGCGCGCGATCAGCGCCGATCAAAAAGCCGAGATCGCCGAGGTGCGTTCAGTCTATAGCGCGAAGATCGCACAGGAAGAAATCCTCTATAAGTCGCAACTCGCCACCGTCTGGGAGCCTGAGGAACGCGCCAAACTCGAAGAGGGCTATCGCCGCGAGATTCAGCGGCTTGGTGACGAACGCGATCGGAAGATCGAACGCGCGCGCGAAAGGAAGTAAGAACGAAGAACGAAGGTAACTGGTGAGCGGGTTTCTCCTGTACTTTGCTCGCGATTCTGGCCATGCGTCGCACTGCGCACGGGAGTGGCCTGGGCCGGTGTGGCGGGTCGTGGAGCGCACATTCGTCTGGCTCAATCAGTTTCGCCGCCTGCGCGCAGTCGGACAAACGGCCCGACATCTCGGGTGCGCGCTGATTTGCTGGCAGTCGCTGCGCAGGATGTGGACTCGCGCGATTAGACCAGTGAATGAGCGCACTGCCGCCTTCGCGCCATCGCACCGAATTCCCGGCATTGACTTTCCCCACACAGTTGACGAGTGAGGCTTCACACGGGCCGATAGAGGTCACTGGACCCATCACAATGCAAAGGGCTTGTAGAGGTCTCATCGAGACCTGGTCTGTTCGTCTGGCACTGTCACATCGTCGAGCACGAAGACCACGAGATGATGCGGCCGTACCGCATCGGTCCCGCGTAACCGAGAGAACCTGACTACTGCAGGCGCCTCTGGCGGAAGGCCACACATCCTTTAGTGGTTTTCCGCCGTGGTCCTTTACGTTCTTCGTTCTTAGTGAGCGCTGCGACGTTGGCGAGCCGTTTCTTCCCAGAGCTTTCTCGCCTTACGAACATCAGCCTGCTCTGCCACTTCCGCAACCGGCACGTCCCACCAACAGTCGTAGGCCGGCACGCCCTGATCTGGATCAACTGGCACATATATCACTGTCGTCCGCTCGGCCGTGCGGGCGGCGGCGAGGGCCGCTTCGAGCGAGGCGCGATCGGTGACGCGATGCGTGATGGCTCCGAGCGATGCGGCGTTCGCAGCTAAATCGACAGGGAGCGCCGGGTATGTCGTTCCGAAACCGCCAGATCCGACCGAGCGCGAGAGGCCGCCGATGCTGGCGTAACCGCCACTGTCGAGCAGCAGGATGATCAGTTTGTAGCCCTCCTGCACCGAGGTGACTATTTCCTGCGCGAGCATCAGGTACGAGCCGTCTCCCACCATCACGTAAACGTCGCGCGCGGGATGGGCCATCTTCGCGCCGAGACCGCCGGCGATTTCGTACCCCATGCACGAATAGCCGTATTCCAGGTGATAGCTGTTCGGCGTGCGCGCCCGCCACAGCTTGTGCAGGTCGCCCGGCAAACTGCCTGCTGCGCACACGACGATGGCGTCGCGGCCTGCGGCGTTGTTTAAAGCGCCGATGATCTCGCTTTGGGCAAAGGGCGCCGCGGTGCGCTGCGCGTACAGGCGATCGACCTCGGCGCGCCACGCTGCGAGCCGTTTGTCGAGCTGCGCGCGATAGTCGCTGCCGGTGGCATAGCCGCGCAGGAGCGGCGTGAGCTCGTCGAGCGCTGCGCGCGCGTCCGCGACAACCGCGATGGCACCGCGCTTGAACGCGTCGAACTCAGAGACGTTGATCGAGACAAACTGCACGTCCGGATTGGCAAACGCTGTGTTCGACATCGTGGTGAAGTCGCTCAGGCGAGTACCAATCGCGATGACGAGGTCCGCCTCGCGTGCAAGTTGGTTTGCCGCGAGCCCGCCGGTAGCGCCAATGGCGCCAAGCGCGAGCGGGTGATCCCACGCGATGGAGCTCTTGCCGGCTTGCGTCTCCGCCACGCCGATGCCGGTCGCGTCGGCCACGCGCGCAAGGGCCTCAGTGGCTTCGCTGTAAAGCACACCCCCACCGGCAATGATGATCGGCGTGTGGCTTGCGCGAATCGCTGCCGCGGCGCGGGCGAGGGCGTCGCGATCGCCGCGCGCGCGAGGGACGCTCCACACGCGCCCCGCGAAGAACGATTCCGGATACTCGAATGCTTCGGTTTGCGCGTCCTGTGGCAGCGCGAGCGTCACGGCGCCGGTTTCCGCGGGCGAGGTCAGCACACGCATCGCCTGCGGCAGCGCCGTCAACAGTTGCTCCGGCCGATAGAGCCGGTCCCAGTAGCGCGACACCGGCCTGAAGCAGTCGTTCACGGAGATGTCCTGCGTCTGGTTGGATTCGAGCTGTTGCAACACCGGCGCGGGCACCCGGTTGGCGAAGATGTCGCCCGGCAAGAGCAGCACCGGCAAGCGGTTGATCGTGGCGCCGGCGGCGCCGGTGACCATATTGGTCGCACCGGGCCCGATCGACGTCGTGCAGGCCAGCGTCCTGAGCCGATTCGATGCCTTGGCAAAGGCCGCCGCGGTGTGCACCATCGACTGCTCGTTGCGGCACTGGTAGTAGCGCATGGAGCCGCGAAACTGATCGAGCGCCTGGCCGATCCCGGCGACGTTGCCGTGGCCGAAGATGCCGAAAACGCCTTCGATGAACCGCTGCCGGCGTCCATCACGTTCGGTGAACTGCGCGCTCAAATAGCGAATGAGCGCTTGCGCCATGGTCAGGCGCGTCGTGCGTCGTCGGTTCGAAACCACAGCGTGCACCGATTACACAGATTTGGAATCGGGGTTAGGAAGCATCACGTCGCGAACGAGCTGACTCAGATCTGTGCATGCGCCGAGGAACTGGCGCAGCGTGCGCCGCGTGGGCGGGTAATCGTCGAACTCCTCCACGCCAAGACCGCCTTCGTCGTAGGCGCGGCGGAAGTCCGCAAAGCGGCGATACAGGTCATCGACGATCGTGCTCGAGACTGGCGTCTCGATCCGGGATTTCACTTCGACGTCGCTTACGACAAAGCGCTTCTGCCACGTTGATGGCGGCGAGATGACCACGTCGCCGCCGATGAACTCGCTCCAGTGCATGTGATTGCGGAACGCGGCCGATAACAACCGCACGCGGTAGCCACGCTCGCGGAAGAGCCGATAGGTTTTCTTGAACACCGCGACGCCGGCCCATTCGAGATGTCCCGGATCGGTGCTGATACTGTCCTTTTCCATCGCGACCTTGAGCCAGTCGTCCAAACGGCCGACCATGATCGTGCACACCGGTCCCATCGACGCGATGTCCTCACCGGCGGCTTCGCGCCGCCGCAATCCGCGCTCCACCGCTTCAGCCACAGCGACGCACTGCGGCAGCGTGAACGACACGGTTGCGTTGATGCTGATGCCACGTGCGGTCGCCTCTTCGATGGCGGCAACGCCGGCGCGCGTGGCCGGGATCTTCACAACCATATTGGGCGCGAGTGCGCTGAACCGCTGCGCCTGCGCGAGAATCGCCGCCGTGTTGCGATAGAGGCGCGGATCGGTCTGGATCGACAACCGTCCGTCGCGGCCGCGGTGAGCGGTGAAGGCCGGCAGCAGCAGCGCGGCGGCTTCAGCCGAGAGCTGCTCCACGGCCGCCCACGCCACTTCGTCCTCAGTCGCGGCCGGCATCGCACGAGCGATCGTGGCAATGCGGGGACGCCATTCGGCGGCCCGCGACTTCAACACCGTGTGGGCGATGATAGGATTGCAGGTGGCACCGACTGCGCCATGCTCGATCGCGAAGCGCAACTCGTCCACATCGGCGGAGTCATTCCACAGACACGTCGCCGTAGTCTGCGTCATCTGGTGCAGCGGACTTTTCCACGTCGTGCCGGTGGCCATTGCTTGGATCATACGCGCAACCGTCAAGAGATCGCCACGAAGACACGAAGGGCTCGAAGCCGGAGGCCCGGCGCGAGGCGATGCCTCGCCGGGCCGTTCTTCACGAAGATATTCCGAGTGCGCCTCGTGTTGCTTCTTCGTGGCCTTCGCGCCTTCGTGGCGGTCTTTTTACAGTCCGAGTTGTCGCAAATACTCGCGGCTGCGGCGGGCGCTCTCGGCGGGAGTGCCGTAGCCGGGAAAGACGTCCTGCTCCACCACAATCCAGCCGTCGTAGTCCATCGCACGCAGCTTGCTGGTGACCGCCGCGAAGTCGACCCCGCCCGCCCCCAGCTCGCAAAACAGCTGCGCGCGAACGGCGGCCAGATAGCCCAAGCCTTGTTGCCGCGCGCGAGCCGCGACCACGGGGTCACAGTCTTTGAAGTGCACGTGCCACACGCGTGAGGCGTACCGTTCGAGCATCTGAACCGGATCGCCGCCGCCGAACACAATGTGCCCGGTATCGAGCACGAGGCCAAGCAACGACGCGTGCGTGCGGGTCAAGAGCTGCTCGATCTCGTCGGGTGTTTCCACGAATCCGGCGCAGTGCGGATGGAAGACCGTCCGTAATCCTGTGTCTTCCCGCACGGCGCGCGCGATTCGTTCCGCCCCGTCGGCAAACGTCGTCCATTGGCGGAAATCGAGCGCGTGGTTGGCGGTGATGCGGCCGGCGTTCGCCTCGCGCATCGGCACGCTCGCGTTGTCGTCGGAGAGCACGATATACGCGCGGTCGGCGCCGGCGTCGCGCATCAAGGCAGCGGTACGAACGGCGGTGCGGATGCCGTCGGCGTGGGTTTCGGCCCGCGCGAGTGCAACAGGCACGAACGCGCCCACGAGCTGCAACTGGCGTGCTGCGAGTTCGTCGCGAAGCTGCGCCGGGTCGGTAGGCATGAAGGCCCAGTCGCCCAACTCGGTCCCCACATATCCGGTTGCGCGCATTTCATCCAGTACTTGTCCGTACGGCGCGCTGGTTGCCGCACTGTCGAATTCCAACACCCCCCACGAACAGGGGGCATTTGCGACACGAATCATCATCGTGATGATATTCTTGCCTGCGGTTTGGCTTCTCGCGTGCTGTTCCGCTCGTCGCCGCCGCCGGAAGGGCGGTCCGGTACGGCGGTTGAAATCACTCCGCGTCGCGCGGCCTGGCGGTTTGTGCACTTCGCCGTGCGCCATCTTGCTCCTGGCCAGCCCTGGTCCGACGTCACGGGCCGGAACGAATGTTGCCTCGTGCTGCTGCGCGGCGCCTGCGAGGTGAAATACGACGATCAGATCGTGCAGCTTGGTCCGCGCGCGGATGTGTTTTCCGCTTATCCGCACGCGATATATCTGCCGCCGCGGACGCGCGTACGCGTCACCGCGAGGGTTCCCACACAGCTCGCCGATGGCCGCGCCCCGGCGCGCAGGCGCCTGGCGGCGCGAGTGATTCGTCCCGAGGATTGCGGATTCGAGATTCGCGGCGGCGGCAACGCCACGCGTCAGATCGTGGACATCATGCCGCCTGCGTTCCCGGCGGATCGGCTGCTGGTGTGCGAGGTCTTCACGCCCGCAGGCAACTGGTCAAGTTATCCGCCCCACAAGCACGACGTCGATCGTCCGCCGACGGAAGTGAAGCTCGAGGAAATCTATTACTACCGCTTCGCACCAGCCGACTTGTCTCGCCGGAGCTCCGCAGGAGCGGAGGCGGATGCCTACGGATTCCAGCGCCTGTACGGCCGACGCGACGATCGCACGCTCACCGTGAGTCATGGCGATGTCACATTGATTCGAGACGGTTATCACCCGTTTGTTACGGCCTACGGATATAACGCTTATTACTTGAACGTGCTCGCCGGCAACCGTCGATCGATGGCGGCCAGCGACGATCCACGTTATGCCGCGTTTCGAGCCTGGCCACAGCCCGATCCGCGAATGCCGCTGGTGGCGCCGCCAGAGGTGGTTGTTCGCCGCACGGGCCAGGACGCTCGCGCTTAGGAGGAGTGCTTCATGTCACGAAGGTACTTTCGAACAGTCGTCGCGCTCGGGGTGTTGCTCGTCTGCGCCACCGGCGCGTACGCTCAAGTCGATCGCGCGACGTTGAGCGGTGTGGTCAAGGATCAGGCAGGCGCAATCGTTCCGGGTGCAACCGTCACGCTGACCAACGCGGCGACTGGCGTGGTCGTCACACAGCCCACGACCGAGACCGGCTCGTACCTCTTTCTCAACCTGATTCCCAGCACGTATCAACTCGATGTCGAAGTCCCAGGATTCAAAAAGAGCTCGCAAACCGTCGTGCTCGAAGTCGGGCAGCGGGCGCTCGTCGACATCATGGTGACAGTGGGGAATGTAACCGAGACCGTCGAGGTAGCCGAGCGCACACCGGTCTTGAATACGACTGCCGTACTCGGCACGGTCGTGCCGCAAACCGCAGTCGCCAATCTCCCGTTGGCTATTCGCAACTGGGATGACCTGCTCGCGATGATCCCCGGCGTGCAGGCGAACCGCTTCACCGAAGAGGGCGGCGGCACGTCGTTCGGTCGCACCGGCGGCGCCAATGTGCACGGGCAGCGGTCACTGCAGAACAATTTCCTGCTCGATGGGGTCGACAACAACAGCATTTCGACCAACGTGCAGGAGCTGACCACGCAGGTGTCGCGCCCGTCGATCGACGCGATCCAGGAGTTCAAAGTCGTGACCAGTCCGTACTCCGTCGAGTATGGTCGATCGCCCGGCGCCGCAATCAGCGTCACCACCAAATCGGGGACGAACGAGTTCCACGGAACCGCGTACGACTATTACCGGGACGAGCGCTTCGACGCGAACAACTTCTTTTCCGTGCGCGCCGGCGCAGCCAAACCTGCAAACGATCAAAACCAGGTGGGCGGCAATCTTGGTGGACCTATCGTCGCCAATCGCGCTTTCTTCTTCGGCGACTACGAGAGCACGCGCATCACGCGAGGCGTTACCCGCGTCACGAGAGTCCCGACGCTCGAAGAACGTCAGGGGATCTTCGCCACGCGCATCATCGACCCGCTCACCGGTCAGGCGTTTGCGAACAACACCATCCCGCGCGAGCGGTGGGACCCGGTGGCAGCCGCGGTGTTGTCCTTGATCCCGGAACCGAACCAGCCTGGCGCGAACAACTACTTCCGACAGCCCGAAGTGAAAGACGACGCGGACCGGGTGCTTACGCGGATCGACCTGCCGCTCTCCGGCAAGGACACGGTGTTCGGCCGCTACATCTACTCGGATCGCTTCCGCTTCATTCCGGGGGCGTTTGGCGGGATCGTCGACGGCACCGGCACGTCAGCATTTGGTCGCCAGGACATGACCTCCCATGGTCTGGTGCTCGGATGGACCCGAATTCTGAGCTCCACGCTCGTGAACGAATTCCGGATGTCGTGGGCCGCGGCCAATTCCGACGCCGTGCAGGATCCGTTCGGCCAGGCGCCGCCGCCCGGCGCACAGGTTCCGGGTGTTCCCAACAATCCGATCGTGGCTGGTGGTCTGGCCGGCATCAGCATTGACGATTACTTCGGTGGCGCGGGACTGGGCCGGATCGGGTCGCCGGACTTTCTGCCGAAGTTTCAGCGCACGGATCAAGTCGAATTCGTCAACACGCTGTCGTGGCTCAAAGGCGAACATCAATTCAAGATGGGCGCGAACATCCTGGCGCCGATGGCGAATCAATATCTCGACGTTCCCGCCACCCGCGGTCAGCTGCGATTTCGCAACCGGTTCACGGGCGCTGGCGTGTCCAGTCAGGGGCAGCCGTTCGCCGATTTCCTGCTCGGCTACACCTCCGACGCGCAACTGTCGAATGTCCACGTCGTCGAGCAGCGGCACTGGGCGATGTCCTATTTCCTGCAGGACGACTGGCGTCCGATGGAGAATCTGACGCTGACGCTTGGCATCCGTTACGACTTCATCACGCCGGCTCTGGAAGCAGAAAACGGGCAGACGAATTTCGTGCCGCAGGGCGCAGGCACGCTTGTGTTTGCGGGCGACGGCTCGCTCGAGGAGCGCGGGCTGGTGAAGCCTGATTGGAACAATTTCGCGCCTCGCCTCGGTGCCGCCTATCAACTGAACGACAGGACGGTGCTGCGCAGCGGTTTTGGCGTGTTCTACAACCTATTCGACCGCATCGGCAGCGAAGATC
>JBKPDL010000006.1:0-91508 GCA_046727855.1 Acidobacteriota bacterium
GGACCGCAATGCCGAGAAGAGCCCACATTATCTGCTTGATGACGAACAGATAGGGCTGTTGGAACCGCTCGAGGGCGACGAGCGCGGAGGCGCTGTACACCATGACGACGCTCACCAGCACAAGCGCGAGCGTTGCCAGGAACAACCATTTGTCAGACTGCAGCTTCCGCGCCATACTCTTCGACTCTAAAGTCTTCGCCCGGTCCGTTCGAAACTTGTGTTCGGCAGGTCGACAATCGACGATCGACGGCCGCCAGTTCTGGTTCCGAGTTCGTTGTTCGTTGCTCTTGGTTTCCGAGTTCCTGGTTCTTCGTTCTTTGTTCTTCGTTCTTAGTTCTTAGCTCTTAGTTCTTTAGTTCTTAGTTCTTTAGTTCTTCGTTTGCCCGTCAGCTGGCGCAAACCGCCAGCAGTCGTCAGTCGATCAGGGGATTGGGACACCCGTCTCGCAACCCGGGGTGGGTTGCGCTCCCAGCGACAGGCTCCCATTCGCCGCCTCTCGAGCTGACGACTGCTCGCGGTTCGCCCCGCGTCGCAGCGCGACCTAAGAACGAAGATCGAAGACCCAAAAAGCGAGTCCTTACTCGGTGTTGTGGCGTTGTGTTCTTCGTTCTTCGTTCTTCGTTCTTCGTTCTTCGTTCTTCGTTCCCTCCCGCGCAGCCAGCCGCCCCACTTCCTCCTTGAACGCGCGACCGCGATCCGCGTAATCCACGAACATGTCGAAGCTCGAGCAGGCCGGCGCGAGTAGGACGACGCCATCCGGCCTTGCGAGCTCCAACGCTTTTGCCACTGCCTCGGCCATCGTGTCCGCTTCGACGATGGGGACCACGCCCGTGAGCGCTTCGACGACGAGCGGACGCGCCTCGCCGATCGCAACCACACCCCGCCCGCGCGACTGGAGCGGAGCGCGCAGGTCCTCGAATCGACCGCCTTTGTAGCGGCCACCGATGATGGCCACTACGCGATCGAAGCTCTCGATCGAGCGGCCCGCCGCGTCGATATTGGTGGCCTTCGAGTCGTTCACGAATCGCACTGCGCCAATCTCGCCAGCCGGCTCCATGACGTGCTCCAGGCCTTTGAACCCTTGCAGCGCACGTGTCATCGCATCGCTGGATGCGCCGGCGAGATGGCTGATCGCCGTCGCGGCGGTCACGTTGCTCAACATGTGGTGACCCGACAACTCGATCACACTCAACGGCACGAGCGGTGTGTCACCTTCTGAAGTGCGCTGCCAGATGAAGACAGCATCAGCGAAGACGGCGGCGCCGTCCGTGCGATCCACCGCGTACTTGACGATCCGGGCTCGCGAACGCGATGCAAGCGCCAGCGCCGGAGAGTCGTCGGCATTCACCACCGTCCAGTCGCTGGGCGTTTGGTTCGCGAACACGCGCGCCTTGGCCGCGCCGTACGCCTCCACGCTGGGATGACGATCGAGGTGGTCCGGCGAAAAATTCAACAGCGCGGCAATCCACGGGTGGAACGTATCGGTGGCCTCGAGCTGAAAGCTGCTCGTTTCAATCACGTGCAGCGTGTCGGCCGTCGACTCGTCTACCTGCGAACTCAGAGGCACGCCGATGTTCCCGCCGACGAGCACACGCAATCCCGCCGACTGCAGCATTCGTCCAACGAGCGTGGTCGTGGTCGATTTCCCTTTCGTTCCCGTAATCGCAATAATTCGACCTTTCAGCCAGCGCGACGCGAGCTCGAGCTCACCCATTACCGGCGTGCCTCGCCGCCTCGCCCGCAGCACTTCGGGCAAATCGGGCGGCACGCCCGGACTCGTGACGACGAGGTCAGCCTGATCGAACGTCGCGCGCTCATGTGATCCGAGCTCGACGCGCACACCCAGGCGCCTCAGCCGGTTTTCGTCCGCAATGGCGTCTTTGACGTCAGTCAATGTGACCGCTGCCTTCCGACCCACCAGCAACTCCGCTGCGGCAACGCCGCTGCGTGCCGCACCGACGACAACCACGCGCTGTCCCTCCACGCTGAACGCACCCGCCATGGCCCCTCACCGCAACTTCAATGTCGTCAGACTGAAGAGCGCGCAGATGATGGCGACGATGACGAAGCGAGCGATCACCTTGGGTTCTTCCCACCCAATCAGCTCGAAATGATGGTGCAGAGGCGCCATCTTGAATACTCGTTTGCCCGTCAGCTTGTACGACGCCACTTGCAGCACCACCGACGCGGCTTCCGCCACGAATACGCCGCCGACGATCACGAGCAGGATTTCCTGCTTGATGAGGATGGCCACGGTCGCGAGCGCGCCGCCAAGCGCCAGCGATCCGACGTCGCCCATGAAAATTTCCGCGGGATGCGCGTTGTACCACAGGAAGCCGAGACTCGCGCCCACCAGCGCACCGCAGAAAATCGTGAGCTCGCCGGCCGGCGCGAAGTGCACCAGCAGCAGGTAGCTCGCGAGCACTGCGTGTCCCGTGACGTACGACAGTGCCGTAAACGCGGTCGCCGCGACGGCAAACGTGCTGATCGCGAGGCCGTCGAGCCCATCCGTCAAATTGACGGCGTTACTCCACGCCACGAGCACGAACACCGCAAAGGGCACGTAGAACCATCCGAGATCCGGAATCAGCTGCTTGAAGAACGGGAAGATCAGGCGGGTGTTGTATAGACCCTTCGACGCGAGCCACATCAGCGTGAGCGCGACCGCGAGCGCCACCAGCACCTGCAGCCCCAGCTTGTGGCGCGGCTTCAGACCGCCAGAGGACCGCCGCGTGATCTTGAGATAGTCGTCGAGGAACCCGATAGCGCCGAACGCTGTGGTTGCGCCGATGGCAATGGTGACGTAGATGTTGGTCAAGTCGGCCCACAACAACGTTGGTCCAAGCGCGGCGGCCAGAATCAGAAGCCCGCCCATCGTCGGCGTGCCCGCCTTCGCGTGATGGCTTTGCGGACCTTCCTGGCGAATCACCTGACCGATCTGGAAATCACGCAGTCTGCGAATCAACCACGGCCCGAGGACAAGGCTGATGATCAGCGCGGTGATGCTCGCGGCCGCCGTCCGGAACGTGATGTAACGCACCACGTTGAACACGGAGACCTGCGGGTAAAGCGAGATGAGGAGGTAGTACAGCATCAGGCGAACTCCGCCGAGATGCGATCGACTACCGCATCGGTCTTGATTCCGCGCGAACCCTTTACCAGCACGAGATCGCCCGGCGTCAGCCACCCGGTAATGAGATCGGCCGCGTCGCTGCTCGTCGCGGCCCAAGTGACCGCCTCTGCCTTCATTCCTCCGGCGACGGCGGCATCGGCCAGTGTCTTTGCCGCGGCGCCGCCTACCGTGATCAGCCGATCGAGGCCCGCGCGTGCCGCGGCTCGCCCACACTCGCGGTGAAGCCGCACCGAGTGCTCGCCGAGCTCCAACATTTCGCCGAGAATCGCGGCCTTCCTGGTCGCGCTCTGTTCACGTGCGATCACGGCCAGCGCCTGCTGCAACGCGCTCGGGCTCGAGTTGTACGAGTCGTCCACGACGGTGACGCCCGCGGCGAGGCGCAGCACGGCGCCACGGTGAAGCGCCGGTTGGAGTCGCGCGGCGCGCTCGGCGATTTCCTCGAGCGAGATGCCCAACTCAGTGGCAACTGCAGCGGCTGCAAGCACATTCGCGAGATTGCCGCGGCCGAGCAACGCTACGGTGATGTCGGCAGCGGCCGTCGGTGTTCGTAGACGCACTCGTGAACCCGCGATGCCGAGATCTTCGATGTGCTCGGCACGCACATCCGCGCGCGAGCTCGACCCGAAAGAAACTTTGCGCCCGCGAAACGCGGCCACGCGGCTCATGACGCGCTCGTCGTCTGCGTTGTAGACGAGCAAGTCGCTCGCGGACGCGCTTTCGAGAATCTCGGCTTTCGCATCGGCGATCTCATCCTGAGATGCGAAATGACCGAGGTGTGCATCCCCGACGTTCGTCCACACACGGATCTCGGGCTCGGCAATGCCGACGAGCACCCGAATCTCTCCTGTGTGGTTCATCCCCAGCTCCATCACCGCAACGTCCGCACCATGTCTCAGCTCGAGAAGCGACAGTGGGAGGCCGAGGTGGTTGTTGAGGTTGCCCCGGTTCTTCACCACGTCGTATCGCGCGCTCAAAAACTCAGCGATCGCCTCCTTCGTCGTCGTCTTCCCCGCGCTTCCGGTGATCGCAACTACTTTCGCGGCCGACCTTCGCCTGATCGCCCGCCCGAGCGCCTGCAGCGCGCGCGTCGTGTCATCGACGCCAATCAGGACCGAATCCGCCTTCGCTCGTAGACCGTGTTCGAGCTTCGGCGCGACGAGCCGCTCCACAACGGCACCACTCGCCCCCCGCGCCAGCGCATCGGCAACAAATTCGTGTCCATCGCCGGCTGCGACGATCGCAAAAAACAAGTCGCCTGCGGCCAACGATCGCGAGTCGATCGAAAAGCCGTCGATCACCTGCTCGGCCGCCCCCGAGAGCAATCGCCCGTCAACGGCCTGCGTGATCGCACCCGCCGTGAGCACCAGCGGACTGCGCGCCACTCCTGCTCACCCCGCTTTATGCGAGCGCCTGCGCCGGTGCGCGAGCGCCGCACGCGCCACTTCGCCGTCATCGAACGGCAGCACGCGATCGCCAATCTGCTGATACTTCTCGTGCCCTTTGCCTGCGATGAGCACGACGTCGCCGGGCTCACTCAAGTCGATCGCCGCCTCAATCGCTTCGCGCCGATCAACCACCGTTCGAATGTCGGCCGCGCGCCCGGCCGATGGGGCGGGCGCGGGCACCCCACGCTTGATCTCCTCGATGATTCGCTGCGGGTCTTCGCTGCGCGGGTTGTCGGACGTGATCACGACGACATCGCTGAGGCGCTGGGCGACCATACCCATCAGCGGACGCTTCGTCCGATCGCGATCACCGCCACAACCAAACACCGTCACGAGCCGCTTTGGCGCAAGCGGCCGCGCCGTCTCCAGCAGATTGCGCAGCGCGTCGTCGGTATGGGCGTAATCAACGACAACGGTTACCTCGTCGTCCGTTGCGGACACGACTTCAAATCGTCCGGGTACGCCGGGCAGCGCGCGCACACCTTCTGCGATCGCCTCGAGCGGCAGTTCCATCGCCATAGCCGTGGCCGCGGCGGCAAGGATGTTGTACACGTTGGGTCGGCCGACGAGCGTGGACGACGCTCTCACCGTGCCACGCGGCGTCCGAATGTCGAAGTTCAAGCCGCCTAATGTGATCTCGAGCGCACCCGGAGTGACATCGGCAGGCTTCGTGATGGCGAAGGTCACCGGATTGCGGCACACGTTAAGAAGCGATGACCCGCGCGGATCATCGATGTTGATGATCCCGGGAGCGTCATCCGGCAGGAGCTCGAAGAGACGATGCTTCGCCGCGAAGTAGGTCTCCATGTCTTCGTGAAAATCGAGATGGTCGCGCGTGAGATTGGTAAAAACCCCGGCGGCAAAGCGCATGCCGTCAACGCGCTTCAACGCGAGCGCGTGCGACGACACTTCCATGACGGCGGTACGGCAACCGTTTTTGATCATCTCGTGCAGCAGTTGCTGCACGTCGGGCGCCTCCGGAGTCGTGCGCGAGGCTTCGCGATCCTCCCCGCCAAGGCGATAAGTGACGGTGCCGAGGAGCCCGGCCTGTAGCCCCGCCAAATCGAGCATGGAGGAGAGCAGATACGCAGTGGTCGTCTTTCCATTTGTCCCGGTTACCCCGACGACGCGAAGCTGACGACTTGGATGCTCGTAGAAGCGGTCGGCGAGAAGTGCCAGCGCGAGCCGCGCGTCGCTGACCCGCAGCCACGGCACCGGCGCGTTCGCCGGCCGCGGTGCCTCGGAGACGACCGCCATAGCGCCGCGTTCGATCGCCTGTGCGACAAACTGCACACCATCCGCCTTGAGACCGCGTGATGCAACGAACAGCGACCCTGCAATCGCGCGACGCGAGTCGTAGACGATCGCCGTGACCTTTGCGTCTCGCGCGAGCTGTTCGAACCCAGCCGCATCTGTCGTGAGCGTGCGAAGCACGTCGAGCGTGTCGCCGGCTGTCACGGTTGTGCTCCGGAAACTCCAGTAACGCGTGACGCGTCACGTTCGAGGACCAACGTGCAGGTGGCGACGCGCTCGAGCGGACTACCGGGCGCCGGAACCTGATCGACCACGATCCCTCGACCTTCGATTCGCGCCGTTACGCCGAGTCTGGCCAGGGCGCGTAGTGCATCGCGCGCGCTCAGGCCGCGGAGATCGGGAAACAGCGACGTCTGATCCGATCCCGGCGCACGCGTGACGATTGCAGATGTCGTCAGATCTGCGGCGGTCGGCGTGATTGGGTTTGCCGCTCGCCGGGCAACCACCACCGGCGGCGGCGCGTCGATATCCGGCGGCACGCCGAGATGGCGCAACGCCGCTTCGGCAATGCGTTTGAATACCGGCGCCGCGACCCATCCGCCGCTGTTCGCCGCGGCGCGAGGTGAGTCGATCATGACAATCGCCGTGATCGCCGGATTGCGCGACGGCACAAAGCCGACAAACGAGACGTTTTGCTGATACGGCGAGTAGCGTCCGCCTACGAGCTTGTCGGCAGTGCCAGTCTTACCCGCGACGGTGTAACCAGGAACTTGCGCTTTTCCGCCCGTGCCTTCCTTCACGACAGCCTCGAGAATCGGCAGCAGTTGCGTCGCGGTCTCTGGTGCGATCGCGCGGCGCGTGGTGGTCGGTGCAATCCTGGTCCGTACGGCGTCGCGCACAAAAGCGCGCGCCACACGCGGCTCGATCCAGGTGCCGCCGTTGGCAACGGCGCTCATCGCCGCGGCCATTTGCAGCGGCGTCACGCCGACCTGGTAGCCCATCGACACCGACGCGAGCGCGCTGTCATTGAGCTTGGATGGATCCCACACGATACCGGGGCTCTCGCCAGGAAAATCCGGCGAGGTGGGCCGACCGAAACCAAATCGCCGAATAAACAGACCGAGACGCTCCGGACCGATCCTCAAACCGATCTTGATCGCGCCAACATTGCTCGAACGCACGAGCACGTTGGTGAGCGAGAGCACGCCGTAGTTGTGATGCCCGTACTCGTCGATCACGCGACTGCCAAAGCGAATGCTGCCTGGATTGGTATCGATCATCGAATTGATTGGCAGCACTTTCTCTTCGATCGCGGCTGAGGCCGTGACGATTTTGAAGGTCGAGCCGGGCTCGTAGAGGTCCTGCACCGCGCGGTTACGCCGCGCCTCCTCGCCTGCGCCGTTGTAGGCGTTGGGATTGAAGGTCGGCCAGTTTGCCATTGCAAGCACTTCGCCAGTGCTCGGGTTCATGACCACAGCCGCACCTGCCGCGCCCCTGCTCGCCTCGACGCCGGCACGCAGTTCTCGTTCCACGATGTACTGCAGTTGTTCGTCGATTGTCAGCTCAAGCGAACCACCGGCCGTTGGCAATCTGCCGAGCCGGCTGAACGCCCGCCGCCGGGCGTCGGTTTGCACGAGCATGGTGCCTTCGTGACCGCGAATCACTTTGTCGTACGACGCTTCGAGACCACTCAGGCCGACGTTGTCGATGCCGACGTATCCCAGGAGGTGGGCGGCGAGTTCCTTGTTTGGATAGAACCGCCGGCTCTCTTTCATGAAGCCGATGCCTTCCAGATTCAGCTCGGCAACCCTTCGCGCTTCGGCGGGAGTAACGCGACGCTTGACATATACAAAGGCGCGCTGACGGCCGAGACGATCCACGATGGCCTGCTGCTCGTTGCGATCGCAATCATCAAAGGCACGGCACAGCGCAGCGGCCGTCTTGGCAATATCGTCGATTTCGACGGGAACGGCATAGATGGTGTCGGCGTCGACGCTGAACGCCAGCAGGCGGCCTTGCCGATCGTAGATTTCGCCGCGCTTGGCCGGGACTGTCTGTGTGCGCAGCTGTTGGCGTTCGGCGCGCGCCGCGAGATCCTCGTGCCGCAAAATCTGGAGATAAAGGAGGCGCGCTTCGATGCCAGTGGTCCACACGGCAAAGCACACGGACGCGATCACGAGGCGCCGTTTCACCGCCGCGCGCCAGTTGAAAGGCTGTTCCGCCACGCTCTTCCCCACTTCCGATCCGGCGGTCGCCAACGCTAGGGCCGATCCGCTGACGCGTCGCGCGAGCGCGGACGGGTTGCGACGAGCGCCTTGCCCGGCGGCTCGGCAGGCGTGACACGCTCGAGCACGATGGCTTCCTTGACACCTGGCGCAACCATGCCGAGCCGCTCCGTCGCGAGCTGTTCAATGCGCTGAGGGGCGCGGAGCGTTTCGATCTCCAGGCGCAAATGACGATTGATCTCGTCTTCTGCGGCGCGTTCGCGCTGCATCTGCTCGAGGCGATAGCCGTGGCGCAAGAGCTCGAAGTGCTGCCACGCCGAGAACATCAGCACCAGCAGCAGAACCACGCCGATCCCTAGCGACTGCCAGAGCTCGCGCTGCCGCGCTTGGTCGACTTCGCGAACGATCGGATTGTTCCGAACGTCCTTGCGAATCGCGTACTCAAACGCCTCGCTCCGTTCCATCATGGTCATGCCCCTGGACTCCTCGTCCATGCGGCGTCGTTCGAGGCGCGGTGATTTGGGTTCACGGCCGCAATACGCTCCAAGACTCGCAATTTCGCGCTGCGCGCCCGCGCGTTGGTTGCAAGCTCGTGCTGTGTTGCCGTGAGCGGACGCCTGGTCACGATGCGAAAGTCCGTGGCCTCTGCTGTTGCCACCCGGCGGAACGTCTGCTTCACTATTCGATCTTCGAGTGAATGAAACGAAATGACCGCGAGCCGCGCGCCAACCGCCAGGCGCCGAGCGGCGCTGACCAGAAACGCATCGAGCCCTTCGAGCTCCCGATTCACCCAGATGCGGAGAGCCTGAAACGTGCGCGTCGCAGGGTCGATCCGCTGCCAGCCCTTGCGTGCGAGTGCGCGGCGGACGATGTCGGCCACTTGCACGGTGGACGTCAATGGAGCACGGCCGCGCGCGGCGATCAGGGCACGGGCAATTCGGCGCGAATGGCGCTCTTCACCAAATTGAAAGATCACGTTCGCCAGCTCGCTCTCCTCCACACCTGCGAGGAGATCCGCCGCGGTCTCCCCGCGGGTGGAATCCATCCGCATGTCGAGCGGCTCGTCGCGGCGAAAGCTGAACCCGCGGCCTTCGCTTTCGAGTTGCATCGACGAGACACCGAGATCAGCCACCACACCGTCCACCACGCCGACACCTCGAGCATCGAGCACGGATCCGAGGTCGCGATAATCGGCGTGCACCAAATCCACCCGGTCCTTCCAGTCCGCGAGCGCCTCGCGCGCAAGCGCCAACGCCGCGGGGTCTCTGTCGAGGCCGACAAGGCGCGTGGCGCCGTGTTGCAGCAACGCGCGCGCGTGACCGCCCAGTCCGACCGTGCAATCGACGAAGAGTCCGCCTCGCTCCGGTCTGAGCAGAGTGACCACTTCGTCGCGCATGACGGGGATGTGCACCCCGTGGTCCTCAAATGCCGAAATCGGCGAGCGCTTTGGCGTCGTCGTCCGTGTACGGATCGCGCGTCAGCTTTGCAATGAAGCGCTCGTGGTTCCACACCTCGAGAAAGTTCTGCTGCCCGAGCACGTCGACGTCGCCGATCATTTGCGCGCTGTCGCGCAGCCGCGGGTGAATCAACACACGTCCCTGCGGATCGATTTCCGCGATTTGGCCGTAGTAATTCACGCGGTCCAGAAACTTCATCCGCGCCGGATGTGTCGAGGGCATTTGCGCCAGCCGTTGCTCCATCTCCACCCAAACCGGCATTGGGTAGATGCGGACCGAGTCGCCACTAACACTCGTGACGAACACGTCGCGCCCGTATTGTTCCTGAATCACGGCGCGAAAGGTCGATGGCACCTTGAGCCGGCCGCGATCGTCGATCTTGGCCGGCGCGCTCCCCCGAAGCACGTCTCACTCCATTTCGGTCCACTAAAGTCCACCGGATAGTAGAAGACGAGGCGAAACTTGTCAAACGGAAACCGTTGCAAATTCTTCAGTGCGTGGGACTTACGCTTTTACTTCGCTGACGACGGCGAAGGCGATCTGCCCATAGGTACAAATGCTGACAATTGTGTGATGGCGCAGCCACAGGTGGCTTCGGATAAAGACTGGGCAGGCCCTTTTACACGTGAGCTGCCGGCACCGTCTTCCCGACCGGCTTTTCTGGCGGGAGCCGCGCCGATGTGACTTTTTGGTACGATGGCCGACTCGTGCTGCACGCTGCTCTCATAGGCTTCCCCTCCACGGGTAAATCGACGCTGTTTCAGTTGATGACGAGCGGCAAAGAGGCGCCGCGAGGGCACGGGAAAACCGAGACCGCCGTCGGCATCTCGAAAGTTCGCGACGCTCGCCTCGATCGGCTGACCGCGATGTACAAGCCGCGCAAGCACGTGCCGGCCACGATCGAGTTCACGGATTTCATCGCCGCTGGCAAGTCCGGTGCGGCAGCGCTCGTCGATGTCGTTGGCTACAAGACGGCCGACGCACTCGTTCACGTCGTGCGCGCCTTCCGCGATCCCGCCGTGCCTCACCCAGCGGCGACGGTCGATCCGGCGCGCGACGCGCAAGCGATGGAAGACGAGTTGATCCTCGCGGACCTCGGAGTGGTCGAACGGCGACTCGAGCGGCTCGAAAAAGATCTCAGGAAGAGCAAGATGGCGGATCTCGAACAGGAGCGCAACCTTATTGTGCGGTGCCAGAGCGCGCTGGAAAACGGCCAGCCGCTTCGCTCGCTGGGTTTTGCGGGCGACGATCTGCGCCGCCTGCGCGGCTTTCAGTTGCTCTCCGCCAAGCCGCTCCTTCTGGTGATCAATCTGGATGAGGCCGATGTGTCAGCGGCGGCGAGCGTCGAAGACGCAGCCGCACGCACTGGACTCACCGCCTTTCTGTCGCGCGCCGCCACCGCGGCTGTGCCGGTGTGCGCCAAAATCGAGCTCGAGATCGCGGAGCTGGACGCGGCGGACGCGCCGGCGTTTCTCTCCGATCTCGGGCTGCGCGAATCGGGTCTCGCGCGTGTCATTCGCGCCAGCTACGACCTTCTCGGCTACATTTCTTTCTTTACCGTGGGCGAAGACGAAAACCGGGCCTGGTCAATTCCGCGCGGCACCGTTGCGCAACAGGCTGCGGGTGAAATTCACAGCGACATCGAGCGCGGGTTTATCCGCGCGGAAGTCGTCGCCTACGACGCACTGATCGGGCGCGGGTCGATGGCGGCGTGCAAGGAACACGGCGAAGTGCGTCTCGAAGGCAAAGAATACGTCGTGAAAGACGGTGACATCATCAACTTCCGCTTCGCGACGTAGGAGGCTTTGCTGTTCATTCGACATGCGAAATGAGCGGGCTGCCGGACGTTCACAATGGCGGTGAAAACAGTGCTCGTCTGCGAAACGCAAGTGCCGCTCGTGCGCGGCGGAGCGGAGCTGCTCGTCGAGCAGCTGGTTTGCGAGCTGCGTGCCCGCGGCATTGCCGCCGATCGCGTGTCGGTGCCGTTCAAGTGGTATCCGAAGGACGAGATTCTTCCGCACGCCGCCGCATGGCGCATGCTCGATCTTTCAGAGTGCGCCCATCGTGAAATCGACCTCGTGATCGCGACGAAGTTTCCGACCTACTTCGTTCGTCATCCGAAAAAGGTGTGCTGGCTGGTTCACCAGCACCGCGCTGCGTACGAACTCGCGGGCACCGGATACGGCGACTTCGGGCACGAAGAAACGGACGTCGGGCTGCGCCAGCGTTTGATGGATCTCGATGAGCAGATGCTCGGCGAGTGCGTCGGCCTGTACACGATTTCGAAGACCGTCAGCGCGCGACTCAAAACGTTCAATGGCGTCGATTCCACGCCGTTGTACCACCCGCCGCTTCTGGCGCCGCAGCTGACGCCCGGGTCCTACGGCTCGTACCTGCTCTCTGTGTCGCGAATCGAATTGAACAAGCGCGTGCACCTCGCGATCGAAGCGTTGACGCATCTGCCCGCGAGCGTCCGCCTCATCGTCGTTGGCGACGGCACACGTCGAGAGCAGGTCGAGAAGCTCGCGGCGGACCGCAACGTCGGCGACCGCGTCACCTTCGCGGGCAGTGTCAGTGGCGAGGAGCTCGTGCGACTTTACCGTGACGCACTGGCGCTCATCTATGTGCCGTTCGACGAAGATTACGGCCTTGCGACACTCGAAGCGTTTCTTGCAGAGAAGCCAGTCATCACGGCTCAGGATTCAGGTGGGACCCTGGAATTCGTCCGCGACGGCATCAACGGGTTTGTGACGGAACCGGATGCGGCAGCCATTGCAGGCGCGGCTGCCCGGCTGGCCGCCGATCACACGCTTGCACGATCGATGGGGCGCGCGGGACGCGAGCTCGCGCTTTCTATTTCGTGGGATCAGGTCATCGAACGGCTCATCAGTCATGGCTGATCCCGCGACCACGTCCGTCGTAATTCCAGCCTTCGAAGAAGGCGCGTCGATCGCCGAGGTGGTCCAAGGACTGCGCGGCGCCGCGTCATGGAAAGAAATCATCGTTGTGGACGACGGCTCGGCGGATGGCACAGCGGAGCACGCCAGAAGGGCGGGCGCGTGCGTGGTTCGCCATCCCTATAACAAGGGCAACGGCGCGTCGATAAAGAGCGGCATCCGCCATGCGTCAGGTGACTGGATCCTTATTGTCGACGGCGACGGACAGCATCGCGCCGAAGATGCGCTTCGACTCGTCAGTTCGCTCGGGATATTCGATCTCGTCGTCGGGGCGCGCTCGGCTCACACGCAGGCGACGCTGATGCGCCGGCTCGGCAACGCCCTGCTCGCGCGGCTGGCGGGATATCTCGCCAATCGTCGCATTCCCGATCTCACCTCCGGCTTGCGCGCGGCGCGCCGCCAGCATCTGGTGGAGTTTCTGCACCTGCTTCCCAACGGGTTTTCGACGCCGACCACTACCACGCTCGCGTTCCTGCGCGCGGGCTACAACGTGCGATTCGAACCGATCGAGGCGCGCCAGCGTGTGGGTCAGTCCAAGATTCGCCTGGCGAGGGACGGCGCATCCTTCTTCCTGATTCTGCTGAAGGTCATCACGATCTTCAGTCCGCTCAAGATATTCGTTCCCATCAGCCTGGCGTCGTTGCTCGTTGGCGTGCTGTACGGTGTATGGAATGTCGTGCAACACGATCGCATTCCGAACGGTGCCGTCCTGCTGCTGATGTTTTCGGCGATGGTGTTCCTGATGGGACTGATCTCGGAGCAGATCGCATCGCTTCGCTTCGATGGCCGCCGGTGAGCCGACGCTCATGAAGGCGCTGGTTCTGGTTCCGACCTACAACGAGCGCGAGAATCTCCCGATTCTCGCCGCCCGCTTGCTGGCGCTGCCGAACGTCGCCGTGCTCGTGATCGACGATGGCTCTCCGGACGGAACAGGCGCGGTGGCCGATGACCTCGCGCGCGCGCACCCAGGGCGCGTCGACGTGATGCATCGCACCGGCGCACGTGGCCTCGGAAGGTCGTACCTCGATGGCTTTCGCGTCGCCGTAGCCAGTGACGCCGACATCGTCTGCCAGATGGACGCCGATCTATCGCATGATCCGAAATTCCTGCCCGCCATGTTCGCTGCCATTGAAAACGGTGCGGAACTCGTCATCGGCTCGCGTTATTGTGAAGGCGGACGCGTGGAAAACTGGCCGCTGCATCGCGTCCTGTTGAGCGCCTTCGCCAACTTCTACATCCGTAGCGTTACCGGATTACGGGTGCGGGATTGTACGAGCGGCTTTCGCTGCTGGAGGCGGTCGGCGCTGGCGAAGCTGCAGCTCGATTCGATCGGCTCAGAGGGCTATTCTTTCCTGACCGAAGTGATTTTCCAGGCCGCGGCGGCGGGCACGCGTATCGCCGAAGTGCCGATTGTGTTCGTCGAGCGTCGTCAAGGCGCGTCGAAGCTTTCTTCCGGCGTGCTCGTCGAATCGCTCAAAACACCATGGCGGCTCGCGGGCGCGCACGGCCGGATCCGCGGTGTAGAATCCTCACGGCGATGATTTCGGCACAGCCCACCGGCCTGAGCGTCTTTTTTCCCGCCTACAACGATAGCGGCACGATCGCGAGCATGGTGATCCGCGCCGTGCAGGTTGCCGCGTCGTTGACACCGGACTTCGAAGTCATCGTCGTCAACGACGGGAGCCGGGACTCCACGCCGGCTATTGTCGACGAGCTCGCGCGCCTCTATCCGGGCAAGGTACGCGGCGTCCATCATCAGCAGAATCGCGGCTACGGCGGGGCATTGCGCAGCGGTTTCGCGGCCGCCGCCAAAGAACTCGTGTTCTACACCGACGGCGACGCTCAGTACGATCCCGCCGAAATGGCGCTGCTCTGGGAAAAAATGTCGCCCGAAGTCGACTGGGTGAACGGCTACAAGATCAGCCGCTCGGATCCGTTGCACCGCATCGTGATCGGCCGCGTTTATCACCACTTCGTGAAGCTCTTTTTCGGCCTCAAGGTGCGTGACGTCGACTGCGATTTCCGTCTCATTCGCAGGCGCGTCTTCGACGTGGTCCAGCTCGAAAAGAACAGCGGCGTCATCTGTCTCGAGATGATGAAGAAGTTCCACGATGCCAAGTTCCGTGTGGCGGAGGTGCCGGTGCATCATTTTCACCGCGCCTACGGCACGTCGCAATTCTTCAACTTCCGTCGCATCTTCAAGACCGCGATCGACGTGCTGCGTCTCTGGTGGACCCTGGTGATTCGCAAGCAACACTTGAAGGCACGTGCGGAGACCGTAGCGGCGTGACGCTCGATTTTTACTGCGGCCGGCGCGTGATGATCACGGGCGGCCTCGGTTTCATTGGGAGTAATCTGGCGCGGCGGCTCGCCGATCTCGGCGCCGAGATCCTCCTGGTCGACTCGCTGATTCCCGATTACGGCGGGAATCTTTTCAACATCGCCGGGATCGAGAAGCGCGTGCGTGTCAACGTCGCTGACATCCGGCAGGCGAGCACGATGAATTACCTGGTGCGCGGCCAGGAGATCATCTTCAACATCGCGGGCCAGGTGAGCCACATCGACAGCATGCGCGACCCGCACACCGATCTCGAGATCAACTGCCACAGCCAACTGACGTTGCTCGAGGCGTGCCGTCACCACAATCCGGACGCGAAGCTCGTTTACGCCAGCACGCGCCAGATTTACGGCAAGCCGCAGTTTCTTCCGGTGACCGAGCAGCACCTGGTTCGGCCCAGCGACGTCAATGGGATCAACAAGGCGGCCGGTGAGTACTATCATCTCGTCTACAACAACGTTTTCGGCATCAGGGCTTCCTCGCTCCGGCTTACGAACATCTACGGGCCGCGTCAGTTGATCAAGCACAATCGACAGGGTTTCATCGCCTGGTTCATCCGCCGCGTGCTCGAGGACGAAGAGGTGCAGGTGTTCGGCGACGGGTCGCAGGTCCGGGACTTTGTGTATGTGGACGATGTTGTGGACGCGTTTTTGAGGGCGGGCGGGTGCGACGCCTGTAACGGCGAAGCGTTCAACGTGGGTGGCAACGAGCCGATCGCGCATCGCGATTTGGTGAAGATGCTCGTCGAGATCGCCGGCACCGGACGTTACCGCTTTGTCGAGTGGCCGGCGGAAAAGAAAGCGATTGATATCGGCAGCTTCTATGCCGATTCGTCGCGGTTCAAAGCCGTTACCGGCTGGGCGCCCCACATCCCGCTGCGCGAGGGTTTGACACGGACGCTTGCCTACTACCGTGAGCACATGCGCCACTACCTGGATATGCCGCAGGGGATTGCGTGAGCGACCCGGTGCGAACGCGCATCCCCTTCAACGCACTGGTTCCGGGCGAAGACCGCGCGGCCATCGAAGCGGCCATCGAGCGCGTCCTCGACCGCGGCTGGTTCATTCTCGGCCCCGAAGTCGACGGGTTCGAGCAGGAGTTTGCGTCCGCGGTCGGCACTCGCCACGCAGTGGGCGTCGGCACCGGCACCGACGCAATCGCGCTCACGCTGCGTGCACTCGACATCGGTCCGGGCGACGAAGTGATTACGTCGCCATTGTCCGCGGCCTATTCGGCGCTCGCCATCATGATGACGGGTGCCCGGCCGGTGTTCGGTGACATCGATCCGCAGCGACTCACGCTGGATCCCGCTGCGGCAGGTGCCGCCGTGACGTCGAGAACGCGCGCGATTATGCCGGTACATATTTACGGGCAGGCCGCGGACATGCGGGCGTTTGAAGCCGTGGCAAGCCGTTACAACCTCGCACTGATCGGGGATGCGTGCCAGGCCCATTTCGCCACCTGCGACGGTCGGCCGGTAGGCGCCATCGGTACCGCGGCCGCGTTCAGTTTCTACCCGACGAAGAACCTCGGGGCGCTCGGCGACGGCGGCGCCGTCACGACCGACGATGCACAGCTCGCCGGGCGGATCAAGCGGCTGCGCAATGGCGGCCAGACGTCTCGCTATCACCACCAGGAACCCGGCGCCAACAGCCGCCTCGACGAACTGCAGGCGGCAATTCTTCGCGCGCGGCTGCCGCTGCTGGCGCAGTGGACCGCGCGCCGCCGCGCGCTCGCCGCCGTTTATCATCGCGAACTCGCGGGCGCACGCGTAACGATGCCGCCAGTTCGCGAACAGGGTCACGTGTATCACCTGTTTCCCGTCTTGAGCGAGCAGCGCGATGCACTGCAACGTCATCTCGCGAACGAAGGGATCGAAACGCTCATTCACTACCCGGTGGCCATTCCACAACAGCCGGCGCTCGCCGCAACCAATCCGGCTGAGTGTCCTGTTGCCACGCGCGTCTGCGCGCAGGTGCTTTCACTCCCGCTCTATCCCTCGCTGCCGGACCGCGATGCGGCACACGTTGCGTCCGTTGTCCGCACGTTTCAGGTTTGACCTTCATGCGCATGCTCATTACCGGCGGAGCCGGATTCATCGGATCGCATCTCGCCGAGGCGCTGCTCGATTCCGGCCACACGGTGTACGTGCTCGACGACCTGTCAACAGGTTCGATTGACAACATCTCGCACCTGAAAGGCCGGTCCGGGTTTCATTACACGATCGACACCGTGTTCAACGACTCGCTCGTGGCGGAACTCGTGGATCGAGCGGACATCGTGTTTCACCTCGCCGCCGCGGTAGGCGTGAAGCTGATCGTTCAGGAGCCGGTTCACACGATTGAAACCAACGTGCATGGCACGGAGGTGGTCCTGCGGCACGCGGCCAAAAAGAAAAAGCTCGTCTTCATCGCGTCGACGTCGGAGGTGTACGGCAAGAGCACGTCGGTGCCGTTTCGCGAGGACGCGGATCTCGTCATGGGAGCGACCACGCGCCACCGCTGGGCGTACGCCTGCAGCAAGGCGCTCGACGAGTTCCTCGCGCTCGCCTACTGGAAAGAGAAAAGGCTGCCCGTCATTATCTGCAGGTTCTTCAACACGGTCGGACCGCGTCAGACGGGGCAGTACGGAATGGTGGTGCCGACGTTTGTCAGGCAGGCGCTCGCCGGCGAACCGATTACCGTATTTGGCGACGGCACGCAGTCGCGCAGTTTTACGGATGTCGGCGATGTGGTTGGCGCGCTCCTCAAACTGATGGTTGAGCCTCGCGCCGTCGGCCAGGTGTTCAATCTGGGCAATAGTGAAGAGGTCAGCATTCACGCTTTAGCCGAACGAATCAAGGCCCTGACCGACAGCCGTTCGCCGATCCGCATGATTCCGTATGAGCAGGCCTACGAAGCAGGATTTGAAGACATGCCGCGACGAGTTCCCGATTTATCGAAAATCGCCGCTCTGATTGGGTATCAGCCCAAGGTCGGGCTTGACGACATTATCCGGCGCGTTGTGGCAGACTTTCGCGCCCGGGAGGACGTCAGTATCCGGTAAAGCGTATAATCGGAAAACCCAGAAAGTACTGACCATGATGCGGTTTCTCATTTACATAGCCTTCGTCGCGCTTGTGGCCGCGCCCGCACACGCGCAATCGGTCACGCTCGAAATCAAGGATGGCCGCGTCAACCTTGACGCCACCAACGCGCCCGCCCGCGCGATCCTCGCCGAATGGGCAAGGGTCGGCGGCACCAAGGTGGTCGGGGCCGAGAAGATCAGCGGCGGTCCACTCACTTTGAAGCTCGTAGATACCCCTGAGCGGCAGGCGCTCGACATCATTCTTCGGAGCGTGGCGGGCTATATGGCTGCTCCGCGAATGGCCAGCGCAACGCCCGGCGCATCTGCATACGATCGCATTCTGATTCTGCCGACGACCTCCACGGCACCCACTTCGAACGCCAACGCGTCGGTGCGCACGCCTTCGAACCCCGGCCCGACGGCCGGGACGGAACGCCGCGTTCCGCCTCGCCCGCCGGGGATGCAGGTGCCGCCTGATTCGAATGAGTCGGAGGCGCCGCAGGAAGCGGCCGATGCGTCCGACACGGGCGTGCCGGCCCCTCCGGTATTCACGTTCCCGCAGGCAAACGTGCCGCCGAATCAGATGTTCGCGCCGGTGCCGGGGCAAACCGGTGCCGTGCCGGGACAGCCCGGCTCGAACGTCGCTCCGCCGGCGTTCACGCTCCAGCCCTCGCCCAATGGCGCGCCGGCGATCTACAACTTCGTACCGAACAACGGGCAGCCGCCGGCCCCCGCCAACCTCAATGGATTCCAGGTGATCGGATCGCCCACGCCGGGGCTGGTGCAGCAGCCGGTCCCCGTGCCGGCTCCTGGACAGCCCGTCCAACCGGCTCCTGGACAGCCCGTCCAACCGGCTCCTGGACAGCCCGTCCAACCGGCCCCTGGACAGCGCGTCCAACCGACAAGACCCCCGGGCGGGAACTAGCGCGTACAGAGACGACGAACGAAGAACCGAGAACTCAACAACACAATCCCTCGCGTCCCGCCCTGCGCGTATTGTGTTGATCGTCCGTTGTTCATTAGTCTTGGTCTGTTCTCTGTTCGTCGTTCGTAGTTCTTCGTTCTTCGTTCCCTCACCGCCCATTACCTTTCATGGCGGATATCGACCGTTACCGCGCCGATGACCGGCGTGGTGTTGAACAGCTTTATCGCCGCACGTTTGGCACTGAAGCGGCGGATCGTGTGCGTCTCCGCTGGGACTGGGCGCGGCGCAACCCTGCCAACGTTGGCGGCGAGCCTCCTTACTGGATCGTTCGTGAGGGTCCAACGGTAATCGCCGCATGCCCGCTGATGCCAGTTCGCGTCGGCATTCGCGGCCTCAATGCCGAAGGCGCGTGGGCGGGTGACCCGCTCGTCGTTGCCGAGCGGCAGCGTCGGGGTGTCGGCGAAGCGCTTCTCCGCAACTGGGATCGCAATGCCGGGGTAGCGCTTGGCCTCAATCAGTCCGAAGGCACGCGGTTCCTGCTCGACAAGATCCACTGGCCTGGCAGCGTGCTGGTACCCTGTCTCGTCAAACCGTTGAGCCGGCGCGCGCTGCGCCGACCCAACTGGCCCGTCGCCATCAACCGCCTCGTCTCGGCCGTCACGCTCCCGTTCGTTCGCATCATTTCCTTGCCGCGCCCGTTACGAGAGCATGTAGAGGTCGTGCGGCGATTCGACCGAGCTTTCGATGCATTGTGGGAGCGCGTCTCTCCGCGCTTCGATCTTGCGGTGCGACGCGACGCCGCCTATCTCAACTGGAAATACATCGAGCCGCCCCACGTTCGCTATTCGGTGGCCATTCTGCGCAGGGACCAAGAGGCGCATGGCTACGTCGTGTACCGTCACTTCCGCGAGCCGCAGGGTCGCGTGACACAGATCGTCGATTTTCTAACCGATCCCGAAGATGAGCGCGGCTTGAAGACGCTATTGAGGTGGATCGATCGCGAGGCGCACGCCGAAGATTCGGACAAGATTCGCTGTTACGTGCAGCATGCGCGTTTCCGGCGCGTGTTACGACGCTCGGGGTATTTTGTCGTGAAGTCGCAGGTGCAGCTGCACGCGAAAGTCAACGCTGTCCAGGTCCCGGAAACGTTTTACGACGAATCCGAGGGCTGGCACTTCACGTGGGGCGACGGAGATTTAGATCATTAATCGGGCGGATCTCGCAGGTCCGCCAAGAACAAACACCATGTCACTTGAACAAAAGCTCACGATCGATATCGGTGCGGCGATGAAAGCGAAGGACACGACGCGGTTGACGGCGTTGCGGATGCTCAAGACCGCGTTGATGAACAAGAGCATCGAGAAAGGCCGCGCTCTTGAAGAGGGTGAAGAACAACAAGTCGTGTCGTCGCAGGTGAAGCAGCGGCGCGACTCGATCGAGCAGTTCACGGCAGGCGGCCGAACCGATCTCGCTGTGAAGGAGCAGGCTGAGATCACCGTCCTCGAAACGTATCTGCCGCCGGCGGTGTCAGCCGAGGAGCTCGAACGTGCGGTAGCGAACGCTATGTCGGAAACGGGCGCCAGCGGGCCGAAAGACATCGGAAAAGTGATGAAGGCCGTGATGGCCGCCCTGAGCGGGAAAACGGTGGATGGCAAAAAGGTTAACGAGCTTGTCCGCGCAAAATTATCCTGAAAACCGATCAAACAGTTTGGCGGTTACGACCGTCTATAGAGTTTGAAAGGCCTAGTCAGCCTCTCACCATCCTCCTCGGGCTCCCGCCTTGCCGGCCGGAGCCCTATTTTTTTACACCCATGCGGGTTTCTCGCGGTCGGTGCCCCCGGATGTTCTTCACGGGGGGTCACCTTCGGTTCCGCACGTTACTTTCTTACGAGGGTTCCTGCGACCGGATGGATCGGAGTGTCTCCCGAGGTTGCGTGAGGAAAGGCCGTCAGGAACCCCCGTAAACTGCTGTAAGGAACGCAGGTAAGGAACCCGTTCGGAACCCCGTGGTACGCTCGTTCGCTGATGGCCGACGCTTCTCCGCGCCTGGCCCGTTCCGCCGGCCTCATCGGCATCGCCACGATGACCAGCCGTGTGCTTGGGCTGGTTCGCGAACAGGTCCTCGCGTTTTATTTCGGAGCGGGCGACGCGATGGACGCTTTCAACGTCGCCTACCGCGTTCCCAACCTCGTCCGCGACCTCTTCGCCGAAGGCGCGATGAGCGCCGCGTTTGTGCCCACGTTTGCACAACGCCTTGTCAAGAGCACGCGCGAAAACGCCTGGCCTCTCGCCAACTCAGTTGTCAACGCGCTGCTCCTCGTCACAGGCGTGCTCGTTGTCGCCGGCATCGTGTTCGCGGTTCCGCTGCTGCAGGTATTCGCCGGCGATTATGCGGAGGTTCCTGGCAAGTTCGCGCTTACGGTTCAGCTGACGCGCATCATGCTGCCGTTTCTGACGCTGGTCGCGCTAGCCGCGGTGCTGATGGGGGCGCTCAACGCGCTCGGGCATTTCTTCGTCCCCGCGCTGTCGCCCGCCATGTTCAACGTCGGCACGATCGTCTGCGCCGTCGCCTTTGTGCCATTTGCGCCTCGCTTCGGCGTCCAGCCGATCGTCGTGATCGCGATCGGCACGATCGTTGGCGGGCTTGGGCAACTCCTCATTCAGTTACCCCCGCTTTTTCGCGAAGGATATCGGTATCGTCCAATACTCGACACAAAAGACAAGGGCCTGCGGCGCATTCTCGTTTTGATGGTTCCCGGCACGATCGGGCTTGCAGCTACGCAGATCAACGTGTTCGTGAACACGATGCTGGCCACCGACCAGGGGACCGGCGCGGTGTCGTGGCTCAATTACGCATTCCGCCTGATGTATCTGCCGATCGGGCTGTTTGGTGTGTCGATTGCGACGGCGGCCACACCGGCGATGTCGCGCCTTGCGCAGGCAGAGGACTACCGCGGCATGCGCGCGACGATCGCGCACGCGCTTGGCCTCATGCTGATGCTCAACGTACCGGCGACGCTTGGCCTGATCGCGCTCGCGACGCCCATCATCGCGGTCATCTTCGAGCACGGAAATTTCAGCGCAGCGGATACTGCCGCAACAGCAGCCGCGCTGCGCTGGTACGCAGTCGGTCTGGTTGGCTATTCCGTCGTACGCATTGTCTCGCCCACGTTCTACGCGCTCGGCCGCAGCCGTGTGCCCGTCACGGTCAGCGTCGTGTCGGTGCTGATCAACGTCCTGTTGAACGTTACGCTGGTGCGCGTAATGGGATACCGCGGTTTAGCACTCGGCACGTCGCTCGCGGCGCTGATCAACGCGGCGACGCAGCTTGTGCTGCTGCGCCGCGCGATCGGCGGTATCGAGGGCCGGCGCGTTGGCCTCACGTTGGCCAAGGTGCTGCTTGCCTCGGTTTTGATGGCCGCCGCCGCATCGGGCAGCGAATTGTGGCTGCACAATGTCCTGCCGGACGCGAGCCTGAGCTCTCAAATGATTCGCGTCGGCGTTGCCATTGTTGTGGCGCTCACGGTGTTGACGCTGGCCGCGACGGTTCTGCGCGTGCCTGAGTTCGTCGAATCGCGTGACATGGTGATTGCCCGGCTTCGAAGGTTGACTCGTTGAAACGTCTCGGACTCCATCGCGCAATCCTCGCAGCGGCCTCGACGCACTTCATCGTGGACGCATACGGCAATCTGTACGCACCGCTTCTGCCGCTGCTAATCCCGCGGCTCGGTCTTTCGCTGAAGATGGTGGGAACGTTGGCCATGTGCTACCAGATGGCCAATTCAGTTTCTCAACTCGGATTCGGGACGCTTGCCGATCGCTGGCGTCCGCGGGTGCTCTTGATTGGCGGACCGCTGCTCGCCGTCTTCGTGCTGAGCGCGACCGGCAGCGCCACCTCGACGCTGGCGCTCGCGGCAATTCTGGTGATCGGCGGGCTCGGCGGTGCTGCCTTTCATCCTCCTGCCGCGGCGCTCGTCAACGCGGTGTCCGACTATCGCAAAGGCTTCGCGATGTCGCTGCACATAACAGCCGGTTCGATCGGCATGGCGATGGCGCCGTTGGTGTTCGTTCCCGCCGTTGCCGCGCTGGGCGCTGATTGGTCGTGGCTGATTGCGTTGCCCGGACTGGCCGCGCTTGCCTATACGTTGAGGCTCATGCGGGATGTCCCGGTTGCGGCTTCGGGAGGATCGCAGGGATGGTCCGAGCTGAAACCGTACGCGCGCCCGCTCGGACTACTCTACGCCGTCGTCGTGTTGCGGACTGTCACTTCGCAAAGTCTTTCGACGTTCCTCCCAGTCCTGCTCACGCGGCAGGGCATGGGCGTGGGTGAAACGAGCGCGGCTGTGACCATGTATCTCTTTCTGAGCGGCGTGGGCGGTTTTCTCGGCGGCCCAATGGCTGACCAGTACGGACCTCGTCGTGTGATCATCGGGTCGCTCGTCACATCCGTGCCGTTCTTTGTGGCAGCTCATTTGACCACCGGCTGGTGGTTCGCCGTTCTGGTGTCGGCGGGTGCGTTTGCGTTGCAATCCACGTTGCCGGTGAACGTGACGTTTGGTCAGCAGCTCGCCCCGGTCAGCGCAGCGACCGTTTCGTCGCTGATGATGGGCTTTGGCTGGGGCTCAGGCGCGTTGCTGGCGCCGGCCGTCGGATTTCTTGGTGACGTGATGGGCCTGGAATTTGCTCTGCTCGTCACGTCGATCTTTCCACTGGTCGCAGCGCTCGCGGCGGCGCCGCTCCCTGCAAAAGCCGGCGGTTCGAGGGTTCGAACAGTCCACGCGGTGTAGTAGGCTGACAGTATCGATGGCGCGCTATCCGAGATCTACCGACGTCAGCTACTCATTTGGCCCGGGACCGCTCCCTCCGGTCATCAAGCTGCTGATCATCATCAACGTCGTCGCATTCCTTGCGTCGCTCGTGTTGCCCGACATCATCGGCGCGTTTGGACTCAGGCCATCCGCGGTGGTCGAGCAGTTCGCGGTGTGGCAGCCGGTCACCTACATGTTCCTCCATGGTGGCATCGGCCACCTGCTCTTCAACATGTTGGCGCTGTGGATGTTCGGCACAGAGCTCGAGCGCATGTGGGGGTCGCGCTTCTTTACCAAGTTCTACTTCGTGTGCGGCATCGGCGCGGGCTTGACCACGCTGCTCTGGGCGATCAGTCCTTTACCGTTTTCGGATGAGATGTATTACACAACCACGATCGGCGCGTCTGGGGCGATCTACGGTGTGCTGCTTGCGTACGCTCTGTACTTTCCTCATCGCCCGATTTATCTCTACTTCGTCTTCCCGATTCCCGCGCGCTATTTCGTGATGATCATTGGCGCGATCACGTTTCTCTCCTCAATCGGAGCCGCCGGCAGCGGAATCGCTCACACCGCGCACCTTGGCGGATTGGTTGTCGGGTATGTCTATTTGAAAGGCTTGCGTGGCCGTCCCTTTGACGAGCTGAAATATCGCTGGCTGCGGTGGAAGATGAATCGTGCGCGCGGCCGGTTCGACGTGTATTCAGGCGGCCGCCGGGACGACGACGATAGTTGGAAGTCGGATTGGAAGAAACACATTCATTGATCGCGGACCTAAAGGGATTGATCGCGCACCCAAAGGTCCGCGCTACGTGACACCAAGGTTCGCTACTTCTTGATCGAGAGATCGACGTTGGGCACGGCGCGTTCGGCGTCATCCGTGATCTCGAACAGCTCAGCGCGTGTGAATTCGCCGAATCCCGCAATGAAATTGTTCGGTAGGACCTGGATCGCCGTGTTGAACTTCGTTGCAGTGTCGTTGTAGTACTGCCGCGCGACGCCGATCTTGCTTTCTGTTTCGCTGAGCTCTTGTTGCAGCGCACGCACGCTCTGATTGGCCGTGAGCTGCGGATAGCTCTCCGCGAGCGCAAAGAACCGACCGAGTGCCTGGCTCAACTCACGCTCTTTGCGGGCGGAGTCCGCAGGCCCCGTGGCAGCGACGGCGCGATTGCGTGCTTCGACCACCGCTTCGTGCGTGCCACGCTCGAATTCCATCGCACGGCGTACCGTGTTCACCAGATTCGGAATCAGATCGTGGCGGCGTTTGAGCTGGACGTCTATCTGTCGCCATCCGTTAACCACCTGGTTGCGTATCGCGACCAAGCGGTTGTAGACGCTGACGCACCACAAAACGATCAAGAGAACGACGATAGACGTGGCGATGACAGACATTGGCTAGCCATCGACCTTCGTTTTTTCGTGGAAGTACGAGTCGGTGCCGTCGAGCCAGTCCTGGCGAATCGGACTGAAGATATCGATCTCGAACGTGTCCTCGAGCGCCTCGGCCTGATGCGGCACCCAGGACGGGATGTGCAGCACTTCGCCTTCCCGTACCGTCATTTCTTCGCCGTCGATCAGGAACTTGAGCGCGCCCTGAAGGATGTACGTCATTTGTTCGCTTTCGTGCTTGTGCATCGGCACCAGGGCGCCGCGCTTGAGATAGATTTGCGCGAGCATTTCGCGCTCGCCGGTGACAATTTTCCGCGAAATCATCTCGGTCACCTTGTCCAAGGCGATCTCGTCCCAGCGATGGAGCCGAACGCGAGGCTGATCCATAGGCCTGTGATTGTAGTCGCGCTGGTATAATTTCGTCACCATGAGCTCGGCCCGCGCTGTATCGACCCCCGAAAAAACGTGGGAAGGCTTGACTCGAGAAGACCTCGTGCGCGCCTATCGCACGATGTTGCTCTCGCGCCGCATCGATGACAAAGAGATTCAGCTCAAGAATCAAAGCCTGATCTTCTTTCAGATCAGCGGCGCAGGCCACGAGGCCGTGCTGACGGCGGCGGGCCTGCATCTGCGGCCCGGTTACGACTGGTTTTATCCCTACTATCGCGACCGTGCGCTCTGCCTCACGCTCGGGATGACGCCGCTCGACATGCTGCTCGGCGCCGTGGGCGCGAAAGACGATCCCAACTCCGGCGGGCGGCAGATGCCGTCGCACTGGGGCAGCAAAGCACTGAATATCCCCTCGCAAAGCAGCCCGACGGGCACCCAGTGTCTGCAAGCAGTGGGCTGCGCAGAAGCGACCCTGATCTACAACCGGGTATCGGCCATTTCCGACGGCCGCGAGGTGTCTCACGGCGACGAAATCACCTACGTGTCGATCGGCGAGGGAGCAACGAGCGAGGGCGAGTTCTGGGAATCGCTCAACACCGCGTGCACCCGCTCGGCGCCCATCCTGTACCTCGTGGAAGACAACGGCTACGCCATTTCGGTCCCCGTGGAAGTGCAAACGCCCGGGGGCGACGTGTCTCGCCTGGTCGAATCGTTCCCGAATCTCAAGGTGCTTCGCTGCGACGGCACGGATTTCCTGGCCAGCTATCGCACGCTCGGCGAAGCGGTTGAATGGGTGCGCCGCGAGCGGAAGCCGGCATTGGTTCACGCGAAAGTGACTCGTCCTTACTCGCACTCGCTCTCGGACGATGAGCGGCTCTACAAGACGCCGGAGGAGCGGCAGCACGAAGCCAAACGCGATCCGATTGCAAAACTGCGAGCGTTTCTGCTCGCGGAACGCGCCGCCAGCGAAGCCGACTTCGACACGATTGCCGCGGAGGTCGATCGCGAGATCACGGAGGCGACCGAAAAGGCGCTCGCCGCGCCGAAGCCGGCGCGCGAAACCGCAGGATGGTACGTTTTCTCGCCCGACGTGGACCCGACGTCGAGCGACTTCGAGACCGAGGCCGATGCACAGGGCAAGCCCGACACCATGGTGGCCGCGATTAATCGCACGCTCAAGGACGAGATGGCGCGCAACCCGCGCATCGTCGTTTTTGGCGAAGACGTTGCCGATGTGAGCAAGTTGGCGTCGTTGGCGCACGTCCCGGGCAAGGGCGGCGTATTCAAGGTGACACACGGCTTGCAGCGTCTGTACGGCGAGGATCGCGTCTTCAATTCGCCGCTGGCCGAGGCCAATATCATCGGACGCGCCGTGGGGACGGCCACGCGCGGGCTCAAGCCGGTGGTGGAAATTCAGTTCTTCGATTACATCTGGCCGGCGATGATGCAGCTCAAGGACGAAATGTCGATGCTGCGCTATCGCTCGTCGAACAATTTCTCCTGTCCAATGGTGGTGCGTGTCCCGATCGGCGGCTATTTACGCGGCGGCGCGCCGTATCACAGCCAGTCGGGCGTCAGCATCTTTGCGCACTGCCCCGGCATTCGCGTGGTGTTTCCCTGCAACGCCGGTGATGCGGCCGGGCTGCTCCGGACGTCGATCCGCTGCGACGACCCGGTGATGTTTCTCGAGCACAAGCATCTCTATCGCCAGACCTACAACAAAAGTCCGTATCCCGGATCCGAATACATGATCCCGTTTGGCAAAGGGTCGCTTCGGCGTGAAGGAACCGACGTCGCGGTGTTGACCTGGGGCGCGCTGGTGCAGAGATCGCTCCTCGCCGCACAGCAGGCGGAAAAAGAAGGCGTGAGCGTGGCGGTGTTCGACCTGCGCACGATTATTCCGTACGACTGGACGGGCATCGCCGATCTGGTCAGGAAAACCAATCGCGTCATCGTGGTGCACGAGGATCAACTGACGTGCGGGTTCGGGGCGGAGATAGCGGCACGGATCAGCGACGAGTTGTTCCTCGAGCTCGACGCGCCGGTGCGACGGGTCGCCGCAATGGATTGTCCAGTTGCGTATTACCCCGAGCTCGAGGAGGAGATTCTCCCGCAGGCCGGTGATGTGCTCGCCGCGATCCGCGAGCTGGCGAAGTACTGAGCTGACGGACCCAATGGTTCGCGCTCGGGACGCACCAAGCATCGGGGACCGGAACGTCTGCGCTGCGTACAAATCAAGTGGAGACCGGCCACGTGATCGAACCACCAGGCGCGGACCCACACCTCACACACATGCCGGGCGGACCTTCAGGTCCGCGACGCACGACGCGCGCCTTTTCGTTCTTCGTTCTTAGTTCTTACTTCTTCGCTCAAACCCCTTCACCCGGACGCATCGAAACCATCAGCGCGTCCGGCGGCCTTCCCCCCGAAATCTGCGGCCAATATCGCGAGCCGCTCGCGTTTCAACAAACGGCGGGAGGTGTGTATTACATCTTCGACCGCCGCGGTCATTCGGTTCACAGTGTCGATCCCGACGCAAGGGGGACGCGCACCGTCGTCACCATCGGCGGCGAGACGGGCCGCGTGATCGAACCCACCGCGTTCGGGCTCGCGCCGAATGGCAACTTCGTCGTCGCCGATGCGCCGAACGGACGCGAGCGCCTGCAGGTGTTCGACTTTGCGGGAACGTGGGTTTCGGGATTCACGCTTCCCGGCCGCGCCGAACCGCGCGTATCGGTGGGGGGCGTGTCGCTCAATGGTGTGGGGACCCTCGCGTTTCTGGGCAAGTTGATCGCGTTGAACCAGCCCGAGACAGGCGCCCTCATCACGGAGTACGGGCTCGCGGGCACGCCTGTGCGAAGCATCGGTCGCTTACGCACCAGCGGCCACGAATCCGATCGGGAACTGCAGCTGGCCATGAACGCGGGAATTCCCGTTCCGCTCGCGGATGGCGGCTACTTTTTCGTGTTCTTTGCCGGCACTCCTGCGTTTCAACGCTACGACGAAAAGGGCGCCTTGATATTCGAACGCGTGATCCAGGGGCGAGAGCTCGATCCGGTGATCGAGCAGATGCCGAAAAGCTGGCCGAGGCGTACCGTCGACGGCAAGGAACTGCCGCTGGTTGTGCCCACGGTTCGCGCGGCAGCCGCTGATCGCAACGGCCATCTGTGGGTATCGTTTCTGATTCCCTTCACCTACGTGTTCGACTCGTCCGGCGAAAAGATTCGAACCGTGCAATTTCGTGCAGCTGGAACGATCGCGCCAACGAGTCTCTTTTTCAGCGCCAACGGGCGGCTGCTCGTCACTCCCGGATGTTACGCGTTTCCAGCGCGTTGACCGGCCGGCGGATGTTGATAGGATGTAGTGTTCCCCCAGCTGTGAGATTTCATCGCCTTACGTCGGTCGCGTTCGTCGCCGCGTTGTTTGGCGGCTGCAGTGGATCTCCGACGCGTCCCACGCCGCCCGTCACTCCGCCCGCAACACCTTCGCTTGCGATCACCTGCCCCGGCAATCTGACGACGAGCGCGCGCGAGGGATCGACCGTGGCGGTGTCATTTGCGACGCCGGCGGTGACCGGCGGCGTTAATCCGATTCAAGTGAGCTGCACCCGCCAGTCCGGATCGCTGTTTGGCGTCGGACAAACCAGCATCCTGTGCACGGCCGTAGACTCCACGGGGCAGTCAGCCTCTTGCCAGTTCAGCGTCATTGTCAACGCCCTCCCTCCGATCCTGACGAGCACGAAATTTCTCGCCTTCGGCGACAGCCTGACGGCAGGCGAACTGACGGTTACGGCCACGCACCCCTCGCGGCAAGGAGAGACGAATTTCCCGCTAGCCGTGGTGCCCGCCTCGTCCTATCCGACCCAATTGGCCAACTTGCTGCGCAACCGCTACACCACGCAAGCGCAGGCGATTCAGGTCACCAACGCTGGCTTACCCGGTGAAACGACACAGAACGGCGCCAAGCGGCTGCCGGGTGTACTCATGTCCACGAGACCTGAAGTGGTGATTCTGCTCGAGGGCGTCAACGATGTCGGTACGCAGGCCGACTTTGGTGTATCTGCGGCGGCGACCGGCATGACGGCCATGGTGCGCGAGGCGCGCGGACGCGGGGCGCGCGTGATCCTCGCCACCGAGCCACCGTCGCGTCCGGGATTTCGCGCAGTTTCGACCCAGTTCATCACCGCCTACAACGACCGGTTGCGTCTGATCGCGGCCGCCGAGGGCGCGCTGCTTGTCGACCTGTACGCGGGCATGGCGGGCGACGTGACGCGCTATATCGGCGTCGACGGGCTGCACCCGACGGAGGTTGGCTATGCGCGCATGGCTGAGCTCATTCTTCAGGTTATTCGGCAAAACCTCGAAGAGCGCTGAACCAGCGGATTGACACGGCGCCGGCGACGGCAGAAAATGAATGAACATTCATTCAGTAAAGCGCTGCGATGCCTGTTACCGCTTCACGCCGTGTCATCACCGCTCGCGCGCATCCCCCCGCGCTCGACAAACGCGACGCGATTCTGCGCGCGGCCACCCAGGTTTTCGCGCGTCATGGATTCTTCCAGTCGCAGGTCGCCGACGTCGCGCGCGCTGCGGGCATCGCCGCCGGGACTGTCTATCTCTACTTCCGCAGCAAGGACGATCTGCTGGTCTCGATCTTCGACCGCACCATGCGCGAGGCGATCGGCGAAGGGCGTGCGGCGTTGAGCAGCGTGACCGATCCGCGCGAGCGTCTCGAGCGGATTGCCCGACTTCATCTCGATCGACTCGGACGCGACCGCGAGTTAGCCATCGTGTTTCAGGTCGAACTGCGGCAATCGACGAAGTTCATGGAGCAATTCTCTTCGACGTATTTACGCGACTACATCGGTCTGATTCGCGAAACGATCGTTGACGGTCAGAAAGCCGGCACCTTTCGCGCCGATCTCAACCCCACCTCTGCCGCGAAGATTTTTTTCGGAGCGCTGGACGAGATGGCCACGAACTGGATCCTCAGCCGCCGGCGTTATTCCCTGGCCGCGGAGGCGGACGCCGTGATCGATCTCTTTGTCAACGGCGTTACCGCAATGAGGCGGGCATGACGATCAATTCCATCGCCGTGCTGGGCGCCGGAACGATGGGTGCGCAAATCGCGCTGCATTGCGCCAACGCCGGGTTTCCTTCGCTGCTGCTCGACGTGACGCCGCAACTCGCGCGCGAAGGTCTCGACAAAGCCCGGCGCTTGAAGCCGGATCCGCAGTTCACACCCGAGGTCGGGCGGCTCGTCACCACCGCCGGTTTTGACGACGGCTTTGCGCATCTCGCGAAGGCTGATTGGATCATCGAAGCAGTGGTCGAGCGCCTCGACATCAAGCAGCAACTGCTGGCGCGAGTCGAGACCACGCGCAGGCCCGGCTCGATTGTCAGCTCGAATACATCGGGGATTCCGATCAGCGCGCTCGCCGAGGGCCGCAGCGCCGACTTCCGGCGTCATTTACTCGGCACGCATTTCTTCAATCCACCGCGCTATCTGCGCCTGCTGGAGCTGATTCCGACGACCGACACCGATCCCGCAGTGGTCGAAGCGATATCGGTGTTTGCGGACCATCACCTGGGCAAAGGCGTGGTGTTGGCGAAGGACACGCCGAACTTCATCGGCAATCACATCGCGCTCTACGGGGTGGTGCGCACGCTCGAAGCCGTCGCCACTGGACGCTACACCATTGAGGAAGTTGACGCCATCACGGGACCGGCGCTCGGTCGTCCCGCCAGCGCGACGTTCAGAACCATGGACATTGCAGGCGTCGATGTGCTCGCTCACGTGATGCGAAATCTCGGCGAACGCCTGCGCGATGAAACGGATCGCAAGGCGTTTGCGATGCCCGCGTTCCTGCCGCGCATGCTGGAGAAGGGCCTTTTCGGCGAGAAGGCCGGCCGCGGTTTCTACGAGAGGCGCAAATCGGCGTCGGGGGAGAGCGAAATCTGGACACTCGACCTCGACTCGCTCGAATACCGCCCGCGCAAAACCCCGCGTATCCCCTCCATTGAAGCCGGCAAGTCGATTGACAGCGTGCCGGAACGCGTGCGCATGCTGTTCAACGCCAAGGACAAGGCCGGGGATTTCCTGCGTGAAACGCTCGCGCCGACACTGATCTACACAGCGCGTGTAACTCCTGAGATCGCCCACTCGATTGACGACGTCGATCGCGTCATGCGCTGGGGCTTCGGATGGGACTTGGGACCATACGAGCTCTTCGACGCCATCGGGGTGCGCGAAGTGCTCGCGGGGGCACAGGCCGTTGGCGGCCATGCGCTGAGCAAGGGTGTGCCGCCTCTTGTGCAGGAGCTGCTCGATTCGGGGAAAAACACATTCCGGACCGGCCTCGTGCCGCCCGGCACGAACGACTTGCTGATTCTGCGGCAGGCGCGCGAGCAACAGCGCGTCGTCAAAAAGAACAGCGGCGCGAGCCTCGTCGATCTCGGCGACGGAGTGTTCTGCGTCGAGTTCCACTCGAAGATGAACGCGATCGGCGGCGACACCGTTCAGATGCTCAACGCGGGTGTGAAAGAGGCGGCCAAGAACGGCGTCGCGCTGGTTGTCGGCAATGAGGCTCCCAACTTTTCCGCTGGTGCCAACCTCATGCTGGTTCTGCTCGAGGCACAGGAGGGCAACTGGGAGGACCTCGAATTGATGATTCGCGCCTTCCAGCAGGCGACGATGGCGCTCCGCTACAGCGATGTGCCCGTCGTCGTGGCGCCCGCGGGCCTCACGCTCGGCGGCGGCGCCGAAATCGCCATGCACGGCGACCGCGTTCAAGCCGCGGGCGAAACCTATCTCGGTCTCGTGGAAGTTGGAGTCGGGCTCGTTCCTGCGGGCGGCGGCACTAAAGAAATGACGGTTCGCGCCATGAGCAGGATGCCGTCGCCGCAGAGCGATCCGTTGCCGTACGTGCAAAAGGCCTTTGAAACAGTGGCGTTGGCGCAGGTATCCGCCAGCGGTCCCGACGCTGCCCGCCTCGGATACTTGAGTGCCACGGACGCCTTTACGATGAACCGTGAGCGGCTGATCGCCGATGCGAAAGCGCGTGCGCTCGAGCGCGTGCGCGAGGGCTATCACAAGCCTGCGGCGCGCACGGCGATTCCCGTCGGTGGCGCATCGCTGCGCGCCGCACTCAACCTCGGTGTTCATCTCGCGTGGCGGTCCGGCCGCGCCTCCGATCACGACGCCTTGGTCGCGCGCAAGGTCGCTCACATCTTCGCCGGCGGCGACGTGCCTCACGCTACCACGGTGACGGAGCAATACCTGCTCGATCTCGAGCGCGAGGCGTTTCTCAGTCTGCTCGGCGAGCGGAACACGCTGGAGCGTATCCAGCACACACTCAAAACAGGCAAACCATTGAGGAACTGATGATCGATCGCGGCAACGGGATTCCTGTCGTACTCGTTCCCGGCATTCAGGGCCGCTGGGAATGGACCGCGCCAACAGTGGAGGCATTGGCGCGGCGCTGCCGCGTGATTACCTTCTCGCTCTGCGACGAACCAACGAGCGGGTTCCCGTTCGACGCGGACGCTGGCTTCAATGCCTACGTGCAGCAGATCGACGCGGCGTTGCAACGAGCGCACATTCAGAAAGCCATCGTGATCGGCGTGTCATATGGCGGGCTCATCGCCACGGAATTTGCGGTTCAGCATCGCGATCGGGTTCTGGGCCTGGTGCTGGCCTCGGCGTTGCCGCCTGGATGGACGCCAAACGCACGCGCACGTTTCTACATGCGCGCGCCGCGGCTGCTGATGCCGTTGTTCGTGGTGGCATCACCGCTGCGCATGTTTCCCGAGGTACGAAGCGCGCTCGCTTTGAAGAAGGGAGTGCCCTTCATGATCGGTCACGGATATCGGGTGGTGCGCGCTGCTCCGTCGCCAGTCCGCATGGCGAGACGCGCGGAATGGACGGAACAGCATCGTTTCTGCGATCTGAGTGAGCTGCAGGTACCGACGCTGGTGATTACCGGTGAGGATCGGCTCGATCGGATCGTCGCGCCCGAGCTGACGCGTGAGTATCTTGCCCGCTGGCCGCACGCGCGGCATGCCACGCTTCAGCGAACCGGTCACATCGGACTGGTGACCAAGCCGGAAGAATTTGCGGAGCTGGTCGGCCGCTTTGCCGCCGACCTCGACACCGATGCCGAGCCAATCTCTGCGTGATATTCAGGGGCCCGAGGGACCGCTCGAAGCGTTGCTCGAAGCGCCAGCAGTGCGCGCACGCGCCGCGGCCGTATTTGCGCACCCACACCCGCTGTACGGCGGGACGATGCACAGCCGCGTGGTGTTCCAGGCAGCGAAGGCGCTCGCGCGCATCGGTGTCGCGGTGCTGCGGTTCAACTTTCGCGGCGTCGGCCGCAGCGCCGGCACATTTGACGATGGCGCCGGGGAGAGGGAGGACTATCGCGCGGCGCTCGATTTTGTCGCGGCGCAATATCCAGGACTGCCGTTGTGGACGGCCGGATTCTCGTTTGGAGCGTGGATCGCGATGACCGTCGGCGCCAACGATCCGCGGGGCCGCGTGCTGCTCGGCATCGCGCCAGTCGTCGATCGCTACGATTTCGGCCGCGTCAGGACGAGCACGAAGCCGAAATTCCTCATTCACGGTGAGCGCGACGAGGTTGTTTCGTTAAAGGATGTTCGACGCTTCTACAGCGAGCTCTTCGAACCGAAGGAGCTCGTCGTGATCGACGCCGCCGATCATTTGTTCGACGGCAAAGCGTCGGAAGTTGGAGACGCAATCGAAGATTTGCTGGGTGACTTCTCATGAAAGACGCAGTCATTGTTTCCGCTGTTCGTACCGCCGTCGGCCGCGCGCCGAAGGGCACGTTGAACGTGATGCGTCCCGACGACATGGCCTCCGCGGCCATCGCCGAGGCGATCGCACGCGCACCAGGACTCGACAACGCAGACATCGAGGACGTGATCATCGGTTGCGCGATGCCCGAAGGCGAGCAGGGCCTGAACGTCGCGCGCATTGCCAGCCTTCGCGCCGGCGTTCCAATCAGCGCATCGGCTGTAACTGTCAACCGCTTCTGCTCCTCGGGTCTGCAGGCAATCGCCTATGGCGCGGAGCGCATCATGCTCGGCCAGGGACAGGTGGCGATCGGCGGCGGCACCGAGTCGATGAGCATGGTGCCGATGGGCGGCAACAAGATGTCGCCCAATCCGACACTCGTCGAAACCTACCCGGACGTCTATCTGAGCACGGGCCTTGTCGCTGAGAACCACGCCAATCGCTCACAGATCAGCCGCGAAGAGCAGGACGCGTTTGCGTTGCGCAGCCATCAGCGCGCGATCGCAGCCATCGACTCCGGTAGATTCAAAGACGAAATCGTTCCGCTCACCGTCAAGGTTGTCGACCCGGCGACCAATGGCGGCAGACCCAAGACATGCGAGATTACGTTCGCGGTGGACGAAGGCCCACGCCGTGACACGTCGATGGAAGCGCTTACCAAGTTGAAGCCCGCATTTCATGCCACCGGCAGTGTGACGGCCGGCAACTCCTCGCAAACGAGTGATGGGGCTGCGGCCGTCGTGCTCACATCGTCGGATTACGCGGCATCGCACGGGCTCAAGCCGCTAGCGCGCTTCGTGACGTTTGCCACCGCGGGCGTCGAGCCGGAACTGTTCGGGATCGGGCCGGTGCCGGCGATCAAAAAGGCGCTGAAGCAGGCAAGTCTCACGCTCGAGCAGATCGATCTGATCGAGCTCAACGAGGCCTTTGCCGCGCAGGTGCTCGCGTGCCTCAAGCAACTGCCGATGGATCCCGATCGGCTCAACGTCAACGGTGGCGCGATTGCGCTCGGCCATCCACTGGGATGCACCGGCGCGAAGCTCACGACGTCGCTGATCTACGAAATGCATCGCCGCGGGTCGCGCTATGGGCTGGTGACGATGTGCGTCGGTGGCGGTATGGGTGCGGCTGGTATTTTCGAAAGGCTTTAACCGCTCAATTTACCTGTGTTGCGAAGGGTGGCTTCGGGGTAATTCGAGTGAATGGGCGGAAACCCGCGGCTTTCGAGCGGCTCGCGCCATTGGCGCTATCCGCTCGAGTGAGCTCCGGACGTTAAATCAACTTGTAGTGGGCGTGGCTCGTGACCGTCGTGGCATTCTGCGAAGGCGGTCAGACACGCCGGAGGACGTATGGCAACGACGACTGAACAAGACATCAAAGGCGGAGCGTGGCTCCTCGACGACACCGATCCGGCAAGCGTCATGACGCCGGAGAAGCTCACCGACGAGCACAAGTTGATCGAGCAGACAGCGGCTGAGTTCGTGGACAACGAGGTGCTCCCGCTTGCCGAGCAGCTCGAAAAGAAAGACTGGGCGCTCAGCCGGCAGCTGCTCGCCAAGTGCGGCTCACTTGGCCTGCTCGGTCTGAACGTTCCCGAAACCTACGGCGGCGTCGATCTCGACAAGATTTCCGCGCTGGTGATCTCCGAGCAGTTGACGCGCTACGCGTCGTTCGGCGCGACGGTCGGCGCTCAGGCAAACCTGACGATCACGCCGATCCTGATGTTCGGCAGCGAGCAGCAGAAGCAGAAGTATCTGCCCAAGCTCGTGTCCGGCGAGATGGTGGGGGCATATTGCCTGAGCGAATCAGGTTCGGGTTCGGATGCCCTCGGCGCCAAGAGCCGCGCGATGCGGCAGGCGGACGGGAGTTTCGTCCTTTCCGGCGAAAAGATGTGGATCACCAACGGTGGCTTTGCCGACATGTATATCGTCTTTGCCAAGGTTGACGGCGAGCACTTCACTGCCTTCATCGTGGAGCGCAACTGGCCCGGCGTCTCGACCGGCAAGGAAGAGCACAAGATGGGGCTGCACGGGTCATCGACCTGTCCGGTGATTCTGCAGGAAGTGAAGGTGCCCGCCGACGCCGTACTCGGGGAGATCGGCAAAGGCCACAAAGTCGCGTTCAACGTGCTCAACTTCGGCCGCTTCAAGTTGGGTGCGATGAGCTCGGGCGGCGGGCGAGCGGCGATCGCCGAATCGGTACGGTATGCGGCCACGCGCAAACAGTTTGGCGTGCCGATCGCAAGTTTCGGCGCAATCAAACACAAGATCGGCGAGATGGTGTCGCGCCAGTACGCGCTCGAGAGTATGGTGTATCGCACCGGTGGCCTGATCGACGCCTACATCGCCGGCAAGCCGGGTGCTCACGACGGCTCCGCCATGCTGCAGGCGCTCGAGGAATTTGCCGTTGAAGCGTCAATCGCGAAGGTCTTAGGAAGTGAAGTGCTGGAATACATCCTCGACGAGAATGTCCAGATTCACGGCGGCAATGGATTCGTCCGCGACTACCCCGCCGAGGGTCATTATCGGGACGCGCGCGTGAACCGGATCTTCGAAGGCACGAACGAAATCAACCGGCTCCTGATTCCCGGCATGCTGATGAAAAAGGCGCTCAAAGGTGAGCTGCCGCTCATTCCTGCGGCGATGAAGCTGCAGGACGAGATCATGAGCGCGACCATGACGCTGGCCGACGAATCCGAAGGCACGCTCGTGGAGCAGTCGCGCGCCGTGAGTGCTTTCAAGAAGGTGGTCCTCCTGGTCGCGGGTTCGGCGATGCAGCGCTACGGCGACAAGCTCCAGGACGAGCAGGAAGTCCTGAGCTACATTGCCGACATCGTGATCGACACGTTTGCCGCTGACAGTGCTGTGCTCCGTGCAAAGGTGGCGCAGAGCGGCGCGGATCTGCACGTCGATGCGGCCACGGTGTATGTGCAGGAAGCGGCAGGACGAATCGAGATGGCGGCGAAATCGTGTCTCGCGGCCATGAGCGACGGCGACATGCTGCGCACCCAGCTGGCAGCGCTTCGCCGTTTGCTCAAGGTGACGCCGGTCAACGCGGTTGCTTTGCGGCGTCGGCTGGCCGAGCGAGCTGTGACGAAAGGCGCATACCCGCTCTATATGGCATAGTTGGGCTGTGTGCTCCCGTTGGCTTCTCGCGCTGGTGATCGCCGCCGCTTCATCGACCAGCGGCGGCTGTTCTCCACCTCCCGAGAACTACACGGCGAAGATCACGAATCAGCGCGCGCAGAAAGACGAGTTCCTTCGGCAATCGCCGGACATCATCCGCCCCGACGAGCGCGAGAAGTTCCTCCCGATCTCCTACTTCGCAATCGACGAAAGCTATGCCGTGCCTGCACAGTTGCAGCCCACGCAGGATCGCCTCCGCATGGAGGTGCCGACCTCGACGGGCAAGCTGCGCGCCATGGAGCGGGTGGGATTTTTGCAGTTCACACTCAAGGGGCAGCCGCTTCGGCTGAGTGCGCTCGTGGACGCTGGCACGACGAGAATTGATCGGCTGTCGGTATTGTTTTCGGACCTGACGAGCGGCACAGAAACCTATCAGGCGGGTCGCTATATGGATCTGGATCCGACGCCGACCGGGATTTACATCGTTGACTTTAATCTGGCCTATCACCCGTACTGCTACTACAACCCTGAGTACGACTGTCCGTACCCGCCGCCCGAGAACCGATTGAAAGTCCCGATTCGCGCGGGCGAGAAGCTGCGCCCGGCGGACACGACGGTGCTGCGATGACGGCGCGGCGCACGTTGGCCGAGCAACTCGCGGCGGCTGCGGATCGCCCTGGTCCGGATTTGGCCGCGCCAGCGTTCCTGATTGCCCGCATCGAGTACCCGCATCTCGATCCGGGACCCTACCTGGATCGGATCGACGAGCTTGGCGACGTCGCGCTGCATCGCGTTGCCGCCGACCCAGGTCACCACGGACCTCTCGCGGGACGAGTCGACGCGCTCAACCGGTATCTGTTCAGCGAGCTCGGATTCTTTGGCAATCGCGAACAGTACGACGATCCGCGCAACAGCTATCTCAACGAGGTGCTCGATCGCCGCACCGGAATTCCGATTTCGCTGGCGCTTGTTTACATCGAAGTCGCGCGCCGTGCGGGGCTGCGCGCCGAGGGCATCAACTTTCCCGGCCACTTTCTGGTGCGCGTGCTGCAGGACCTGCACACCGACGATCCCGGCGACGGCCTGATCGTGGATCCATTTCACGGCGGCGCGATTCTCAACGAAACCGACTGCCGTTCGCTGCTGCATCGTCTCGGGGAAAATACCGCCTTCGAGCCGCAGCTGCTCGCGCGCGCAACACGGCGGGAAATCCTCGTGCGCATGCTGCTCAACCTCAAACGCATTTATGTCCGCTGGCGATCGTTCCCACAGGCGCGCACCATCACTGACCTGCTGCTCGCCATCTCACCCGCGTCGCTCAGTGAGCTGCGCGATCGTGGTCTGCTCGCCTATCACATGAACGACTTTCCGGCCGCACTCCGCGATCTCGAGCACTACCTGAAGCACTCGCGCGTGCTCGAAGCGGACGAAGAGCAAAAGAAGGAACACGAGCAGGTCTGGGAGCACGTCAAGGCGCTGCGCAGGAGAGTAGCGTCAATGAATTGAACTGGCCGTCTTCGTTCGTCGTTCTTCGTTCGTCGAATCCGCGCAGCACGTGCAGGTCAGGAAAGGGCAGCGATCTCTTTGTAAAGGTACGCGGAGGCGATGACGCCGTTGTGAAAGTTACCAAGATCGAGCTTTTCGTCGGGAGCGTGGGCGTTTTCGTCGGGCAGTCCCACACCGAACAGGACGCACGGCAGGCCCAGCTCCTCCTGAAACGTGGCGACCACGGGAATCGAGCCGCCCTCGCGATTGAATAGCGGGCGCTTGCCAAAGCCTTGTTCGATCGCGCGCGCTGCGGCCTGCACGAATGGATTGTCGAATGCCGTCATCCACGGCCTGCCGCCGTGCATCCGCGTTACCTTCAACTCGACCGTCTTGGGTGTGACTTTCTTCACGTACGCTTCGAACAAGTCGCCGATCTTCTGCGGATCCTGATTGGGTACAAGCCGCATGCTCACCTTCGCCATCGCCACGGCTGGAATGACCGTCTTGGCGCCCTCGCCGGTAAATCCTGAAAGCAGTCCGTTCACCTCGAACGTCGGTCGGGCCCAGAGGCGCTCGAGCGTCGTGTAGCCGGCTTCGCCGAATAACTTGGGCGCACCCAGATCCTGCTTGTACTTGCGCTCGTTGAACGGCAGCCTGGCGAATTCCTGGCGCTCTTCGTCGCGCAGCGGCACGACATCGTCGTAGAAGTTCGGGATCTTGACGCGTCCGCTCTTGTCCTTCATCTGCGCGAGTACTTGTGCCAGAACCATTGCGGGATTGGCAACCGCGCCGCCGAACGAGCCGGAGTGGAGGTCCGACTTCGTGCCGCGCAAATCGATCTGGAAGTAGGTCAGTCCGCGAAGGCCGTAGCAAATCGACGGCACACCGCGCTCGAACATGGGCGAGTCGCTGATGACCACGACGTTCGACTTGAGCAGATCCTTGTGCGCGTTGATGAAGTTATCGAGGTTGGCGCTGCCGACTTCTTCCTCGCCCTCGAGCAGGAACTTCATGTTGACCGGAAGCCTTCCGTTCTGCTTGATGTGCGCTTCGACGGCCTTGAAGTGCATGAAGACCTGACCCTTGTCGTCGGCGGCTCCGCGTGCGTAGATTTCGCCGTCGCGAATCGTTGCTTCGAACGGCGGCGACGTCCACAGGTTCAAGGGATCGACCGGCTGGACGTCGTAGTGACCGTAAAACAGAATCGTGGGCGCGCCGTCGGCGCCGAGCCATTCGCCGTATACAACCGGATGCCCGGGCGTTTCCTCGAGCCGCACATTCTGCAGGCCAATGCGCGTCATCTCTGTCTGTGTCCACTCGGCGCAGCGCCTGACATCGGACGCGTGTTGCGGCAGCGCGCTGATGCTCGGGATCGCCAGATACTGTTTGAGTTCTTCGATATAGCGATCGCGGTTGACGTGGATGAAGTCGACGACGTTTTCCATAACAAGCTCAGCCGCCTGTGCGGCAAGGCGCGACGTGCGTGATGCCGTGCGTCAGTATATCGCCCGCATTTGCCAGCTGTCGCCGACGCGCTGCACCACACCCTCCTGATCGAGTTTCAGCAAGTGCGCGAGCACGCTCTCGCGCGCCATCGGCTTGAGCGCCGGATCCAGAGCGGTATAGATCCGGCTGGTAATCGCGTCGAGATCGCTGAGGCCCGCCTCGAGCGCGGCCAATACTTGCCGTTCACGAATATGTCGATGCGTGATGTACTCGCGGATGAGCGTTTGCGGATCTTCGATGGGCGGACCGTGCGCGGGCAACAGCCGGATCGGCGCGAGCGCGCTCACGCGATTGAGCGACTCGAGGTAAGCGGCCAGGCTGCCGCCGAACGACGCAGGAATCACCACGGTGCTTCCACGCACCACGAGGTCGCCGCTGAATAACGACCGCGTCGGATCGTGCCAAAGAGAAATATGGTCCGGAGCGTGGCCAGGTGTGTGGATCACCTGGATCGACCCGTCCCCGGCGGTCAGCACATCGCCGTCTGACACGTAGTGCCATTCGACCGGGTACTTCGAATCGCGCTCGGGCCAGCGCATCTTCGAAAACCGCGCGTTCGGCCAGCGCGCCGCGAGCGCGGCAGCTCCGGACGCATGATCGTCATGGGCATGCGTCACCACGACGTGAGCAGGACCATCTGGCACGTGCGCAGCGATGGAATCGAGATGCTCTTGCTTGCCGACGCCGGCGTCGATGAGCACAGGCGTCGCTCCGGTCAGCAGATACGTCCAGTTGCCGCTGCCGGTCATCGTTCCCGGATTGCCGGCATGAAGCGGGATGATCAAACAAAAACCCGGTCACGCGTGGCCCCATCCCGTGAGGCCCGCTACACCCCTCAGGTGCCACCAAACCCAATTGTGACGTTGCCGTTTTCGACGATCACCGGCACTTGCCGGCGGCCACCCGAATACTCGAGCATGCGCGCGAGCGCCGCCGAGTCCTTCTTGACGTTGAAATACTGATGCCGCTGCTGATACTCCTCACGGGCGGCTTGCGTGTAGGGTCAGGTGTCCTTCCCGAAAATCAGGACAGCATCGGCCATGTCTGCACGTTAGCAGGTCACGACGATCGCGACAAGCTCGCCAGTGCCATCACGCACGCCACCGACATAATCGCTGCCGCGCTCAGATACGGCGTTGTCGGCCCGAACCGATCGAAGAGCAAACCGCCCCAGGCGGGACCGACAATGCGCCCAAGGCTGGCAAGCGATTGCGCAAGACCAAGCACGCCCCCTTGATCGTTCGGATCCGACAGGCGCGAGATCACCGCCGAGAGCGATGGACTATTGAATCCCATGCCGCACGCAAGCAACCCGCACGCGGCGAGGAGTACCGGTATTGACTGGGCGAGCGGCACCAGGGCGAGTCCCACCGCGACGACACCCAAGGCAGCGGGAATCAGGCGATGCTCGCCCGTTACACGCACCACTCGGCCGACGAGCACGCCTTGCACGAACGACAGCACGAACCCGATGAACGCAAACACGTAACCGATGTTCGCGCTGGTAAGCCCGAAACGGCGCTCCGTAAACAGTGCAAATGTCGCCTCGAAGCCCGAAAACGCCACGCTGACGACGAAATAGAGGAGCAGCAGAAGCAGGAGCTTCGGCGTCGCAAACGAGCGGCGAAACAGATCGAACCGGCCGAGCGTCTGGCGCGCGCGGCTGACGGATCGCGACTCAGGCAGCAGAAGCCAGGCGGCGAGAAAGTTGGCGAAGCAGAGCGCCGATGCGACCCACATCGGCGCCGCGGGGCCAAGGTGCGTGAGTACGCCGCCCAGCGCCGGACCGAAGATGAAGCCGAGGCCAAAGGCGGCGCCCACCATGCCCATGCCTCTCGCCCGATTCTCCGGCGTGGTGATGTCCGCAATGTAGGCCTGCGCCGTCGGAATGTTCGCACCGGCGATACCGCCCACGATTCTAGCGGCGAGGATCAACGCGAGCGAGTCGGCGAGCGCCAGCGCGAGATACGACACGCACGACCCGACCAGCCCAATCAGGATGATCGGACGCCGTCCGACGCGATCCGACCAGCGACCCCAGATCGGCGCGAACACGAACTGCATCAACGAATAGACCGTTCCCAACATGCCCACCGTGAAGGCGTTGGCGCCGTACGATTCCGCATAGAACGGCAGCAGCGGAATGATGATGCCGAAGCCGAGCAGGTCGATGAAGACCGTGACAAAGATGATGACGAGCGGCGACACGTCAGTGACGCACTTTCCAGTACAGCCAGAGCGAGAGTGCCGCGTAATAGATCGGAAACAACAGCGACAGTGCAGCCCACGGTCCATCGGTTGCAGGCAGACGCCAGACAGACCAAATCACGATCGCGCCCCACACCACGCCGAGAAGCACAGTCAGTGAGCGCAGCGTTTGGGTGCGCGAGGGATAGACGTATCGCAGCGGCACGAATACAAGAGCCACGAACGCGATCAGAATCGCCGCGTTCCTCGCGGGCGAGAAATGCAGCACGTACAAGTAGAAGACGACGATGTTCCAGTATGAGGGGAAGCCGGTGAAAAAGTGTTCCCGGTCATGAACCTTCGCGTCGGATCGGCTGAATCCGTATCCGCTCGCGATCAGAATCGCCATGCCGATCCAGACACTCCATGCTTCTGGAACGAGTTGCGCCCGAATCACGATGAGCACGGGAATGAAGACGTACGTGATGTAGTCGATCAGGTTGTCGAGCAACGCACCGTCGAACCATGGCAGCCGCCCCTTGACTTTCGCGGCGCGCGCGAGCAGCCCGTCGGTCGAGTCGATGAAGATTTGGACACCCAGCCAGAAGAACGCGGCACGAAAGTCGTCGGCGAACACGGCGAGCGTGGAGAGCAGCGCGGCCGCGGCGCCGAGCGCCGTATACAAGTGCGCGATCCAAGCGAACACCACGTTCACTCCCTCAATTCACTCGCGCCGCGAATGGTGGCATCGACGTGATGCGAGTGGATGGGCCGAAACGAGCGGCTTTTCGCACGGCTCGCGCCGTTGGCGCTACACACTGAAGCGAGCTCCGTTTTTAGAGCCGGCGCTGAGCGTTGGGGAAACTGTTCCAGACGGGCACACCACAGAAGTGGGTGCCTTCGGTGCATCGCGGCGACACCAGCTTGTTCCGCAACACGCAGGGTGGACCAAGGTGGCGCGCGAGGCGCGCGTGAATCGCGCCAACCTGCTCGATTTCGTCCATCGACGCCAGGTAGATCTCTTCCTGCGCGTTGAAACAGGTACGTAACGTCCACTTGTGTTGCAGGGCGATCATCGTCCCGGACTCGACCAATCGCAGCGCCTTGGCGTTGGGCAACACATACAACGCGAATTCGAGCGGGACACCGAGCGAGAGGAGCTTATTCTTGGCCGTCCAGGCGTCCTGCATCGAGCGCTCGTAGACCGCAAACGCCGCGGGATTCCGCTGGATCAACGTCGGCGTGACGAAATCGGGCGCCGTCGTGTCCGCGAACGTGAGCAGCGGCCGCGAGGCCGGCACCATGCGATGACGCTGATCCTGCGAATCGGCGGTGTGACTCAGCCGCTTTTCAAACACGTACGAGGCGTGATGCAACGCCCGCATCATCGGCGAGTGATACGACACGTTGAGCATGTCGACGCGGTACTTGTTGCGTGCCGGATTCATCACGCGATCGATCGCGTCGTCATCTGACAGCTCGTCGGCCGTGAGGCCAAACGTCGAACGCACGGCGTCGGCGACAACCGTTTCCGCATTGGGCGACCAGTCGCGCAGCTTTGAGACACGCCCTTCCAGCCGGCGATCGAAATCGCGAACAAACGCGTCGCCTTCGGCGCGCGGGCGGGGAAAATTCTTCTCCGGCAGCTCATCGGCCTGCAGCGTCTCGAGGCCAACCTTCTCGAAAAACAGCGGATCGACCCGGTTGACCAGATCGACCATACGGCCGATGACCAGCCGCGCTTCGTACGGCGTGTCGCCGGAGCTCAGCATGCGATGAAGGCGATGCAGAACGAGGCCGGAGATCGTGTGCACCATTGAGGTGAACGCGCCAATCGGCACCACATAACGTGCGGTTTCGATGGCCTTTTTCTCCGCCTCGCGCTCGACCGCTTTCAGACGCTCTGGCGTGTTGGTGGCGCGTACGTAGCGCAGCTCTTTGAGGATCGCCCACGCGTCGTCTTTGAGAATCGACGACAGCCGCTCGTATGCGTCCCACGCCCGTAGCACTTCCTGTTCGTAAACGTCCAGCGCGTCGCCGTCAATCGGCGGCACAAACGCACGCGGTTCCCGCAGCTTGACGTATCGCTGGCTCGACTGCTCCGAGTTGTAGAACGGATAGCCGTGCAGCACGCTCCACACGAACTGCCTGGAGATGTTCTCCATGCCAAACTCGAAGTGGGCGTGCTGGAAGACGGTGTGATGGCCGCCGTCAAACGTCAGCGGGCCAATCGAATTGCGCTGCTTTTCGGTAATTTCGGCGGGTGCGATCACGCGAGGCGAGTAGCAGGTGCGCGCCGCCGCAATCGCTCCGTCATACGGAACCCCCGGAGCATTGCGCAGCGTGATGTTCGGCTCTCCGGTGGCTAGAGCGAGCGTCGGCATTTAAAGCGTCAGTATAGCGAACCTGCCACGTGCCTGCCCTGAGCGAGTCGAAGGGCCTGCCCTGAGCGAGCGACGCGAACCTGCAATCCTGTGTTATGCGGCCACAGACGTGAATTTTGCACACGTTGTGGACCCGCATAACGGTCTACGGCAGGGCCCTTGGCTAGTTAAGTTAGGTTGTCAGCCCGCGTGCGAGAGCCATCGCATGATGTTTCGCGCGAACCGCTCATTGTCGCTAGACGACAGTGCCCGCCAGGGCCTAGTCCTCATCGTTGTGGCGTGCGTGATAGCGCGAGAACTCCTCCATATAGGTCAGCGACTCGAACGAGCGCATACGGTCAAAGAAGAGGATCCCATTCAGATGATCGGTTTCGTGCTGTACGACGCGTGCGGGGAAATCCTTGGCCTCGAACTCAATGCGTTTTCCGTGCCGATCGAGCGCAACGACGTTGATGTGAAAAGCGCGCGGTACCATGCCGCGAATGTCCGGAATGCTCAGGCATCCCTCCCAGCCCTCGATAGTCTTGTCACCAATCACCGAGATTTGTGGGTTGATGATCACGGAGGCTTCGCCCTCGGCGCGCCCTTCGGGATCGAGGTGGGCGACAAACAATCGGAGCCCTTCGTGGATCTGGGGTGCGGCAAGGCCGATGCCCGAATATTCGTGCATCGTCTTGATCATGTCGTCGATCAACTTCTGCATCTGTGGATCCTCGAGCTCCTGCTTGTCGATCGGACGTGCCTTCTGGCGCAGCACCGGGTGCCCCATGCGCGCCACTTTCAGGATGGACATGAAGGAAATCTTATATGGTCGCGGCCCTGACGGTCCGCGCTACAGTACGGCGGTTGCACTCCCACGATCTCACGCCGCCCTATCGGTTCTGCCCCGTCTGTGGCAGTGCGCTCGAAGCACGGGTGCTCAAGGCCTCCGAGCCCAAGCGGCTGGTGTGCGTCAACGCAGCGTGTGGATTCGTGTTCTATCTCGACCCGAAGATCGCCGTCGGCACCGTCATCCGTATGAACGGCGATATCGTGCTGGTCCGGCGCGCGATTGAGCCTGGATACGGCAAGTGGGTGTTTCCCGGCGGTTATGTCGATCGCGGCGAAGAGATCACGCTCGCGGCCATTCGCGAAGCGCGCGAAGAATCGGGCCTCGACGTGCGCATCGATCACCTGATCAACATCTATTCCTACGCTGGACGAACGCCGATCGTGGTCGTCTATGCCGCAACGTGCATCGGTGGCACGCTCACGGTGGACGACGAAGGCCTCGAGGCGAAGGCCTTTGTGCCCGCGGCAATTCCGTGGGATGAGCTCGCGTTCCGCAGCACTCGCGAAGCGCTCACCGATTATCTGAACTCCGTGTCACTACACGGCCGCCGGTAATGGCACCGGCGGAAACTGGAAGCGCTCGAGCGCAGTCGTCGAAACGGCGAGATCAGCCATCGCTTCGATCGGCAGCGTGTCTTCGGCGGCCGTAATATCCCGGCGCCGCGCGCTCGTAACCGGATGACGCGGCGTGAAGAGCGTGCAGCAATCTTGGTCGGGAACGATCGAGATCGCATACGTCCCGAGCTTCTCCGCCTGCGCCGTGATTTCTTCCTTGTCCATGCCGATCAGCGGACGGAACACGGGAAGGGTGGTCGCCTCGCCGATGGCAATGAGATTCTCCAGCGTCTGCGACGCCACCTGCCCCACGGCTTCGCCGGTGACGAGCGCGTGCGCGCGCCGCAGTCTGGCGATTCGCTCGGCGATGCGCAACATCATGCGCCGGTAGATCACCACACGCAGCGGCCCGGGCACGCTCAACGTAATCTGCCGCTGCAACTCGCCGAATGGGACCAGGTACAGGTGCGTGTGGAACTGATATCGCGTCAGCAGTTGCGCCAGCTCGCGCGCCTTGTCCTGCGATGTCCGCGACAGAAACGGATAACTGTGAAAGTGGATGAGCGTGGTTGCGCATCCACGCTTCATCATCCGCCACGCGGCTACTGGAGAATCGATGCCGCCCGACAGCAGCGCGGCGACACGGCCGGCGGTTCCCATGGGCAGCCCGCCCGGCCCGGGCAGCTTGCCAAAGTGGTAATAGGCCTCGTTTCGTACGAGCTCCACGCCAATCGTCATGGCCGGGTGCGACAAGTTGACGTTCCAGCCGCGCGCGTCCTGCACGCGGCGTCCAAGCACGCGCTCGATCTCGGGAGAAGGAAGAGGAAATCGTTTGTCGGCCCGCCGCACGGCAATGCGAAAGCTGGCTACCGGCTCCTGCGGCAGATCGTGTACGAGCGCGTCGCCAATCGCATCGATGTCAAGCGAGACGCGGCGGGCGAGCGAAAAATTGGCAAGACCAAACATGCGGCCGAGACGTTCTCGGACTTCGGGCCACACAGCCTCGTTACCCAGGACGATCTCGATGCGCCCCATTGGCGTGCGCACTTCGCGGACGTCAAGGTCGGACAGCGCCAGCCGGATGTTGCGCACGAGCCGGTGCAGAAACCACGGCCGGTTTTTGCGCTTGAGCGCGATCTCCTGGTAGTGCGCTATGACGGATAACACGCGTTCCTCAACGCCGCGCGCGCCGCGGCATGCCCCGACACAACCGCACTTTCAATCGTAGCGGGGAGCCCGGTGTCGATCCAATCACCGGCGAGCAGCAGGCCCGCGATCGGAGTCACCGTCGCGGGACGCGCCGGCATGGAGGGCGACAACGAAAAGGTCGCGCGCCGCTCGCGAACGACGGAGGTGCGCCGAATCTCCGCGCTGCGCATCGCCGGCACGGCCTGTTCGAGCTCAGCGACGGCCATGCGGCGTACCGCGTCGTTATCGAGCGCGACGATCGCTTGCGCGCCGCTCGAGACGAGTGACAGGTGCGAAAAGGCACCACCCAGGATGCGCGCCTTGTCGAACACCCATTGAAATGCGCGGCCTGGGAGGCCGATGAAGTCGTCTTCCAGAACAGGACGATCCAGCCACAGATTCAGCGTGACAATCGGTGAGCTGGCGAGGGCACGCGCGTTCGCAATCGTTCCATCAATCGAAGACGGGGCGCCGGCGAGTAGATTGGGCAGCGCAAACCAGGGCACTGCGCTCACGATCGTGGGCGCAGCGAAAACATCGTCGCCGACCGATACACCGTGAATTTTCCCGCCTGCGAACACGACGCGCGCGAGTTGGCCAGTTTTGCAGACAGAGCCGCGATCCGTCAGGTAAGTACGCGCGGGCTCCGCGTACAATTCGTCCAGCAGCGTGCCCGGCAACAGAATGGTGGCCGCGTCGCCGTCGGACGCGAGCATTCGGCCGATCACGGTGAGGAACGGCGCAGCGGACGCCTGATCGATCGACTGGTTCAGCGTCGCCAGCGCCAACGGCTCCCAAAACAATTTGCAAAGCCGCGCCGGCTGACGATGCCGCTCAAGCCACTGGCGCACCGTTTCGCCGGTTGGCGGCGCCGCCGAGCCTTTCGACAGGCGCTGTAGAACGGGGCCGATGCGAAGCACCGCGAGGCGTTCGCTCCATGAGAGCTCGCGCCACGCGAGCACGCCCGCAAAGAGATGCAGCGGCGGCGGCAGCGGCGGCAAACTCAGCTCGAGGCGCGATCCGTCTTCGCCGATCAGCGCGACGTCGAGCGTCGTGGGGCGGCGCAGCGCGCTGTCCCGTCCAATGCGGCGGAGAAATCGCAGCGTTTCGTCGTAGCATCCGGCGAGCACGTGCTGGCCGTTGTCGATTCGTTCGCCAGTGACGGGGTCGCGATAGGCGGTCGCGCGGCCGCCGAGATGCGGGCGCGCTTCGATTACCAGCACACGCGCGCCCGCCTCGGCCAGCGCGGTCGCGGCGGAGAGACCCGCGAACCCGCCGCCGATCACAATCGCGTCGGCATCACTCAACTTCGGCTTTCAGCATTCGCAGACCATCACGCTGCAGGCTCGAGGCGATGGTTTTAATCCACGTGACGATAGCAATCACGGCGCGGGCGGGACGCGGCACGCGAATGACGTGAGAGAACACATCGTAGTTACGGCGTTCGACGCGCCGGAGAATCTCGAGATACACGGCACCCATGATTTCCGCGGCCACCAACCGGCGTGCGTTGGTATGGCGCAGCGCCGCGGCGGCGTGTGCGAAATACTGCCGCGCGCGTGCCGCTTCGAATGCCAGGAGCGCGCGCACAGGCCCCGTCATCACCCCGCGGCGCAAGTCCTCATCCGAGCAGCCAAATCGCGACATATCCTCCTGCGGCAGATAGACACGGCCGCGCGCAAGATCGACGCCCACGTCACGAAGAATGTTGGTCAACTGCAGCGCAAGTCCCAGATTGATCGCGTAATCCCGCGCCGCCTGGTCGCGGCAGCCGAAGATCTCGATGCAGACGAGTCCGACCGCGGATGCGACGCGGCGGCAGTAGCCGGCGAGCTCGTCGAACGTCTCGTAGCGATCGTGGCCGAGGTCCATTCGGACGCCATCGATCAGGTCGTCGAAGGGTTGTCGCGGAAGATGAAACGCGAGCACGACAGGCTTGAGCGAGCGGCCTTGCGTGGTCGCCGGGGCCGCCGATGCGAAGCACGCATCGACTTCGCTGCGCCAACCGGCAAGTTCCCGTTCGGCCTTCTCGCGCGCGGCCGGCGACAGCGGCCACTCACCGAGCGGCACCGCTTCGTCGACAGCGTCATCCACCGCGCGGCAGAAGTCCCACACCGCCACGATAGCGTTGCGCTTTGCCGGCGGCAGCATCAGGAAGGCGTAGTAGAAGGACGTGTCGCGCGCCATTTTGCGTACTGCAGCCCTACCAGCGGGCAGTTCTCCACGCTATCACCAACGCGTCTCGCCATCCGAGTGACGGTCGGCGGCGAAACACATCGAACTCGCCGCGCTCGAGACGCTCCAGGATGCGGACGCCGCCGAGCCACGTCACGCGGAGCTCGTAGCGCAGTCGGCCCGCGACGCCGTCGGCAACCGGCCGTCCGGTTTCGAACAGCCCGCGCGTGCGCTCGGCCGCGCGCGCCAATGCTGACTGCCATGCCGGCGTGAGCCGGCCGGCGTCGAGATCAGCCAGCGACGCGCCCGCGGCCCGCCACTCCTCGGCTGGAAGATAGAGACGGCCGCGCTGCCAGTCGACCGCAAAGTCCTGCCAGAAATTCGTGAGCTGCAACGCCGTGCACATCGCATCGGATTGACGGTCCAGTTCGGGATCCTGGTACCCGAACAGGCGCAAAACCAGCCGCCCCACAGGATTCGCAGAGCGCCGGCAGTAATCCGACACGTCCCGCCACGTTTCGTAGCGACTGGTTGTGACGTCCTGCCGAAATGCGCTCAATAAATCCTCGAACGGCTCGATCGGCAGCGCGAATTGCTGTCGCGTGTGCGCGAGCGCCGCAAACACGCCCTGGCGCGCCGACGCGGCGTCGGGCGGCGACAGTTGGGACGACTCCGCGCGCGCGGGTTCCTCGGTCACGATGGGCGTTGACCTCACCATGCGGCCCCATTCATTCAGCAGTTCGAGCCGCTCGGCGGGTGATCGCCCGGGCTCGTCGGCGAAGTCGTCCGCAATGCGAGCAAACGTGTAGATCACCGCGACGTGCGGCCGCAGTGCTTTGGGCAGCAACCACGAGGCAACAGGAAAGTTCTCCGGATGCTCGCGCGCGACACGTTGACACTCGTTGTACGCCTCAGACAGCGCGGCGGCCCCGGCGGTCCTCACCATTCGGTTTCAGGGACGCCCGCGCGTTGATTGGCCGCGCGCGCCATCACAAAGAGCAGATCGGAAAGACGATTCAGATACACGCGGACGACCGGCTCGACGGCTTCTCCGCCCAGCGCCAGCGTCGCGCGTTCCGCGCGGCGGCACACAGTGCGCGCCACATGCAGCGCGGCGCCCGGCATCGCCCCCCCGGCGAGGATGAAGTGCCGCAGCGGCGGCAGCGCTCCTTCGAGTTGATCGATCCATCCTTCGAGCCGCGCGACGCTCCGATCGTCGATGACCACTTTGGTCACCCGCGGCGCGATACGTTGCGCGGGGTCGGCGAGCCTCGCGCCAAGCGCAAAGAGATCACGCTGCAGTGCGATCGTCATCTCGCGCAGTTCGGCATCGAGACCGGCCGCGGCGGCCAGGCCGAGGCAGGCGTGCAGTTCGTCCACTTCGCCGTAGGCCACGACGCGCGGATCGGTCTTGGGCACGCGGGTGCCGTCGAATAGGCTGGTTTCGCCGGCATCGCCGCTTTTTGTGTAGATTTTCACCTGGCCCGATTATAAAAGCCGATCGACCTTGCCGCGCCCATCGCCGCCGCCAGCACTCCCAAGCAGTCTCGATCGCCAGCGCTTTCGCCGGACGCTGCTTGCGTGGTATCGGAAATACGGGCGCGATCTCCCGTGGCGGCGCACCGACGATCCGTACCACATTCTCGTTTCCGAAATCATGCTGCAGCAGACGCAGGTCGATCGCGTGCTGCCGAAATACCAGGAGTGGCTCGCGAAGTATCCCTCATTCGAAGCGCTCGCCGGCGCGCCGATCGACGAGGTCACGAAAACCTGGTATCCGCTCGGCTACAACATCCGGCCCAAGCGCCTGCATTCGATCGCGCGCGAGGCGATGGAAAAATTCGGCGGCGAGCTGCCCTCCGACGAGGCCACGCTGCGATCGTTCAAAGGCATCGGCGATTACACGGTCGGCGCGATTCGCAGCTTCGCCTTCCGCGAGCGCGCGGCCATCCTCGACACCAACGTGGCACGCGTGCTCCTGCGCGTCTTCGGCGGCGGCGGCCGCGCCAAGGCGCATGCGACCAGGCGCCACCTGTGGAATCTGTCGGAGGCGCTGGTGCCGCGCCGGCAGGTGTTCGATTTCAACCAGGCGTTGATGGACTTCGGCGCCACCGTGTGCGTTGCGCGTCAACCAAAGTGCTTGATCTGCCCGATGCGGCGGATGTGCCGCGCCTATCCCTGGAATCCGGACAACGAGCCGCGCTGACGACACCGGCGAGCGTCCCGTAACGATGAGCTCGACGGCCGACCACGGCAGTTCGGCCAGGAAGACCGCGCCATTATGGTAGTATTACTACCATCCACTCGCGTTGGATGGAATGACGCATGACACCGCGTCCGACGAGGGATCAAAGCTCATCCCGCAGCCGGTTGCTGCAGGCTGCCAAGCGCCTGTTCGCGCTGCAAGGATACGAACAAACCGCCACCTCAGCTATCGCTCGCGAGGCGGGCACGTCCGAATCTCAGCTGATGCGCTATTTCGGCGGCAAGGTTGGGCTGCTGGATGCGCTGTTCAACGACGCCTGGCTCGAGCTCAACGAACGCGTCCGCAAAGTCGTGAGAGAAGCCGCGACCAGCCGCGACGCCATCGTCAACGTGCTGCAGCTGATCGCCGGATCGCTCGCGCGCGATCCTGATCTCGCAACCCTTTTCCTGTTCGAAGGCCGTCGTTTGCGCGGCGACACCCCGCGCGTGCGTTTGTCCGAAGGCTTTCAGGCGTTCGCGGACATCGTCAAGGGTCTGGTGAGGAAGGGGCAAGCCGATCGTGAGATCGATCCGCGGCTCGATGCCGGCGCCGTCGCCTCCGCCATGATGGGCGCGTGCGAATCGATGATACGCGACCGAGCGGTGGCACGCGATACTGGCAGCCGCACCTTTGCCGAGCGCGAAATCAAGCGCACGCTCGAGGCGATGATCGCTGGCTTCTCCGGCCGATCCGCGAAGGCGGTCAAGACTGCTCGCGGGACGCGCGCCCGCCAGGCGAGCTAAGCAGCCGAATCAGCTGCGCGTCGGCATCTGGAAACGGCAGCGACGTCAAGTCCTCGCGCTTCACCCAGCGCATCTCCTGACCAAGCATCGGCTTGGGCTCACCACGGTAGCCGCAGCGATAGAAATGAAGTTCGACCGTCTTCTCCGGATACGTGTGCGTGATCGACTGAACGAGCTCGCCGACATCAGCCACGATGTCGAGCTCCTCGTGAAGCTCGCGGCGCAACGCTTCGATGTGTGTTTCGTGCGGATAGCACTGGCCGCCGGGAAATTCCCAGCGGCCCTCGAGATGCGTCCCCGCGGGCCGCAATGTCAGGAGAAAGGACTCGTCCCGCTCGATGACAGCGGCGACGACGGTAATCGGCACGCCGTAAAAAGTATCAGTTGTTGCGCGGTCGCTTGCGCCTGGGACACGAGTGGCGGGGCAAAGCCCCGCCACCAGGAGAAACTAACGACGGGTCGTTCCCACAAGTTGGACTTGCACCTGGAACTCGCCGCCGTTGTCATTGACGTGGTCGTCATTGATTCCGAGGAAGAGTTCACCACCGGTTGCCATCGGGATCGTCGCGCCGTCAGGAATCGCGAAAGGAGCCGAGTTGCCGATCTTCCCAATCAACGCGCCCGCGAGCGCGCTCGGCAGTGGCGCGCCAGCGGTGCGGCGGCCCTGTGTCGAACCGGCCGGCGTGGCGACGTCGGATTCCTGCGACAGCCTCACCTGACCACTGGCGTTGAACGCCAGTCGATCACCGCGACGCACGACGATGTTGGTCGGGACCCACGCGGCGTTGCCGGGCACGCGAATCGCTCCGGCAGGGATGTTCTTGGCAGGTTGGTTCGCGGAGGTGTTGAACGGATAGTTGCCGAAGTAAATACGGCCAACTTGATTGAGCCCAATCCGCCGCTCTTCACCGCCGACGCGGAAGATCAGCGTATGCGGCTCGTCTGGCGACGTATTCGCTTCGCCGCCGCGGATGTCCACGAACTGCCCCTGCCAGTGCGATCCGTTGCGCAGCATGACGAGGTGCTCCGGTCGCGCGGCAACCGAGAGCTCCGTATCGGGCAGCCCCTGAGCGCCGCCGACAAAGTCGATCACCAGCGTTTCACCGATAGGAATACGTCGCTGATCGTTGAGAGAGACGCGCACGTAGACCGTGCCGTTTTCAACGTCTTCGAGCACACCGGAGACACGTTCGCCGCTGCGCGTGAGCACCGTTGCGCGGTGCTCGGGATCGGCGATGGCGAAGCCCGGCATCGCGAGCCACGTCAACGCAACCATGAGGACGAGTTTGCGAATTGCCATGTCACCGGCCATTGCAAGGAAGATTCCAGAACGCTCACCTCATTTCGGTGCAACCGAACCCGCTGGGACCGGGCCGCGTCCACGCCAGATGCCTATTCGATTCCAGCACCTTGACGCGAACGTACCGTTCATCGCCCTTGATGGCCGTACGCAGCCCTACAGTGCTTGCTCCGATAAAACCCCGTCCGCCGCGCCCGACGAACTGGATGAGCTTTCAGCTCATGTTGTCGTGCTTGACCTCGACGGTCGTCGGATGCGGCGGTGACCATGCCCGAGAGCACAGGTCAGGGCGACCAGGCTGGCGCAACGAATGGCAGTTTCGCGATCGTTGCGGCAGCCCAACCTCCTGCGGTTTTCACTTCCACGGCGGTTCCTGGCGCAACGAAATCGCGATGCACGTAACCGAGCGCGATTGGACGCTCGAGCGCCGGTGACCAAACTGCGCTGGTAATGCGGCCAACATCGCGCTCCCCCGCACGAACGCTGTCGCCTGACTTCGGCGACGCGTTTTTTTCAAACTGAAATCCAATCAGCTTCTTCGCGACGCGGCCATGCCCACGCTGCGTCACGCGCACGATCACTTCCTGTCCAACGTAGCAACCCTTGGTAAACGAAATCGCGCGATCCTCGATTCCAGCTTCGAGCGGAATAGTGTGTTCATCCATGTCGACCAGAAACTGCGGCGTCCCCGATTCCACACGGACGACGTCGAGAGTCTCGAGTGTCGTCTCTACGGCGCCTGCGGATAACAATTTCGCGACCACGACATCGACGTCGTTTCGCGCCACAAACAGCGTCATCGCAGAACCGCCAAACACATCGTCTTTGATTGCCGCGATCGCTGTAATGGCAGGCGGCATCACAGCCTGCGGCCCATGGATGTCAACGACCGCAATCGAACCGGTTTCGTCAGCGATCTGGACGTCTTCCGCGAAGATCAGCGCATCGAGCCGCACCCGCAGAGCTTCGGCGAGGACGGCGGGTACTTCAAGGAACGTGCAATCCGCAAGCTCCGCTACCCGCATGTCGGAGATCATCCGTCCCTGCGGCGTCAGGGAGGCGGCGTAGCGGCTCTCCCCTGGTTGCAGCTTCGACACGTCGTTCGTCACCAGCCCCTGAAGCCATGCCAATCTGTCGTCACCGCGGACCACCAAAACACCACGATCGCCGCGGCGAATGACGGCGCTCGCCGTCCGGAGGGCGCGGTAGCCGTCTGAGGAATACATGATCTAACCCCTCAATTCACTTTGAGTGGCAAATCGTGGCATCGAAGTGATTCGACCGTATGGGACAGAACCCGGGCGGCTTTCGGGCGGCTCGCGCCGTTGGCGCCATCCACTTCGAGTGGTCTCCGGGGTTAAGCTGGAATTACCGTGCTCAAGCTTCATTCTACGCGGCTCATTCTCGCGGCGTGTCTGGCCTCCTCCGCTCCGGCCGCATGGTCGCTCAACGGCTTTCAACTGTCCACCGATTCCGGCAGCCGCTCGTACGTGGTCTTCCTGCAATCGCGTCCGATTGGGCGTGAAGAAGTGTCGATTACGCGGGTCGCCGGCGAGTGGATCGTCCGCGGCAGCTCGCGCATCGGACAGCCGGTTGACACCGTCACGCGATCGACCGAGATCCGCTACACCGAGCAGTGGCATCCGACGCGTTTTGCGCTCGAAGGCTCAAACCGTGGACAGGAAATCGCCATCACCACGACGTTTGCCGATGGCAAGGCAAATAACGAAATCACCGTCGCCGGTAAGACCGACACCAAGTCCGACGCTGTATCGCCTGACGCGGTCGTCTTGCCCAACACGCTACTCACCTCATATTCGGTTCTCGCACACCGGCTGGCCGGCGCAAAGCCAGGCGACACATTCCCCGGCTACATCGTGCCGCAGATCGAAGTGCCGATCTCGGTTGCCGGCATCAATCGCGACCGCGTGGAAACTCCACAGCGGGTCGCCGAAGCCACGCGCTACACGTTGATCGTGAAGCACCCAAACGGCGAATTGCGCATCACACTGTGGGGAGACGCAGATGGGTCGCTATTGCGCCTCAGCGTTCCGGCGCAAGGTCTCGAACTGGCGCGCGAAGACATCGCATCTGCCGCGGCGCGAACGACGTCTTTTTCGCTGCCCACCGACGAAGCCGTTCGAATTCCTGCAAACGGATTCAATCTCGCCGGGAGCGTGGCGAAGCCTGTTGGCGCAACCGCCAAGCTTCCCGCGGTGTTGCTGGTGGGCGGCTCGGGACCAACCGATCGCGATGAGACCGTTTTTGGGGTGCCCGTGATGGGGCACATTGCGGCTGCTCTCGTCGACGCCGGCTTCCTGGTTGCGCGCTACGACAAGCGGGGCATCGGCCAAAGCGGTGGTCGCGCCGAAAGCTCGACCATTACCGATTTTGTCGAGGATGCGCGTGCCGGCATCGCCTGGCTGGTTAAGCGCCCCGACGTCGATAAGGAGCGCATTGCCATCGTCGGCCACAGCGAAGGCGCATGGGTTGCGCTCACTGTCGCGGCGCGCGATAAGCGCATCGCGGCCGTCACGATGATTGCCGGTCCGTCCATGCCCGGGACCGACGTCGTTCTCGAGCAGCAGGCGCATCTCTTCGAGCAGATGAAGACGCCGGACGCCGAGCGCCAGGAGAAAGCGGGGTTACAAAAGCGGATTCACGACGCCGTACTCGGTCGCGGCAGCTGGGACGGCATTCCGGCGGACCTCCGCAAACAGGCCGAAACGCCGTGGTTCCACAGCTATCTCACGTTCGATCCGATCAAAACAATGAAGGACGTGCGACAGCCGATTCTGATTGTGCAAGGCGAGCTCGACACGCAGGTACCGCCTCACCATGCCGACAAGCTCGCTGAGGCGGCACGGGCGCGTAAACGGAAGGCAGGCGTCGACATCGTCAAAGTGCCGGGCGTCAACCATCTGCTCGTGCCCGCGAAGACCGGCGAAGTCACTGAATACGGCACCCTGAGCGATAACAAGGTGTCGCCCGCCGTGACATCCGCAATTTCCCTGTGGCTCGCAAAAACGCTGGGGCCGGCCGAACGAAAATAACGAAGCGAGCCATCAAATGACGATCCACATTTCGTCGACAGCGTGGCGCAAGCGGTTCGCCGAATCTCCGTAATCGGCAGCGGCCTCGAACCGCAGCGGTTCTCCAAACCTGACGCGCACGCGATGCCAGGCGCCGCACCATCACGCATCGTTTTCCGCGAGAATCGCACAGCGGTCGCCGGCGACGAGATCCTGCTCCGCGAGCCATGCAGCGCGTGATAAGGCCAGCGCGCGCAGTTCACGGTAGCTGCGGCGTTCGAGCCCGTCGCGGCGCTGGACTTCGACGGCCACTCGATCCGCGAAACGCGTGGCCAGGTCGTCGAACGCCTGCCAGAAATTCACGCGGCTAACTTTGAACTGACATCGAAAAGCTGGCAACTGGGGACACGAATAGGCCGCGACCGCCTGCGGATGCCGATTTCGAGGCGCCGGTCGCCGTGGCTGAACGCGCTGCGCCGACACTCGCGAGCGATTGGTGGCAGCGATGGCTTGCGAGCTTCAGTACGCGCGACCGATGCGGCGAAACGCGCATTGAACCCGGGCGTCGCTCGGGCAAACGCGGCCTACGCGGAGGCCGAGCCCCGAGCGCGCCGCGGCGGCGGGCCCTCAGTTACACTAACGGCCGATGTGGATTCTCGAATCGACCGATCGCGACCTTCCCTTCATCTTTCGCATCGTACCCGGATCAATCAAAACCATCGGCCGCGCGCCGTGTGCAGACTTCATCGTGGATGCTGCGCTCGTGTCGCGTCTGCATTGCCGACTGACGCTTGATTCCGGCCGGCTCGATGTCGAGGACCTGGGGAGCACCAACGGCACCTGGGTGAACGGGCGCAAGATCGCGCGCGCGCCACTGCTGGCGGGCGATACGCTGAAAGTTGGACGCGTCGAATTCGCGGTGCAGGCGCCATAGCGAGTCGCCGAGCGTGTCAGCGGCCGCCGGCCAGGAACGGATTGGTCCGACGCTCCTTCCCGACCGTCGTCGCCGGGCCATGGCCCGGGTACACGCGCGCTTCGTCACCAAACGCAAACAGCACGCGCGTAATCGACCGAATCAGCGTTTCGTAGTCGCCGCCCGGAAGATCAGTGCGGCCGATCGAACCGGCAAACAGCGTGTCGCCCACGAACAAATCGAGCCCCGGCTCACCACGCCGGCCGATCTGCAGGCACACTCCGCCTGGGCAATGACCCGGCGTGTGATGTACCAACACGTCGTACTCCCCGAACGGAATCGGCCCGGATCCGTCGTAAAACACGTCAACCGGCGGCGGTTGCTCAACCGATAAGCCAAAGAGGGTTCCGTGTGCCACCGCCTGGTTGTAGAGAAAGAGATCGTCGCGATGCAGGTAAACCGGCACGTTCAGCGCACGCTTCGCGCGCGCAACGCCGCTGACGTGATCGACATGGGCGTGGGTCAGGAGGATTGCAGCGACGTGCAGTGACTCACGCGCGATGAAGGCCAGCAGGACGTCAACTTCGTCGCCCGGATCGATGATGACGGCCTGACGCGTGGTTTCACAGCCAACGACAAACCCGTTCTTGTAGAACGGCGCAACAGCCGCGGTTTCGAGGATCACTAGAGATAGGATAACGAAAGACCGATGATCCTTGTTGTCGTAGACGACTTGATGTTCCGCTCGAAAATCTCGACTGCCGCCAAGGCGGTTGGCGCGACGATCGCTGCCGCGACGAGCGCCGACGCGGCGATCGCGCGGGCGCGTGAGCTCAAGCCCGCGCTCGTGATCCTTGATCTCGACAGTGCACGAGTTCAACCGTTCGAAGTGCTGCGTCGGCTGGCGGCGGACGAAGAGCTGTCTCGCACCCCGACCGTCGGATTTGTATCGCACGTGCACGCGGAGACGATTCGAGAGGCGCGCGCGCTCGGGATCGGCGAAGTGCTGGCGCGAAGTGCCTTCGCTGCCACTCTGCCCGACATTCTGACGCGCGGTCGAGATGATTAGCGTCCTCGACATCCTCGCCGCGCGGCGACGTCTCGTCCCTTATCTACGCGACACGCCGCTCCAGCCTTCCGACTGGCTCTCTGCGGCAACGGGCGCCCGGGTTCATCTCAAGCTCGAATCGCTACACCTGACGAACTCGTTCAAGATTCGCGGTGCGTTCAATGCGGCACTGCGAATTGTCGAAACCGCGGGCACGGCGAAGGCGCCGAAGATCGTTACTGCGTCGGCCGGCAACCATGGAAGGGCGCTGGCCCTGGCAGCCGAGCGGCTTGGTCTCGAGGCTGTGGTGTTCACGCCGCGCACCGCGCCGGCAACGAAGAAGGCGGCCATTCGCTATCACGGCGCCAAGTTGCGGGACGAGTCACCGGACTTTGATGCCGCTGAACACGCCGCCCAAGCCTTTACTAGTCAGGAAGGTGCGCTTTACGTCTCGCCCTACAACCATGCCGACGTAATCGCGGGTGCCGGCACCGTGGCCCTCGAGATCCTCGATGTGCTGCCCAGGTTCGATGTGTTGATCGCGCCGCTCGGCGGAGGCGGCCTCGTAAGCGGAGTGGGAACAGTCCTGAAAGCCGCGGCACCTCACGTGCGCGTGATCGGGGTCGAAACATCCGCCTCGACTCCGTTTGCCGCATCACTCGCCGCGGGTCACATCGTTCAGATACCCGTCAAAGCGTCGCTCGCCGATGGTCTCACCGGAAATCTCGAGCCTGGGGCAGTAACCTATGAAATTGTCCGGCGCGTCGTCGATCAGCTTGAAGCTGTGGACGAAGGCGAAATCGCCACCGCGATTAGCAGCCTGGCGGCGGAGGAGCACTTGATTGTCGAAGGCGCCGGCGCCGTCGCTTCCGCCGCTGTCCTGGCCAAGCGCGTCATTCGCCCCGGCGAAACCGGCGTGGTGTTGGTCACAGGCGGAAACATCGACGTCGTGAAATTAGCCGAGCTGCTTCGGTAACGCGTTTCACTCCGCGGACGTGCCGCAGCCGCTCGCAGCGACGCCGCGATCGAGCTTGGCGTTGCCCATCCGACTGTATCGTCGGACACCGGTGCCTTCGCGCGGTTCGCGCCGTTGGCGCTATCCATTCGAGTGAGCTCGGGGGCGAGCGGGGCGCGCCGGCCGGATTTCGATTCGGCTCGGCAGGCTGCGCGCCGGGAATTCTAAAAGTCCAACAACCGCGCGCGCCACGTCCTCCGCGTGCAGCCTCCAGTCACTCCCCTGGCCAGCGGATCGCCCTGAAAACTCGGTTGCTACCGACCCAGGCAGCACGTAGGTCACGCGAATGTTGTCGTAGCGGAGCTCCTGCATCAGCACTTCGCTCAGTGCGTTGAGCGCGGTTTTCGACGCGCAGTACGCGCCGGCGCCGGGAAATGGATTCTTGCTCGCCAGACTGCTCACATTGATGATCCAGCCTCCGCCGCGCGCGCGGAGATGCGGAATAGCTGCCTTGCAACAATGAAAGACGCCGGTCAAATTGGTTCCGATAATCCGGTTCCATTCATCGTAGGTCATATCGGCAATGGTGCCGCCGACACCGACGCCGGCGTTGTTGACGAGCACATCCAGCTGCCCGAACCTGTCCGCGACATGACGCACAGCACGCTCCACGGCAGCCGGATCACGCACGTCGCACACAATGCCTGTCACCTGTTCGGCGCGGCCATCTGCCCCGAGTTGTTGTTCGGCACTCTGCGTACCACCGTCTGACGTACCAGTGATCGCCACGCGATTGCCGTGCGCGATCAGCATTTGCGCAATCGCAAAACCGATGCCGCGCGTGCCTCCCGTTACCAGGCAGACTCGATCCATGCAGATAGAATAGTCCGCGTGGCAACGGCAGTCATCATCGGCGCCGGCGATCTGGGCGGTGCGCTGGCGCGACAACTCGCCGCCGTCGATGTGCTGTCGAACGTCACGCTCGTCGACGAAGCGGGCGGCGTCGCACAGGGAAAAGCGCTCGACATCCGGCAAGCCGCTCCCATCGATTGCTATTCGACGATTGTTATGGGCGCGACCGCACTCGATGTTGTCGTCGGCGCCACCTTTGTGGTTGTCGCCGATCGCGGCGACCTGCAGGGGGAGTGGCGCGACGACGCTGGTGTCGAGTTGATCAGGCGGATTGCAACGCTCAACGCCGTCGCCCCGATTGTTTGTGCAGGCGCGATGCAGGCGCCGCTTGTCGAACGCGCGGTTCGCGAGCTGGGTGTTTCGCGCTCACGAATACTCGGAACCGCGCCGGAGGCGTTGCGTTCGGCGGTCACCGCGGTGGCGGCACTGGAAGCGGGCTGCGCGGCGACGGATCTCAGCCTCACGGTTCTCGGTCGCCCGCCGGATCAGATCATCGTCCCGTGGGAGGACGCGTCAATCGCCGGCCGTCGCGCGACCTCAGTTCTCGCGCCGCCGGCGGTGACGCGCTTGGATTCGCGCCTCGCCAGGCTATGGCCACCGGGACCTCTCACGCTGGCAGCGGCCACAACACGCGTGATTTACTCCGCGTTCTCACGCACGCCGCAAACGTTGTGCGCGTTTGTCTCGATGACGCGCGAAGAAGGCTCGCACGGTACCGTCGGCATGCTTCCAGTGACGCTCTCGCCGAGAGGAATTGCATCGGTCGCGACGCCGGCGTTGTCCACGCGTGACCGGGTCCGACTGGAAAGCGCGCTCTCAATTCAGAAGTGAATGCGCGCCGCGATGCGTCACGACCGCAGCGCCGCTTGCGCGACGGTCGGCTCCGCAGCCGTCGACCCGAACACATCGAGAAAATGACGCACCAGGACATCCTCGACGGTCCGCAACGCATACTGGTGGCCAGTAAGTTTGGCAAGCGATGTGACGCCGCGATCGGCAATGCCGCACGGCACGATCAGATTGAAGAACTCGAGGTTGGTGTTGACGTTGAACGCGAAGCCATGGCTGGTGATCCAGCGCGAAATACGCACGCCAATGGCGCCGATCTTGTCGGTTTCAACCCATGCGCCGGTCAACCCGGCAACGCGGTTCGCGTGAACGGCAAACCCGGCACAGGTGCGAATCATCACTTCTTCGAGGTCGCGCACGTAATGATGGACATCTTGCCGATCAGGCCGAAGGTCCAGAATTGGATACCCAACGATTTGACCCGGCCCGTGGTACGTCACGTCGCCACCGCGGCCGCTGTTGAACACCTCCACGCCTAATTTGGTCAGACGCTCTGCTGCGGCGATGATGTTGGAGGCGCCGCCCTTGCGCACGCCAACTGTAATGACATGCGGGTGCTGCAGCAGCAGCAACGTATCCGGCATGCGGCCTGCCTTACGGTCTTGAACCAGCCGTTCCTGCAGCGCGAGGCCATCGGCGTAAGGCACCACGCCGAGCCGAGAGATCGCAAGTTGCCTCGTTGGTCCCGTCGGTCTGGTCACTGATCTACCGACTGTATCGACATTCAACGCATCAGCCCCTGCGCGCCCTATCAGCCCTACGCGCCCACCAGCCCGACCTGCTGCCGCCAGACGACTATCAGACCTGCGACGGATCGAAGTTCTCGATGCCGTTCTTGACCTCGGCCATGAATCGATCGGCCACGGCGCCGTCGATCAAACGATGGTCGTAACCGAGGGTGAGATATCCCATCAGACGTATGCCAATCATGTCGTCAATCACCACCGGCCGCTTTTCGATCGTGCCGACGCCGAGAATCGCAACCTGCGGTTGATTGATGATCGGCAATCCGAATTGCGCGCCAAAGTTGCCTGGATTGGTAACTGTGAACGTGCCGCCCTGTACTTCGTCCGGGCTCAATTTCTTCGCCCGCGCGCGATCGGCGACATCGGAAATGGCGCGGGTCAGGCCGAGCAGATTCAACTCATCGGCTCGTTTCACGACCGGCACAATCAAGCCGTGGTCGAGCGCCACCGCGACGCCGAGATTGATGTCGCGCTTGTACACGATGTTGTCGACGTCGATCGACGCGTTGATCACGGGATGGCGCCGCAGCACGTCGATCGCGACCTTGGCAATGAATGACGTGTAGGTGAGCTTCACGCCCCGCTGCTCGTAATCGGCTTTCCGTGCTTTACGAATCTCGTCCACCTTGGTGTAGTTGACTTCGAAGACCGAGTACACGTGCGCCGAGGTCCGCCGGCTGACGACCATGTGCTCGGCGATTTTCTTGCGCATGATCGACATTGGCTCGACACGATCGCCTGCTGCACGCACCTCAGGAGAGCCTGCGTCGCCGTAGCCCGGTTGCGGAGCGGGCGGAGCGGAGGCGGGCGATCTGCTGAGATAGCCGAGGATGTCGTTTTTCGTAACGCGTCCCGCAATGCCTGTCCCGCTGATCTGGCCGATATCGACGCCGTGTTCCTTCGCAATGCGGCGCACGAGCGGCGACGACTTTTGACGATCAGGCCCGCCTTCGCGGCCCTCAGGCAGCTTCGGCGCGGTCTCGCCGTAGCTCGCGTCAGTTACACCGCGAGCGGAGGCGGATGCGACAGGTGCGGGAGGCACGACGGACGCAACAGAAGCGCTTGCCGGCGACGGCACTCCATCGGCTTGCGGCGTCTGCGGTTGTGCCTTTCCGGATGGCGGTGGGGCGGTCGCAGTCGTTGCGGTCTTTGCGGGCGGGGTTGCAGCCGCTTCTCCGGCCGTCCCGATGGTCGCGACGACGCTGTTCACGGCAACCGTTTCCCCCTCTTTGACTTTGATCTCCAGCAGTGTCCCGGCTGTCGGCGATGGGATCTCGGCATCGACCTTGTCGGTCGAAATCTCGAACAGCGGCTCGTCGCGATCGACCGCGTCGCCGATCTTCTTGATCCAGCGGACAATCGTGCCTTCGGCAATCGACTCGCCCATCTGGGGCATAACCACTGGTGTTGCCATTCATTCACTCAATGTCGACGGTCTAAGTCTCAGTCGACGGTTAAATATGAATTGCGGCACCGTGCACCGCGTGCGCGGCCTCTCCTACAGCCTCCGACATCGTTGGATGCGCGTGCATGGTTTTAATCAGCTCCTCGACTGTGCACTCCAGGCGCAGCGCCAGCACTGCTTCGGCGACGAGTTCCGTGGCACGAGGGCCGATGATGTGCACGCCCAACACCTCGTCGTATTTCTTATCGGCCACGATCTTCACGAATCCGTCGGTCTCGCCCGCCATTCGTGCGCGGCCGAGCGCTTTGAACGGGAACGATCCGACGCGTACGTCGTAGCCCTGCTGTTTCGCCTGCGCTTCGGTCAGTCCAACGCTGCCGATCTCGGGATCGCAGTACGTACACCGCGGAACGTGGTCGTAGTTAATCGGCCGTACTTCCTGGCCAGCGATCCGTTCCGCCAGAACCACCCCTTCCATCGAGGATACATGCGCCAGCTGGTAATGGGGGCCCCCCATCGTGATGACATCGCCAATCGCCGATATCCCGGGCACGCTGGTGCGAAACAGTTCATCCACCACCACGTAGCCGCGATCCATCTTGACGCCGAGTGCTTCGAGACCAAGCCCTTCGGTCACGGGTCCGCGTCCTGTCGCGACGAGCAGCACGTCGGCCAGGAGTTTGCCCGGCTTGCTCTGCCCTGAGCTTGCCGAAGGGCTCTCTCCTGAGCTTGCCGAAGGGCTCTGCCCTGAACTGCCCGCGGGCACTGTCATTTCGATTTCTGTACCTTTGCCGCCCGGTTTCGCGGAAGTGACCTCCGTGTTCGTAAACGATTTGATCCCTCGGCGTTTGAAGCTCTTTTCGAGCTCTGACGAAACCGCTTCGTCTTCGCCCGGTACGAGCCGCGGCAGCAACTCGAGGATGGTCACTTCGCTGCCAAAGCTCCTGAAGATCGACGCGAACTCCACGCCGACCGCGCCGCTGCCCATGATCGCGATCGACTTCGGCACGTCTTTCAGGTGGATCGCTTCGTCGCTGAAGATGATCTGCTTACGATCGACGTCGATGCCTGGCACGCTGCGCGCTGCGGATCCTGTCGCGACGATGATCTCTTTTTTCGCGATGACCGTCTGCTTGCCGCCATCGTGCAGCCTGACCTCAACATTCCTGCCGCCGGTCAGGCGCGCGGTGCCCTTGATCCACTCGATCTTGTTCTTCTTCATCAGCAGCTCGACACCACCGGTGAGCCCGCTGACGATCTTGTCTTTGCGCGCGTGGACGGCGGTCATGTCGAGTTTCACCGCGCTGCCGTCGATGCTCAGTCCCCAGTCTTTTGCCGCCTGCGCCACCTTCAACGCGTGCGCATGTTCGAGCAGCGCCTTCGTCGGAATGCAGCCCCAGATCAAACAGGTACCGCCGAGCGCCTGTTGTTTTTCGATTAAGCCGACTTTGAAGCCGAGCTGCGCGGCGCGAATCGCCGCCACGTAGCCGCCTGTGCCAGCGCCAATCACAATGACGTCGTACTCGTTGGCCATATGAACAGCCTCCCACTGTCCCTTGGAAAGGTACGGCAGGTCAAGGGGCGGACCCGAAGGTCCGCCGCTACGTACATTCCGTTGGGGTCGAGGGCGACTCGCTGCGCTCAGTCAAGGCGCGGAAGAATTACGTGCGTTCCCGTTTCAGGCTGGAAAGCGGAACAAACGACTGCTGCACTGGCGAGGCAGCGGCCGCTTGCTCCTCGGGCGTCGGCGCCAACGCCTTCACGCGCGCTTTCAGCTCGCCATGGTCGTATTTGAGCTCCCAATACAATTCCTGGAGCTGAGCCAATCGGCGCGAGAGCCGCCTGGCCGTCGCAAGCGCGCCCAGGGCTATCAGCCAACCGGTGACGGCCACGAGCCAGAGCCACGTCATACCTGAACGAATATACTTCGGCCGTGTCGGTGCGGCGCAAAACCGTCATCGTGATTGATACTGACGACGAGTCGCGCGAGCGGCTCGCAACCCCGCTGCGCCGCGAGTATCGCGTGCTGCGCGCGTCGTCTGCCGAAGCGGGGCTGGCGCTGATGGAGCGCGAAGACGTGGACATCGTGCTCGCTGACACGCACCTGCCGGGTCTGAGCGCCTTCGAGTTGCTCCGCATCGTTCGGGAAAACTACCCGCTCGTCGAAAGCATCCTTGTCGCCGACGCCTCGGATGTTGAAGGCGCGGTGCAGGCGATCAAGCTGGGCGCCTACCACTACCTGTCGAAGACGTCCGACCCGGATACCTTGCGGGCAACGGCGGCCCACGCGGCTCAGCGGCAGGACCTGAATCGTCGAGTGCTCACGCTGACGGCAGAAGTGCAGGAGCTCGGCGATCGCGAGTTTGTGGCCGGCCCGAGCCGCGCCATGCGCGAGACGCTCGAGCTCGTGCAAAAGGTGGCGCCGCTCTCCGCGACGGTGCTGATCCTGGGCGAAAGCGGCACGGGCAAGGAACTGCTGGCGCGGTTAATCCACAGGGAGTCGTCGGCGGCGGGGACCAACGGACAGGATCGGCCGTTTATCCCGATCAATCTCGCGGCGATTCCGCGCGAGCTCGTCGAGAGCACGCTGTTCGGGCACGAGCGCGGCGCCTTTACCGGAGCGCTGCAGCAGCGCATCGGCAAGTTCGAGCTCGCCAACGGCGGCACGCTGTTCCTGGACGAAATCGGTGATCTGCGTCTCGAGCTGCAGGCCAAGCTGCTGCGGGCGATTCAGGAAAACGAAATCGAGCGCGTCGGAGGGAGCAAGCCGATCAAGACGTCGTTCCGACTGATTGCGGCGACCAACGTCGATCTCGAACGCGCGCTGAAGGACGGCACCTTCCGCGAGGATCTTTTTTATCGCATCAACGTGATCCCGGTGCGCCTGCCGCCGCTGCGCGAGCGGATGGAGGATTTACCTGAGCTCGCCGAGTTTTTCCTCAACCGCTACAACACCAAGTTTCACAAGCGCGTGCTCGGCATCGCCGAATCCACGCTGCGCATGCTCTCGCATCACTGGTGGCCGGGCAATGTTCGCGAGCTGGAAAATCTCATTGAACGGCTCGTCGCCACGGCGGACGGTGAATGGATTACCGACGACCATCTGCCGCTCGAGTTTCACGTTGCCGAGCTCGATCATCAGAAGACCGATGAAAGCCTGCTCGATCGCGCGCTCGGCACTTTCGAGCGCAACTTCATCATTCGCGCGCTCGAGCGCAGCGGCTGGAACGTAACGCAGACCGCGCGCTACCTCGGCGTCCCGCTCTCGACGCTGAAGTTCAAGATGGATCGGTTGGAAATCCGTGAAATCGCGCGACGGATCAAAGGTAACTAGCGGGGCCGAAGCTCATAGGCAGAAATCAAAAGGCTCGGCGCCTTCTGACTTCTGCCCGCTTCCTGCCCGGGAGGAGTAAGAGACCCGCGGCGTTACTTGCGCGGCAGGACGGCGTCCTTGAGCTGCTTGACGATTCGCGCCTTGACAACGGTCTTGGCGGGAATCTTGATCGGTTCGCCTGTTGCCGGATTGCGGCCCATGCGCGCCTTCCGCTTTTGCACGACAAGCTTCACCATACCTGGCAGCACGAACTCGCCCGAACGCTTCAGTTCCTTTTCGCACAGCGACGCGAGCTCATCGAAGAATTCGCGCGCCTGCGTGCGCTTCATCTCGAACCGTTCTGCAAATGTTGAAAACAGCTCCGATTTGCCCATCCTGCGGGCTTCAGCCATCGTGGTCCCCCTGGTCAGTGCCGCGCGCGTGTTGACGATGATCCCGCGACGGGCGGCTGCGCGCGGTGCAGCCGCTCACGGAAAATAGCGAAAAAACGCCCGTAATCCTACTGCGCGCGCTCGGGGCTGTCAAACAAACGCGGTGCTAACATGAGTTCGATGTCAAGCGCGCATGCGCTCGAGACGTTTCCCAATCCGCGTCCGGAGCGTGAGTACGAGGTCGCGATCGACTGTCCGGAGTTCACATCGATGTGCCCGAAGACCGGGCTGCCCGACTTCGGCACGATCCGCATCCGCTACGTGCCCGACGCGCACTGCATCGAGTTGAAGTCGCTCAAGTACTATCTGCTCGACTATCGCACGCAAGGAATTTTCTACGAGGCCGCTACCAACAAGATCCTCGACGACCTCGTGGCCGCATGCCGGCCGCGGCGCATGACGGTGATCGGCGATTTCACTGCGCGCGGCGGTATTACCACCAAGGTCACGGCGGAATATGCACGATGATGACGCGGCGGACGACGAGCCAGTCGCGATTCCGATCGAAGACGCGCTCGATCTGCACGCCTTCCAGCCGCGTGACGTGTTATCCGTCGTAGACGAATACCTGCGGGCGGCGCAGGAGAGCGGCTTCGACGAGGTCCGTTTGATTCACGGACGCGGCAAAGGCGTGCAGCGCGCGGCTGTGCACCGGCTGCTGAAAACACATGTCCTCGTCTCCGGCTTCCGGGATGCGGCGGAAACGCACCTGGGCGCGACCATCGTCAGGCTGAAGCCGCGAGGCGCGACGCCACCAGAGCGCGAGCCATCGCGCTGATCTGCGCGTGCAGCTCGGTCGTGCGCAGGGCCGACACCGGGACACCGGAATTCACGGCGGCGGCCACAGTGCGGTAATCGCTCGGCACCTGGTATTCAATCGAGCGGTTCATCACCTTCTCGATTTGACTCGCGGGAAGGACGCCGTTTTCCGAGGTACGATTGAGCACAATGCGCACTCGCTCCGGCGCGACGCCGGCGAGCTTGAGCGCGTCGCTGTAACGCTGCATGTTCCTCAAGCACGGCACGTCGGGATTCGCCACCAGCATCACGACATCCGACATCGTGAGCGCGGCTGCCGCGCACGCGTTGACCGTGCTGCCTGCATCGACCACGATGAAGTCGTAGATCGAAGAAAAGCAGCGGAGCGTTTGCTCGACACCCTCTGCGTCGCGGGGCAACAGGCGTCCGAATGCGTCTGGGGCCGCGAGCACCTGCAGCCCGCATCCATGCTCGACGGTAAAGCGCGTCGCCAGGCCGCGATCCGCCCACCCGAGTTGGTCAATCAAATCAACGATGCTGTATCGCGGCCGTAGGCCGAGAAAGACAGCGACGTCGCCAGGGCCCGACTTGAGGTCGGCGATGAGCGTCGGCCGTTCGGTCAAACGCTGGATGTCTGCGGCGCAGTTGACGGCCAGCGTCGTGGTGCCGGTGCCACCTTTCGTGCCAAGGAAAGTCACGATCATGTAGCGAAGGCACAGGCAACCCGTGTGCCACGATGTGAAGAGGCCGCAAACGGCAGATTTCCGACGAAACAGCTTCGGCGCGGCTGGCAGCGAGTTGCATATCTGTAACGCCACGCGCGGCTTTGGTCGTTGCCGTGGCGCTCACGGCGCCGTTTGCCGCGCGGCCGAAACTCGCAAGCTGCGCGCAGCGCGGAACGTCCTGCCCGCCGGGCGAGGCTCGAGCTGGAGGCATGTTAAAGAACGAAGAACGAGGAACCAAGCACCAAGTTCCCGCAGGCGGAGTTGCGTCAGTCTGCCGCATATATGTATGCTCCACACCTATATGCGACAGACCGATTCGTCGCCGCGTGCGCTGCAGAAAGGGAGCGCCGAAGTCCTCGTCCTGGCAGTACTCGATGGACCGCAGCGTCATGGATACGAGATCGCGCAGCTCATCGAAAACCGCTCCGACGGCCGCCTCAAGTTTCAGGCGGCGACGCTTTACCCCCTTCTCTACAAGCTCGAAAAACGCGGCCTGGTCGAGGGCCGCTGGGTTGAAAAGGCGGGCCAACGTCGCCGCCGTTTCTATCGCCTGACGCCGGCCGGCCGGGCTGCGCTTGGCGAGCGGCGCAGGCTGTGGCGCGAATTCTTCGAAGCGCTCGATCGAGTCGCGCGCGTCAAACGCGCGTGATCAAGAGGGACTGGAACACCGTGCAGCAATGGCATCGCTACGTGCGTGAGCACCTGCCTCCGCTCGACATCACGCCGGAACGTGAGATCGAGATTGTCGAGGAGCTCGCGCTGCAGCTCGAAGGCGCCTACGAGAGCGCGCGAGCACGGGGCGCCTCGGAGGAGGAAGCACGCGCGCGAGCGTGTGCAGAGGTGCCTGATTGGCGCGCGCTCGCGGCGACGCTCGCACGGATCGAGAGGCGGCCGTCACGAGCGCCAGTTCTCGGCTCACCACGGGGAGATCTCATGTCCGGGTTCATACAGGATGTGCGCTACGCGGGTAGAGCGCTGCTGCGCGCGCCGGGGTTTGCCGTTGTCGCGACTGTCACACTCGCACTCGGCATCGGCGCGACGACGATCGTTTATGCGCTGGTCGATGGAATCCTGCTGCGTCCGTTACCCATCAAAGACCCAGCGCGTGTCGTGCTGGCGCGCGAGATCAATCCGGCGGGAGAGCAGTTCGGCATTGCGTGGCCGAACTTCAGGGATTGGCAGGCGCGCGCGCAGTCGTTCGAGAACCTGGCCGCGTGGCGCGGCCGAACGGCCAATCTCACCGGCATCGCCGATCCTCAGCGAATCTACGTCCGTGATGTGACGTGGAATCTGTTCGACGTGCTCGGCGTCCAGCCGATCGCGGGTCGCGGCTTCACCGCCGCAGACGATGTGCCGGAGGCGGCGCGGGTGTGTTTGATCAGCTACGGGTTTTGGGAACGCCACTTTGCCGCGGATCCGTCGGCGATAGGGCAACGCATTCTCCTCGACGAAGTGCCGGTCACCGTTGTCGGCGTACTGCCTCGCGACTTTACGGTTGCGCGTGTCGAAGATGCGTTCCTGCCGATGGGAAATCTGATCACGCCGAACAGCGGGATGCTCAACCGCGGTAATCACTTCGGCGTCGCTGCCGTCGCGCGGCTGGCGCGAGGCGCGACAGTCGAGAGCGCCCGATCGGAGCTGCAGGTCATCGCGGCGCAACTCGCCGCGGCCTATCCTGATACCAACAGCGGTGTCAGTGCGACCGCGCAGCCGTTGTTTGACGTTCTGGTGGCTGAAGCGCGGCCAGCGCTTGGGGTCCTCGCCGGCGCCGTTGCCGCGATGCTGCTGATCGCCTGCGTCAACATCGCGAACCTGCAACTCGTCCGGGCGATGGCCCGGGCGCAGGAGATGGAAGTGCGCCGGGCGCTGGGCGCGGAACGTTGGCGGCTGCTGCGGCAACTCCTTGTTGAGAGCGTGCTGCTGGCGCTCGCCGGCGGTGCGGCGGGCGTGGCGCTCGCCTACGCGGGGTTCGGACTGTTTGTTGGATTGCTGCCGGCTGATCAGCCTCGCATTCATCAAGTAACCATCGATTCTCGCGTATTGATCTTTGCCACGGCCATGTCAGTCGGAGCAGGCCTGCTGTTCGGACTGATGCCGGCCCTGCACGCCGGTTCGCGCCGTGCAGGTGCGCTGCTGCGCTCGGTCCGGGTTGCCGGTACGGCCGCGGGCCATCACGCTACGCGTCAGTTGCTGCTCGTTGTCGAGGTCGCGTTGTCGCTCGTCCTGCTGGTGGCTGCCGGGCTGATGGCGCAGACGATGAGCAATCTGCTCGCGGTGGATCTCGGCTTTGCGCCGGAGCAGGTGTGGACTGCGCAAATGTCACTTCCGAGCAGCCGCTACACGCGGGAGCGCCGGCGCACCTTCTACAAAGCTTTTGCGGACCCTGTTGTATCAGGTGACGCCATACGATCCGGGAACGATCAGCGCAGTCACGCTCGTGCTGTTGACGGTCACGGGAGTGGCTTGTTACCTGCCTGCGAGAAGGGCCACCAGGATAGATCCAGTCGCCGCGCTGAGAGGGGAGTGAAGGATAGATGGCCAGGCTGAAAGCTGGCCCACTACTGCGCCTTCGGCGGTCCGAGCCGAACGAGCGATAGCTCTCCGGGCTCGACACAAGCCATGCGACAGCAGGGACGCCCGAGGGAAAGTCACTGCCCATGTCAGATAATCGCTTCCATGCGTCGCGCCGCTCTCAGCGTCTTTCTCCTCGCCTCCGCCGCTCTTTCCGCTCAAACACCGACACTACGCGCGCCCGTGGAGTTCTTTGGCTTCCAAATGGGCGAAGATCGCCAACTCGCCGGCTGGCCCGAAATCCAGAAGTACTTCACCGAGATGGCCGCGGCGTCGGATCGCGTGGAGTTGGTCGATGCGGGGCCCACCACCGCCGGCAATCGGATACTTGCCGCGATCGTTTCTTCACCCGAGAACATCGCGCGGCTCGAGGAGATTCGCACATCGAGCCTGCGGCTGGCCGATCCGCGCAGAACCAGTGAAGCCGAGGCACGCGAGCTCGCCGCGCGCATGCCGGTGATCGTGGCGATCGGCGCCAGCATTCACGCCAGCGAAATCGGCGCCACGCAAGCTGCCAACGAGCTGCTTTACACGCTCGCGACGTCGACCACTCCACAGATCGAAAGCGTGCTTCGCAACGTCGTCCTCGTTCTTCTTCCCTCCCTCAACCCCGACGGCCACACCCTGGTCGTCGACTGGTATCGCAAGTGGCGGGGCACCGAGTTCGAAGGCGCGCCCATGCCGTGGCTCTATCACCGCTACGTCGGGCACGACATCAACCGCGATGCATTCATGATGAACATGGCAGAGAACCGCACGATCGCCGATTTCTTCTATCGGCGCTGGCATCCGCAGGTGTTCCTGGCGATGCATCAGATGGGCCCGCGCGGGCCGCGGTTCTTCGTCCCGCCCAACTACGATCCGATCGATCCGAATTACGACCCGTTGATCTGGCGAACCGCCGGCCTGCTGGGTCACGCGATGGCGCTCGCCATGGAGGAAGACGGTCGCCGCGGCGTCGTGTCGAACGCGCTTTACGACTACTACTGGCCGGGATACGAAGACTCCGCCCCTCTCGGGCACAACACCGTCTGCCTGCTGACCGAAGTCGCGAGCGTGCGTGTCGCAACGCCGATTACTGTGGCGCCTGGTGAGTTGGAGGGGTCGCCACGCGGCCTGCCGGAGTATCGCGCGCAGATCAATTTCCCCAATCCCTGGCCGGGCGGACCCTGGCGGCTGCGCGACATCGTCGATTACGACCTTTCCGCGGTTCGTGGACTGCTCTCGGCTGCGGCACGTTATCGCGAAGAGATTCTGCTCAACTTTTTCCGCATGGGCCGCAACGCCATCGACGCCGGCTCGCGCGGCGGACCGTTCGCGTTCGTCATTCCCCTCGAACAGTTCGATCCAAATGCGGCCAACAAACTCCGACAGCTGTTGATCGACGGCGCTGTCGAAGTGCGCCGATCGATTGAACCGTTTTCGATCGGAGAAACAACGTATCCGGCCGGCACGGATCTCGTGCTGATGCCGCAGCCGTTCCGCGCCTATGCCAAAACACTGCTCGAGAAGCAAACCTATCCGACGCAGCGGCGCACTCCGAACGCCCCGCCGGAACGGCCCTACGACGTCGCCGGATGGACGCTCCCGTTGCAGATGGCCGTGACCGTCGAACGCATCGAGCAGCGATTCGAGGTGCCGCCCGCGCGCCTGCTCGATCGATCGACGATCGCGCCGGCGCAGGTATGGGGCGACAAAAAGGCCGCGTCTTTTGTCATCGACGGACGCGGCACAGGCGCGTCGATCGCGATCAATCGCCTGCAGCGCGCCGGGTTTGACGTCTCCTGGAGCACAGCGCCGATCGAGATCGACGGCTTTGCTTATGCGCCGGGATCGATTCTGGTGTCAGGCAAGTCGAATTTGCCGGCCGCGGTGGAAACCATCACCAGCTCGCTTGGCCTTCGCGTCAACGGGCTGCCGCGCCGAGTGACACCGTCCGCGCGGCGCCTGGCAACGGCACGAGTCGGGCTCTACAAGTCGTGGGTTGAGAACATCGACGAAGGATGGACGCGATGGATCCTCGAACAATACGAGTTTCCTCATGAAACATTGAGCGATCAGGACATCCGCAAAGGCGATTTACGCGCGCGTGTGGACGTGATCATCATTCCGGACCAGCCGTCCGACCGCTTGATGAACGGCCACGCCGCCGGAACCATGCCAGCCCAACATACCGGCGGCCTCGGCACCGACGGCGCAGCGGCGATCAAGCAATTCGTCGACAGCGGCGGCACCCTCGTCACGCTCGATTCAGCGAGTGACTTCGCGATCAACCTTCTCGCACTGCCGGTGCGCGACGTGCTCCGTAACGCGCCTCCGGACAAATTCTTCTGCCCGGGCTCGCTTCTGCGCGTCAGCCTCGATCAGGAGGAGGAATTGAGCTACGGTCTGCCGCCGACGGCCGCCGCGTTTTTTGCTTTCGGCAGCGGATTCGAACTGACCTCCCGCGGCGAGAGCTCGAATCCGGAATCGGGCGCGGTTCGGCCGTCCGCAAAAATCATTGCGCGTTATGCAAGACAGGACGTCCTCCTGAGCGGCTGGCTCGAAGGCGAACCGGCGATCGCTGGCCAGGGCGCGATCGTCGACGCGCATGTCGGTGCCGGCCGAGCGGTGCTGTTCGGATTTCGGGTGCAGCATCGCGCGCAGGCGCTCGGCACGTTCCGTTTGCTCTTCAACACCATCCACACGGCATCGTCTTTGCCTCCTTCCGCAAAAAGACGACGGACAGGCCGGTAAGTACGCAGGTTCTGCTCGCGTCTGCAGAGAGGAGGCGAGCAGAAAGTGCGAGCGTCATTTACCCCTTCAACTCGACTCAGTTGCGAATCGTGGCATCGCGGCGATCCGACCGTACGGGCGGAAACGGACGTCTTTCGCATGACTCGCGGCGTTGGCGCTACCCACTCACGTGAGCTGCGCGTTTAAGTCCGGCGACCAGGTGGAAGTGCGCGGCGAAGTGTGGGTCGTTGTCCAGAGCGAAGTCTTTGCCGACTGCACGCTCGTCACGCTGCGCGGCAGCGGCGAAGACAACCACGGGCAGACCACACGCATTCTCACGCCATTCGATCGGCCGCGCATGCTGCACGTGACGGATCTTCCTCGGCGCGTCAACCGGCAGCGCGTGCTGCAGACCGCCGCGCGGGCTGTTGCTCGCACTTATCGCTGGGTCGACCCGTGGACGGCGGCGCGCGCACGAATCGACCTTCTGCCCTGGCAGCTCGAACCGGCCACTGCGGTGATCGGCGGCGCCACCCGAGTGCTGCTGGCGGATGAGGTCGGGCTCGGTAAAACGATCCAGGCTGGCCTGATCCTTTCCGAGCTGCGTGCACGCGGGCTCGTCACGCGGGCGCTCGTTCTCACGCCGGCATCGCTACGTGAGCAGTGGGCGGCGGAACTGCGCGACCGCTTCGCGCTCGATGCGCAGGTGCTCGACCATGCCGCGCTGACGACGGTGCTGGCCACGCTTCCTGTCGGCGTGAATCCGTGGGAAACGACCGAGATTGCGATCTCGTCGATCGATCTGGTCAAACGCGGCGACATGCGCGGCGCAGTCGACGCCGTTCCTTTCGATCTGTTGATTGTCGACGAGGCACATCATCTCAATCCAGGCACCGAGCGCGGCGCGCTCGTCATGTCGTTGGCGGCTCGTATTCCGTGGGTCGTGCTCGCAACCGCCACTCCGCCCGCCGGTGACGACCGTGCCTTTGCATTTCTGCAGAACATCGGCGCGCACCAGAACGGGCCCGATCTGCTCGTGTTTCGACGGTCGGCACAACAGACGGGGCGCCGCCGCACGCGCCGTTCGCGGTTTCGGGCGGTCGCGCCGAGTCCGCTGGAGCGCCAACTGTTGGACGAGACATATGTGTATGCACAGGAGATCTGGCGCCACGCCGGCGACGGTCCCTACGGCGCCATGGTCGCGAGCGTCACGTGCAAGCGTGCCGTGTCTTGTCCCTCCGCGCTTGCGCGCACCCTCGAACGCCGCCATCAGCTGCTTCGCGGCGGCAATGTGAGCGAGGCCTCGCAGCCTGTGCTGCCATGGCTCGAGGACGAGAGGGCCGACGATTGCGAGCCGGATGCGGTGCTCGGCAGTCCGGGACTGGCCGATCGATCGCGCGAGCTCGCATGGATCGAGCGCATCGTGAGCCTGGCAAAGGCGCTCGCGGGTCGATCAACGAAGTTCGACGCGATCGGACGGCTGCTTGCGCGAACCAACGAACCGGCAATTGTGTTCAGCGAATATCGGGATTCGATGACGGCACTGGCGACGCGCCTAGGGCAGTGCGTTGCGGTTGCGCTCCTGCACGGCGGCATGTCGCCGCGTGAGCGCCGCGAATCGATCGAGCGCTTTGTGCGCGGCCAGGCGCGCGTCCTGCTTGCGACCGACGCCGCTGGCGAAGGGTTGAATCTGCAGGAACGCTGCCGGCTGGTGATCAATCTCGAGCTGCCCTGGAGCCCGACGCGGCTCGAGCAGCGCGTCGGACGCGTTGACCGTCTTGGACAGCGTCGCCGCGTGCACGCACGACATCTGTTCTATCGAGACACGTTCGAGGACCACGTCCACAGCCGGCTGCAGGCGCGGCTTGACGCGATGCCGGCGTTCGCTGAGGACTTCAGCGACAAAGCAATCCAGGAGGTCGTCGACCGTGTATCTCTGGCTCGCACCGCGTTGCACCTCACCATCTCAGGGCGATACCGCTGCCGGCACGAGCGGCGGCCGGTTTGCGCGCTGTTTCCGCGGCGACGCGATCGAACGTCGGCGATCCTGCTGCTGTTCGGCGCGGACGTTCACGACCGCAGCGGGCGATGGGTCGCCCGTGAGCTTGTCCCAGTTCGCGTTGTCTGCGACCGTGGTGCGTTCCGCAGCGACGATCGTCATGCCATCTCGCGATTGGCTCAATCGGACGTGGTGCAGAGCGCGATTGCCGCAACGCTGAAGCGGCATCTGAGCGTCGCGCACACCGACGCAGGTCGCACGTCGTCCGCGCTCAGCGCACGGCTCGCCGGCATTCTGGAAACTCTGACGCCGCAGCGTCCGGCGCTGTTTCAGGGCTCTCTTTTCGACCGCCAGGCCGAGCGCGCCGCAGGTGCCAGCAATGCCGCTGCACAGAAACTGCGCCACCACCTCGAAGCGCGGCGCGACGCGTTCATCGCGCTGGCCTACGTGAAGGCGTCGGCTCCGCGACTCATCGCGGCATGGCCGCTGGTCGCGGAGTAGAGTGGTGCGCTCGGCGATCTCCGGAGCTCTCATTCCCCCAGGCTTTCTCGCCGATCATCTTGCCGCCCAATTCCAATCGGAGCTAACGGCGGCGAAGCAGTCGATGCCGATTGCCGCCTTCGCACGATGGTGGCGCCGCGCGGCGCGGCAACTCGGTCCCGCGTCGAGCGTACGGCGCGTTCTCGACATCGGCGTGCTGCCGTTGCTCGATCTGCTTGGCCATGAGGTTCTCCACCTCGAGCCATCTTCAGAAGGATTCACCGCTGTCCTCGGCTACAAGCGGAGACCTATCGCTGTTCTCCTCGTGCTGCCATGGGACCGCGCTTCGGATCACACCTTTCGGACGGCAGCGCGGATCGCGCGGACGGCCGGAACGCGCTGGTCGGTGGCGGCCACAGGAGCTCGCCTGCAGATCATCGACTCGTCGCGCCCGTGGTCGCGGCGCGCGCTGGAGTTCGATCTCGAGCGCGTCATCGCCGACGAACGCGCGCTGCATCTCCTCTGGACGCTCGCACGGGCGGGGGCCTTCGCGGACTTTCTCGAGTCCGTGATCGAACGCGCGGATGCCCACACGGTGGACGTCTGCACCTCGCTCAGCGACGGCGTCATGACGTCATTGAGCACGCTCGTGACTGCCATGACACGGAGTGGCACAACACGCAGGCACGATCCCGAGGTCACGTTCGAACAGGCGCTCACGTTGGTCTATCGCCTGTTGTTTCTGCTCTTTGCGGAAGCGCGTGCGCTCGTGCCCACATGGCACCGCGTTTATCGCGACGCTTACACCATCGAGGCGCTCTGCACGCGCAGCACGCGGCACAGTCGGCCGGCCGGCTTGTGGCAGGCGTTGCAGGCAATCTCTCGCCTTGCACATGCAGGATGCCAAGCCAGGGATCTCTGCGTCACGCCGTTCAACGGACGGCTTTTTTCTCCAGCTCACACCCCGCTCGGCGAGCGCGCGCGCATCCCTGACGCAGTGGTTCGCGAAGTGGTGCTCTCGCTCGCGACTGCGCCCACGGGCGTCGGACGCCGGCGTATTGCGTACGCGGATCTCGGTGTGGAGCAGCTCGGCGCCGTGTACGAAAGAGTACTTGAATACGAGCTGCGGCCGCACAACGGGCCACTCATCCTCACCCGCACGTCCACGGAACGAAAAGCGACGGGCAGCTTCTACACGCCACGCTCGATCACCGAATTTCTCGTGCGCCGCACGCTTCATCCGCTCGTCGCCGGACGGACGAGCGACGAGATTCTTTCGCTTCGAGTTGTCGATCCAGCCATGGGCAGCGGCGCGTTCATTGTGGCTGCCTGCCGCTTTCTAGCGAACGCCGCGGAACACGCGCGGATCGAATCAGGAGAGTGGCGCGCCGACGAGGTCACCGTGGAGCAGCGTGCCGAACTGCGACGCACCATCGCGCAGCGCTGTTTGTACGGCGTCGATCGGAACCCTACAGCGGTGCAACTGGCGCGCTTGTCGCTGTGGCTGACGACGCTCACGACCGATCGCCCGCTGACGTTTCTCGATCATCACCTGGTCAGCGGTGATAGTCTCGTCGGCGCTCGTCTCGAGGACCTCGCGCGACAACCGTCTGCGGGAGGCAGCGCACGCTCACCTGCAGGTCAGGCGCTTCCGTTATTCGAAGGCGCCGCCTCGTCTGAGATGGCCGCACACGTCCTGCCGGATCGTTTTCGCATCGCGGAAGAACCCGGCGACACGCTTGCGGCGGTGCGGGCGAAAGAGCGCGCTTTGCAGAGCCTCAACGCACCGGGCGCGCCGCTGCAGCGATGGAAGGCCGCCGCCGACCTCTGGTGTGCGGGGTGGTTCTGGCCGGAACGCGCGCTCACACCAGCCATGTACGGCGAATTGCTCGCGGCCATTCTGCAGTGCCCTTTGACGCTGCCGGACCGGCAGGTGCAGAAACTGCTCCATCAGGCCGGCACGCTGGCGCGGCAGCTACGCACGTTCCACTGGCAACTCGAGTTTCCTGAAGTGTTCTTCGATCGTGTGGGACGGCTGCGGCCTGACGGTGGGTTCGACGCAGTGCTCGGCAATCCTCCGTGGGATGTGCTCCGCGCCGACACCGGCAGCGAATCCGTTAGAGCCGAGGCTCGCCGTCAACAGAAGGACGGCCTCAGATTCCTCAGGAGCTCCGGCGTGTATGCCCGTCAGGGCGGCGGACATCCGAATCGCTATCAGTTGTTCGCCGAACGTGGGTTGCAGCTGCTGCGGCACGGCGGGCGGTTTGGTGTGATTCTGCCATCCGGCATCGCAAGCGATCGCGGGAGCGCGCCGCTTCGGCGCCTGCTGCTCGACTCGACCGCGATTGATCGCTTGTTTGGCTTCAGCAATCGCGATGGCATCTTCCCCATTCATCGCGACATGCGATTTGTGCTCGTCACCGGCACGCGAGGAGGTGTTACCACTCGTCTCGCGTGTCGGTTCGGCATACGTGACGCAACCTGGCTCGATAGCCTTCCCGACGCGGCGTCAGAAGATCCGGCGGACGCGAGACCGATCGTGCTTTCGCGTACGTTGCTCGATGCCTGGGACCCCTCTCATCTGGCAATCCCGGAACTTGATAGCCCGACGGATCTCGAAATCCTTGCGCATGTGACGGCGACAGTGCCCGGACTCGGCAGCGAACGCGGCTGGCGGGTGCAATTTGGCCGCGAGCTGAACGCGACCGACGACAAAGCTCACTTTGAGCCCTGTCGCGAGGCAAATCGAGAGAGCCTGCCCGTGATCGAAGGCAAGCACCTGACGCCGTTCAGGGTCGATGCCGCCCGAGCGGCATGGGCTATTCCGCCACGAACGGCCTCGCGATTGCTGAACGTCTCTGCAACGTTCGGGCGAGCGAGAATTGCGTATCGCGATGTCGCGAGCGCGACCAACCGCCTTACGTTGATTGCCGCCATCCTGCCAGCGAAAACCGTCTCAACACACACTGTGTTCTGCCTCAAGACCCCGCTCGGCGCCGCAAGTCAGTACTGTCTTGTCGCTCTTCTCAACAGCCTGGCCGCGAACTATCTCGTGCGGCTACAGGTCACGACACATGTGACCGCGTCGCTGATGTCGCGTCTGCCGGTACCGAAACCGGATGGCCGCTCGCCTGATTTCCGCGAGCTGGCGCAGCTCGCGCGCGAGTTGGAGAAGAGCGGCATCGAAGCACGTCCCGACGCCTATGCGCGCCTCAACGCAATTGCGGCACGCCTCTACGGGTTGCGCACCGACCAGTACGAACACGTGCTGACGACCTTTCCGTTGATTCCGCTCGAAATTCGGCAGCGATGTCTCGCCGCCTACCGTGAAGCCACGGAAGCACGGAAACACTGAGGCCAAGGGACCGATCTCGCCAGCTCTCTGTCCAAAATACCTCCTTATCTCCCGATCTCCTTGTGAAATACCTCCCCGATCTCCCCGATCTCCCTGTGAACTCGTATCACTTCGCTCGAGCGAAACCAACGGTCGCGACGCCGGTCAGAGTTTTCTCGGATCGCCGTTCTCCCAAGGCTTCAGCGCAGCGTACAGCGTGCTGATGATCGGCATTGGCAAGCCGCGTGCGGCTGCCCGGCGCACCGCCGCGCCCTGCAGCGCCTCGACCTCGATGCGCTTGCCCATCTCGAGATCGATCAACAACGACGAGCGCGTTGTCGGAGGAATGTTGTCCATGTAGTCGTTCAGCGACGACCATCGCGTCGGCGAAATCTCGACCCCTTCTGCCGCGGCGAGCGCGGCAACCTCGTGAGCCGCCGCGTAGAACATGTCGCGCACATGCGGGTGCTTCCAGATGGCGCCAATCGGAAGCCGCGCGGCGCCGGTAAAGCCGGAGAACGGCGCGAGGTAGACGAACTTGTCCCAGATCGGCACGCGACCGTCGGCCACCGCGGTTACCTGAATGTCGGCCGGCGCCATGACGTCCGCTATCGCGCGCACGCGCGGCGTGATGGCGACGCCGCGCTTGCGGAACACCTCGCCGAAGATGATTGAGCGGTGCACGCCGGTCTGAACAACTAGTCCCGGTTCCTCGAGCGCCGTTGCCACGTACGTCGTCCCGCCAAGGACGTGATCTTCGCCAACTGCTACCGCCACTTCGTCGACGCTGTCCACGCCGTTCTGCAGCGTCAGAACCACGGTGTCCGGTCCGACGAGCGGGTTGAGGAGCGGGATCGCAGTGCGGTTGTCGTACGCCTTGACCGCAAAGATCGCCACATCGACGTGGCCAACCTTCGTCGTGTCTTCTTCCGCGTTGGCCCTGACACTGAAATCGCCGAGCTTGGCGCTGCGAACGCTCAAGCCGCGCGCGCGAATCGCCGCAAGGTGCGCCCCCCGTGCGATAAAGGTCACGTCCTGACCGCTGTGCGCCAGCTTCGCCCCGAAATAGCCGCCCACGGCGCCGGACCCGACAATCGCAAATCGCATGGGACCGTATCTTTTAGCACAGTGCTAAGATCGCCCTCGTGGCGGCCCGCCTCGCGGCCTACAGCGTAGCCATCATCGTCGGCATCACGTTCATCGCAGGCTTAATCGTTGGTGCCCAACGCGCGGACGATGGTCCCGTCGATGTGATGGTGGTGAACGGACGCGTGTATACGGCGGACGGCAAAGGCACCACTGCGGAAGCCGTTGCCATCCAAGGCAACAAGATCCTGCGCGTGGGTACGACACGGGAGATTCAGCGGCTGCGACGCGCGCAAACAGTTGTGATCGACGCCAAGGGTGGCGCGGTGTTACCCGGCTTCATCGAGACCAACACGCAGCTCCTCGACACAACGCCGGAGTCTGCGAACGAACCGTTCATCGGGCCAGTGCTTGCCCACACGCGAGGCGAGGACCTCGCCGCCGTTCGGGCCGCGGCCGTGCAGGCGCATCGACGCGGCATTACCAGCGTGCAGGATGCCGGCGGTACGCCGCAGGAGCTCGATATCTACGACGAGTTGCGCCGGGACGGCGCGCTTGCGCTGCGCGTCTATGGCGCCCTTTCCGCGACGACCGGCATGACGAACGAGCAACTCGACGCGTTCGACGAGCTTCGTGAAAAGTATGCGGATGATCCGCTGTTCAAAGCCGGGGCTGTTCAGATTGTCGTTTCGAACGAGGAGCCGTCCACGAACTTCACCGCCGCCGGCCTCAATCGCCTCGTGGCCGAGCTGGATCGCCGAGGCTGGCAGATCGTCATTCACGCGCAGGACGAACACGCGCTTGCGATGGCGTACGACGCCTACCAGCATGCGATCGAGACGAACCCGGCGCCCTCACGAGGGCGGCGACATCGCATCGAGCCAGGCGAAATCATCGGGCCAATAGATTTCACGAAGTTCGATGCGCTCGGCATCGTTCGCCCGCTGCCGGTTGAGCCGGAAACGCTGCGGCGCGCGATCGATACGGTGACTCGCCAGGCGGCCTGGGCCTCGTTCGACGAACAGCGCAAAGGCGTGCTCGCGCACGACATGCTGGCCGACGTGGTCGTGCTCACGAAAGACATCTTCGTGCAAACGGCGGCCACTCTCGACGATGCGGAAGTGAGCGTCACGATCTTCGACGGCAAGGTCGTTTTTCAGCGATCGACAGACACTGATTACTGACGCCTTCTGCGCAACGGGCGCGAACTTTCCTCCTCGATTTCGCGTCTCATGCCCTAAGCGCCCGCCTGCTTTTGGAGGAAGGTTCCAGTGAGAATTCGTGCATGGCTTCCGGTGGCGGCTGCTTTCGCTGTTCTTTTCGGCCTGCGAGTGCCTCAGGCCGCGATGAGTCTGTCGAATGGCGCCCCTCCCGCAACTCCAGGCGCTCAGTCGGACCTCGACGCGTTCATGGAACGCGTGATCGCGCGGCGCGATGAAAACTGGAAAAAACTTCAGCAGTACATCCTCGACGAACGCGAAACCTTCCAGCTGACAGGACCGGACGGCGGCCGCCTATATGGCTTCGAACGGGAATACACCTGGTTCATCCGTCAGGGGTACTTCGTCAGGAGCCCGCTCAAGGCGGACGGCGTGCGTGTGAGCGAAGACGATCGCGCCATGGCTGAGCGCCGGTGGGTTGCGCGCGAACGCGCACGCGAGAAGCGCCGCGCGCAGGCGGACGCGAACCGACCGGGCGACGCGGGCAGTGCCCCGCCACCCGATGAAAACGCGGCAACCACAGCGGACACGCCGTCAAACGTGGAGGACGTCCTGAAGCAATCGCTCGAACCGCGATTTGTCTCGGCGGCGTACTTCCTGCGTTTCAAATTCGACCCTGCACATTACGCGCTCGCCGGACGCGAGCGGCTCGCCGATCGAGATGTTCTGCGCGTCGAGTACTACCCATCGAAACTCTTCAGCGAAGGGCGTACGCGTCCCAACAAGCGCATTCGCGACAAGGACGACGAAATCGAAGAGAAGATGAACAAGGTGTCGCTGGTCACGCTGTGGATCGATCCGACGCAGCACCAAATCATTCAGTACACCTTCGACAACATGGACTTCGATTTCCTGCCGGGCCGCTCGATCGTCCGCATCGACGACCTGCGCGCATCGATGCGCATGGCGCAGCCGTTTCCAGACGTCTGGCTGCCGAGCACGATTGCGATGCGGTTCCGCATGACGATGGCGATCGGATCGATCGCGGCGCGCTACGACGTGGAATACCACGACTACCGCCTGGCGGAAGTGACGACGAGGATCAAAGGCAATGAGTAGGCGCGCCGTCCTGCTCATTGCCGCCGTGTCATTCGCCGCGGCTCCGCTGAGCGCGCAAACGCCCGCGACCCCGCCGCCCGAAGTCATTGGCGAAGTCCGAGTGCACGGCAATCACACGACACCCGATGCCGATGTGCTTGCGCTCGCCGGTCTCACCGTGGGTGCGGCGCTCGCATCAGACACGCTGCAGCAGGCGGAATCACGCTTGCGCGCGTCAGGACGCTTCAGCAACGTCGAGGTGAGAAAGCGATTTCGATCGCTGAGCGATCCGTCCGACATTCTTCTGATTCTTCTCATCGACGAGCGCACGGGGATCAGTGACATTGACTTGACGCCCGGGCCGATGAAGCGCGTGTTCGGCACTGGAATGTGGCTGCCCGTGCTCGACTACGAGGACGGATACGGGTTCACGTACGGCGCACGCTTTAGCTTTGTCGACCTGCTCGGTCAACGCAGTCGCATATCGGTGCCGCTGACGTGGGGTGGCGAACGGCGCGCCGCCGTTGAAGTCGATCGCACGTTCGAGCGTGGCCCGTTCACTCGCATCGAAGGCGCATTGTCACTCAGCCGGCGCGAGAATCCGCACTATGAGATCGGCGACACGCGGCGTGATGTTCGCGTGCGCGCAGAGCGGGCGCTCACGACCTGGCTTCGCGCCGGCGGCAGTGCCGGCGTCGTCAATGTCCGATTTGGCGACATCGATCAGACGCACACAACGACGGGCGTGGACGCGATCGTCGACACGCGCCGGGATCCCGCATTCCCGCGCGATGCCGTTCACGCCACGCTCGCATGGAACCACCTGCAGTTTACTGGCGGCAGCGGCGTGAACGTCCGCTCAGCCGACTTGCGCGGCTATGTTGGCGTTGTGCGATCGACCGTGCTTGCGCTGCGGTTCACCACCGCGCAGGCAAATGCGCCGTTGCCGCCGTATGAACAACGCCTGCTGGGCGGAACCTCTCTTCTTCGCGGTTATGGATTCGGTTATCGCGCCGGCGACAACCTCGTGGCCATGTCGGCGGAATTTCGCGTGCCGCTCACTTCTCCCCTTCGTATTGGCCGATTTGGTGTCAAGGGCTTCGTCGATTACGGGACGGTTTATCCCTACGGCGCGAAGCTTTCGGACCAAACCTTCGATCGGGGTATCGGCGGCGGCCTGTTTTTGACGGCAACCGTCGTTCGAATGGGGCTCGATGTAGCGTGGTCGGCGGAGGGCAAGCCACGCGGCCACTTTGGATTGGGTGTGACGTTCTAGGCGCGGAATTCGATGATCGAGTTACGCGTGGGCGAATAAACCGCGCTCTAACGATAACGACGAATCGCCTGCGCAACACCGGCTTCGTCGTTCGTTCCCGTCACTTCCAAACCCTCTTTCAGCTGAGGCGCGGCGTTGCCCATCACCACGCCGATGCCGGCCCATTCCAGCATGTCGCGATCGTTGAGGTTATCGCCGACCGCCAGGACCTGGTCGCGGGCAATACCGAGATGGGCGGCGAGGCGCGCGAGCGTCGTGCCCTTGGTGGTGTCGGTCGCGCACACGTCAACGAGGGAAAAATCGCGATGCGGATACTCGGTCAGCGAGACCGACAGATGCGCGACCGGCGCCTGGCTGCGCAGCCTCTCGACCAGCGCCCGCATGGTCGCGACGCTGCCGTTGAAAGCGATCTGGATCGGGTCCTCAATCAGCGCATCCTCGAGCGCCGGCACTTCTTCAATCAGCTCACGATTCTTTTCTCGAAAGCGAACGCGGTTGGGATGCGTCCAATCGAGCCGGTCGTACACGAGCTGACCGCGGCTTGGCCGGTCGAACTGCATCAAGGCGCTGTCACGCCAGGGTTCGGCAACATTCAGCACGTCGCGGGCCGCGGCCACCGGCAGAAGGCGACGAATCAGCGTTTCGCCGCTGCGCATGCGCGCAATGGCGCCGTTGTAGACGATGAGCACGAGCGGATCGGGCAGGCTTTCGACCGCAGGCAACGCAAAGTGGAAGCTGCGGCCGGTTACGACCGCAATGCGAACGCCTCGCGCAGCGGCTTCGGCGATTGCCTCGACATTGTCGGGCAGCACGCGACCCTTGCTGTCGAGAAGGGTGCCGTCGATGTCGACGGCAATGAGCTTGATGGACGGCTCGTCGTGCATCAGCCTTTGACGCGCTTTACAAAGGCGTCGTAGCCTTCCGCGCTTCGCCCTCTGAAGTAGGTCACAAACTCCGTGCCCACGGTTTCGAGATGGTGATACAGGTGCGGGTCCTTCAACATTTCGCGCAGCTGCGGCAGGACGTCGCGCAGACGCTCCCACACGAACAACAGCTCGCGCCCACTCTGAAAAAACAACTCCTTGTCGAGCACGCCGGTCGTGATGAACGACGCCACCATGTCCCAATAGCTCACCACCATGCGATACGACGCGTTTTCGTCGGTGCCCGGCGCCGCGATTTTCTGGAGCTCGTCCCACGTCTTCACTTTGAAGTTGCCGACGAACCACGCGCGCGCCTTTCGCATGCGTTCTTCGCGCCGCATTTCGTACAGCCGCAAGATGAGGTTCGCATCGTCGTAGGTTGGACGTGTGGTCATGGAGGTCTCCGCGCTGGATATAGACTAGAAAAGTTATGAACCCGTGGGACCAGTTTACCGGGGTCAATGCCGGCTACGTCTTCGATCTCTACGAGCGCTTCCGGCGGGATCCCCAATCGGTGGACGAGGCGACCCGCGCTGCCTTTTCCCAATGGTCCCCGGAGATCGAGGCGGAGCCGCGAACCGACGGTGCCGAGGTCCGGACCACGGACATCACGGCGGCGATCGCTACGTTCAACCTGGCGGAATCGATCCGCCGTTTCGGTCACCTTGCCGCGCGGCTCGATCCGCTCGGCTTGCACGAACCAATCGGCGACCCGTCGCTCCTGCCGCAATCACACGGACTGACGCCGGACACCCTCGCGCGGCTACCGGCGTCGATCGTCGCGGGGCCAGTTGCGGCAAACGCGTCGAATGCGCTCGCAGCCATCGAGCGGCTTCGCGCTAGCTACTGCAGCACCACCGGACACGACTACAACCACGTGTTTGTACCGGAAGAACGAGTGTGGCTGCGCCGGGCAGTGGAAAACCGCCAGTTTCGTCCGCCAAACGACCCGATCAATTCCACCGAGCTGCTCGCGCGCGTCACCGAAGTCGAGATGTTCGAGCGCTTCTTGCAGCGGACGTTCCCAGGCAAGACACGCTTTTCCCTCGAAGGTCTGGAAATGATGATCCCGGTGCTCGACGAGATCATCAACGACGCGGCGAGTTCCGGCGTGCAGCACGTGATGATCGCCATGGCGCATCGCGGCAGACTGAACGTGCTCGCGCACATCCTTCAGAAGCCGTACGCACAGATCCTCGCGGAGTTCAAGGATCCAGTCTTCACCCGTTCGTGGCGCATCGATTTGGGCTGGATGGGCGACGTCAAATACCATGCGGGCGCGCGCTACGAACGCGACGGCAGCCGTCCGCAGACGCTCGTGATTACGATGCCTCCGAATCCAAGCCATCTCGAAGCCGTCGATCCGGTGGCGCACGGCATGGCGCGCGCGGCAGCCTCATCTCTCGACGCGCCGGGCCGGCCCCGTCTGGACACAGGCCGCGTGCTCACCATTGTCATTCACGGCGACGCCGCGTTTCCTGGACAAGGCGTTGTTGCGGAAACGTTGAACCTCTCGCGTCTCGAGGGCTATCAAGTCGGCGGGATGATTCACATCATCGCCAACAACCAGCTTGGGTTCACCGCGGAAGCGAAAGAGTCCTACAGCACGAGCTACGCGAGCGGCCTGGCGCGTGGCTTCAAGATTCCGATTGTTCACGTGAACGCCGACGATCCAGTCGCGTGCATCGAAGCGGCGCGGCTGTCCTGGGCATATCGCGACAAGTTCAAGCTCGATTTCCTCATCGACCTCGTCGGCTATCGTCGTCACGGACACAACGAGGGCGACGAGCCGGCGTTCACGCAGCCTGTGATCTATCAAATCGTTCAAGCGCACCCGACCGTGCGCGAGCTCTACGCGCGCCAGCTGGTGGAAAGCGGCGAGATCACACAGCAGGCGGCCGACGACATCGTCAAGAGGTTTCAAACCGAGCTCGAACGGGCGTACGCAGCGCTGAAGCCGGAGCAGGATTACGCCCCTCCGATTCCGGAAGCGCCGCCAAGCGGCGCGGCGCGGCGGGTGCAAACAGGCGTCGCACTCGAGCGTTTGTTGGCGCTCAATCGTGAGCTGCTCAAGGTGCCCGCAGGATTCACCGTGCACCGTAAGCTGGAACGCGCGCGTGAGCGGCGGGGCGCGATGCTCCAGCAACCCGACGAGCGCGCGATCGATTGGTCTGCGGCCGAGGAGCTGGCATTCGCATCGATTCTCGAAGACGGCATTCCCATTCGTCTGACCGGCGAGGATGTCGAACGCGGTACGTTCAGCCAGCGCCACGGCGTGCTGCACGACGCCGTGACCGGCGAAGAATACGTGCCGCTCGAGGTGCTGCCGCAGGCACGCGCGTCGTTCGAGATCCACAACAGCGCCTTATCCGAAAACGCAGCGCTCGGATTCGAGTTTGGCTACAACATCCAGGCACGCGACTGTTTCGTGCTGTGGGAAGCACAGTACGGCGACTTCATCAACGGCGCCCAAGTCGTCCTCGACGAGTTCATCACGACGGGGCGCGCAAAATGGGGACTCCTGCCCTCGCTGGCAATGTTGCTGCCGCATGGGTACGAAGGACAGGGTCCCGATCACTCGAGCGCACGAGTGGAACGGTTTCTACAGTCGGCGGCCGATCTCAATATGCGGATCGCCAACTGCACGACGGCGGCGCAGTATTTCCATCTGTTGCGGCGGCAAGCGCTGCTACTGGATACCGATCCGCTGCCGCTCGTCGTTCTCACACCGAAGAGCCTGCTGCGTCACGCGCTTACGACGTCCACACCGCGCGAGCTCGCAGAGGGACGGTTTCGGTTGGTGATAGACGACGAGGAAGCGAAGCTGCAGCCCCAGAAGGTCCGTCGCCTCGTGCTGTGTAGTGGAAAGATCTTTGTCGATCTCGTTACCAGCGAGCAGCGAAAGACCGGAGGCGCGAGCGTGGCTCTGGTGCGCCTCGAGCAGCTGTATCCGTTTCCGTTGGAGGAAATACGGGCGGTGCTCGACGCATATCCGAAGTTGCATGAGGTGTGCTGGGTGCAGGAAGAGCCCGAGAACATGGGCGCGTGGGAGTTTATCAGGCCGCTGCTCGAGCAACAGATCGACGGTCGCTGGCCGCTCCGTTACATCGGTCGCGCACGGAATTCGAGCCCGGCAGAAGGATCCTCCACATGGCATGCGGCCAATCAGCGCGCGATCATCGCTGAAACATTCGAGGAAAAGAGCGACGCGCCGGACGCGCTCCGCGTGCTCTCGAGACAGGTATAGGAATGGCGACGAACATCGTAGTGCCGGAGTTGGGCGAATCGGTTGTCGAAGCGCGCGTGGCGAAGTGGTTGAAGAACGAAGGCGACGCGGTGGCGAACGGCGAACCGCTGGTCGAGCTCGAAACGGAAAAGATCGATCTGGAAGTCAGCGCCGATCGCGAAGGCGTGCTGGCAACCATCAAGCACAAGGAGGGTGACGATGTAAGGGTCGGCGAAGTGCTCGCGGTATTAGAAGCGGCGCAAGGCGCGGCCGCCGTGTCCGCCTCCGCCCGCCCGGCAAATGAGGCGAGCCATGGCGAGACCTTGCCGAAGCGGCCTGAAGGCCGCGAAGGCGGGCCCGTGGCTGACGTGCGCGCCACCCCGACCGCCCGTAACGTGGCCAAGGAACAGGGTGTCAGTCTGGAAACGATCGCGCCGAGCGGGCCGGCTGGTCGTGTCATGAAGCAGGATGTTTTGAAGGCGCGCGGCACCGAGCCTGCTCCGGCTGCTCGACCGCTCCAACCACCCGTACCCGACCGCCCGGTCCCATCCGTCAGACCCGCCCGGAGCGAGGAACGCGTCCGCATGAGCAAACGGCGGCAGACCATCGCCCGCCGTCTCGTCGAGGCGCAGCACAACGCCGCGATGCTCACGACGTTCAACGAGGCGGACATGGCCGCGGTCATGTCACTTCGTGAGCGACGCAAGGACGAGTTCCAAAAGCAGCACGGCGTCGGGCTGGGCATCGCGTCGTTCTTCGTTAAAGCGGCGATGGGTGCGCTGAAAGCATTTCCCCAGCTCAACGCCGAAATCCAGGCCGACGAGATTGTGCTGAAGCACTACTACGACATCGGGGTAGCCGTTGGCGCCGAAGGCGGACTGGTCGTGCCCGTCATTCGCGATGCCGACGCCTTGAGCTTCGCCGAAATCGAGCGCGCGATTCGCGACTTTGCGAAACGTGCCACCGAAGGAACCCTGACGCTGGAGGATCTCAAAGGCGGCACCTTCACGATCACCAACGGCGGCGTGTTCGGGTCGCTGATGAGCACGCCGATTTTGAATCCGCCGCAAGTCGGTATTCTGGGCTTACACAAGATCGCCGATCGGCCGGTGGCGGTGAACGGACAGATGGTGATCCGGCCGATGATGTACCTCGCGCTCAGCTACGATCACCGCGTCGTGGATGGCCGCGAGGCGGTGCAGTTTCTCGTCAAGATCAAGGAGTACGTCGAGGATCCGGCGTGGTTGCTGATTTCGTGACCGGCCGGCCTGAAGCCGGCCCGCCACAGGTGAGCCGCGTGAAGAGCCAACCTACCGCGGCAGGTTGTGCTGTACGTATCGGCTTCGCTCTCTCGCAAAGTTGATCATCGCCGCGCGCTTCTCGTTGAACTCGTCCATCGAATACGGCCGCCGCGGATCGTCGTTCATCGCGTCGGAGATCAAATCGAACTGCCTCCGCATTTCGTTTTCGAGCCAGCCGACATGGGATCCCTCAGCCCGCTCGTCGCTAATGCGCGCCGCTTCGTCCAACGTCGCGTAATACAGGTCGCGCAGCTCACCGACTTCCATCGCCTTGCGAAACAGGACGTTCTCGTCGTGCCGCATCGTCAGGCCGAACTCCGGGCCCCAGAACGCGTTGTCTTCGTCCCACGCGATGAAGACGAACTGGTCGGAATTCTCCTTGCGATAGAAGTAGAAGTTGTTCATCCCGTCGTAGCCGAGAAAACCGTCGTTCTCACCAAGGAAATTCTGGATCGCGACGTAGCGAACAAACTGCCGCAAATCCAGCTTCGGGTCGAGCTGCTCGAGGAAGCGATCCGACGGCAAATCGTTGGCCAGCCGGACGATCTCCTCGATGCGCCGATACAGCTGTTGGTCGCTCGAGTTCTCGTGCGTCTTTGCGCTGAAGCGGTCCTTGTACGGCTGCAGGTCCGACCCGAAATAATTGAACGTCCAGTGATCGATGAAGTTGTATTCGTACAGGTGACCGTCGTTCTGCGTGTCGCCGTTGATCTCGCCGAAGGCGCGCGTCAGGAAGTCCTTGTTGATCTCCTCGACCACGGCATAAAGGCCCTGATACTCGTTGTCGATGTATAGGCGTGCGTGCGCTTCCCGCGGCGCGTAGATGTTCATCCTGGTGAACAGCTTCATCGCCGTTGTTTCGCGAATCCCAGACGCGTCCTGCCAGAGGTTGTCGAGCACAAACGCTCGCATCCCGAGAAAGCGCTGGCCCGTGGCGTAATGGTCTGCATCCACCCGGATGCCGAGCTTGTTTTCGTTGCGCGAGCCAAGGCCGCGGGACCGCACGCCGACGTTGTGTACGGTCACGTCGTTCCACACCACGTCGGCTGGGTAAAATTCGTTGGTCCGGAAGCCGGCCCTCAGCTTCTCCTTGTCGGCCGTATTCATCCGCAGATCGAGCCGCTGTACAACCTGATCGTTGAAAAAGTCGGAGGAACTTGGCTGCGCCCGCGCAGCCGAAGGCATGAGCGTCAGCACTGCCACTGCAACGACGATTGCCCGATGAAGGCGACCCATACTGACCTCCTAAAACACTATCTGCAGCCGGAAGACGCCCGACCAGTAGTCCGTGATTCCCGTCTGCAACAC
>JBKPDL010000007.1:0-42144 GCA_046727855.1 Acidobacteriota bacterium
TTGTAGCTTTTCTACCATCCCGCGTATCGCCCGAGATTCTCGTAGACGATCACAAGCAGCGCGGCGCCCAGACAGAGCATGGCGTAAAGGCTCGGCTTGACGTTGGGGAGCATCTCGTCGCGAATCACCGGCCACGCGACCAGTCCATAGATATAAACGGCGAGGGCGGCTGGCCACGGCGCCGGCACGGCAGCCGCGCGCAACACTACTGCCGCGATGATCGCGACTCCCGTCGCGCAGAAATATCGCTGCTGGGCGTAATCCACGAAAAGCTCCGATATTCGGGGAGAGAAAAGCTTCGGCAGGCGCCGCTAAAGCTCTGCCATTTTATCGTAGCCGCACGCCTGATCTCCAGATCTCGGGACGGTTGCGTGTAACTTTTTCGCGTTCCGGTCTGATAAACCCTTACTGCGCCGTTCCCGTCTATTCGGACCGAGGAACCTATGAAACGCGCCCACCTGAAGGTTTTCGCCCTCTTGTTCGCCCTGTTGCTCGCCCAGCCGGCGTTTGCCCAGCGGAATCGCGATCGGGATCGAGATCGGGACTGGGATCGCGACCAGGACGAAGGTCCGCGCCAAACCGAAACGTTTGACCGGACGGTCCCTCTTGCCCCGGGCGGCACCGTGCGGCTCAAGACGTTTTCCGGGCGAGTCACCATCACCGGAACCGGCGGCAGCCAGGTGGTCGTTCATGCCGTCCGTCGCGCGTCAGCTGAGCGGCTGCGCGACATCCAGTTGGAAGTGCGTCAGGAAGGCAACATCGTGGACATCGACGCGAATCACCAGCTGGTCGAGCGGCGCAATAACAACGTGGTTGAAACCGATTTTGACATTCAGGTGCCGTCGCAGACGCGGCTCGATCTGAGGACCTTCAGCGCGCCCGTATCCGTGACTGGTGTCCGCGGCAATCTCACGGTGGACGGGTTCTCGAGCGAAATCCATTTGACCGACGTCGGTGGGCCCATGCACGTCAAGACGTTCAGCGGCGAAGTATCGGTCGAAGCGCGCGCCTGGTCCGACGGAGACAATCTCGACATCAACACGTTCTCCGGAGGTGTCACGCTGCGCCTGCCCGACAGCGCGCGGGGCGACATCACGTTCGATACCTTCAGCGGGAAATTCAACAGCGAACTGCCGGTCACGCTGGCGTCCTCGAGCCGGCGCAATTTCCGCGGGTCGCTCAATGGCGGCGGGAACGCGAACTTTCGATTCAAAACGTTCAGTGGGGACGTCGACATCCGCCGCTAACGCGGCGGGAGTGTCAGTTTCCAGTTCAAAGTTTCGAGTCAAAGTTCAGTTCAGTTATTCGTTCGAACTGACAACGGAAGTTCTTGGTCCGAATCTTCTTGAATTCCCCGACGTCCTGATCTCCCTGATCTCCCCGCTCTCCCGGTTAACTCCCGATCTCCCTGCCCTCCCTGTTACCTCTCCCCGATCTCCCTGACCTTCGTGTTACGTCTCCCCATCTCCCTGCCCTCCCTGTTACCTCTCCCCGATCTCCCTGACCTTCGTGTTACGTCTCCCCGATCTCCCTGATCTCCCTGTTATCTCTCCCCGATCTCCCTGATCTCCCTGTTATCTCTCCCCGATCTCCCCGATCTCCCTGTTATCTCTCCCGGATCTCCCCGACCTCTCTGTTGCCTCTCCCAATCTCCCTGCCCTCCTTGTGAACAATCGCCGCGCGCATACCCTCTGCCTCATCGACTCGCGACAGGAGCAACGCCCCCGCTGCAAAGAACACGATGATAAACAGCACCGCCGTACGGCTCGAGCCGGTCAGCAGCACACTCAGCGTGAACACGAGCGGACCGAGAACCGTGGCGAAGCGCTCCGCCACAGCGTAGAACCCGAAGAACTCCGACGTTTTGTTCATTGGAATGAGGCGCGCGAACAACGCACGGCTCAGCGCCTGGCTGCCTCCCTGCACGCTCGCGACCAGACCCGCAAGCATGAAGAAATGCGCGACCGTCGTCATGAAGTAGCCCAGGATCGACGTGAACGTGTAGACCGCGAGCGCGATGAAGAGCGCACGTATGGTGCCGATGCGTGTGCCGAGCGCTCCGAACAGGAACGAGAACGGGATGCCGAGGAATTGCACCATCACAAACGCTGCAATCTGCGCCGTCCGGTCGATGCCCATTTCGGCGCCGTAGATCGACGCCATGCGGATGATGGTTTGGATGCCGTCCTGATACAGCAGCATGGCGATGAAGAGCAGAAAGGCGTGCTTGTACTTGCGGATGTCGCGAAACGTTCGGCCGAGCCGCCCGAACGCGGCGAAAAGGACCCTCTCACCGCGATGCTCGCCGGCATCCAATGCCACTTTCGGCTCGGGGACTCTACGGAACAACGGGAGAGAGAAAACGGCCCACCAGACGGCAACGCTCACGAACGCCGCCTTGGTGGCCGCCGCGGTATCGGGGAAACCGAACATCTCCGGCTTCAAGATCCACGCGAGGTTGACCAGGAGCAGCGTTCCGCCGCCAAGATAGCCAAGCGCATAGCCGGCCGACGACACCCGATCCGTTTCTTCGGGCCGCGCGACGTGTGGGAGCAGCGAATCGTAAAAAACGAGCGATCCCGACACGCCGATGTTGCCGATGATGAACAGGATCGACGCCAACTGCCAGTCGCCGCGTCCAATACCCGCCATCGCCGCGCACGAAACGACGCCGACGATCATGAAACCAAGGAGGAGCCGTTTCTTGATGCCGGTGAAGTCCGCAATAGCGCCAAGAATGGGCGACGCAATGGCGACGATGGCCACCGACAGCGTCGTGATGGCGCCAAAGCGCGCCGTCGCCTGCGCGGGATCGACGTCAGCGGATGCGTAGCTCCCATAGAAAGCGGGAAAAACGGCAGTAATGACCGTGGTGAAGTAGGCGGAATTGGCCCAGTCGTACCAAGCCCAGGCGCGCTGTTCGGGGGTGACGAGACCGACTTTGGCAAGAAGGCGCGCGATCAACCCGCGCAGGATACCTCAGCGCTACGTTTCAATTGCCAGTTTCTCTGATCTTTCTTCCCGATCTCTCTGATCTCCCTGTTCACTTGCTCCCTGATCTCCCTGATCTCCCTGTTCACTTGCTCCCTGATCTCCCTGATCTCCCTGTTCTCTTTCTCCCTGATCTCCCTGATCTCCCTGTTCTCTCTACGCGAGCCGTTTCGTCGATCGCAGCGTCGCGAGCGTCAGCATCACCAAGCCCCAGCACAGGAGCGCGAGCGCCTGCGGCCACAACGTCTCGAGGCCCACGCCCTTGAGGAAGATGCCGCGCAGCATCACCAGGAAGTAGCGCAACGGAATCAAGTACGTGATCGGCTGGATCCATCCTGGCATGTTCTCGATCGGGAAGATGAAGCCGGAGAGGTAGATCATCGGTGTGAGGAAGAAAAACGTGGTCGTCATCATCGCCTGTTGCTGCGTCGACGAGATGGTCGAGATGAAGAGGCCGAGCCCGAGCGTCGACAACAAGTAGACACCGCACATTGCAAACAGCAGCGCGAGGCTGCCGCGCAGAGGCACTTCAAACCAGAAGATTGCGACGACCAGCACCAGGCACACGTCGATCATGCCGATCACGGCGTAGGGCACGAGTTTGCCGACAATCAGTTCCCAGCGCGCCAGCGGCGTCACGTTGAGCTGCTCGAGCGTACCAAGTTCCTTCTCGCGCACAATCGCCATCGCCGAGAGGTTCGTGGTGATCACAAGGAGAAGCAACGCCACGATTCCGGGGATCATGAAATCCCGGCTCTCGAGATCCGGGTTGAACCACACTCTGATCGCCGGCGTCACGAGCCGTTCAGGCTCGCCGCCAATGCGTTCGGCAATGAGGTCCTGCGTGTAGCCGCCGACCAGCACACGCGCATAACCGAGTGCGACGTTCGTTGAATTGGAATCAGTCCCGTCGGCGACGACCTGAAGCGAAGCCGTTTGTCCGCTTTCCACGAGACGTCCGTACTCCGCCGGAATGCAGAGCGCCATCCAAGCGGTGCCTCGTTCCAGCCACGGATCGATTTCGTTGGTCGAGCCGAGTAGACCGACAATCGTGAAGTTGTCGGACGCGTCGAAGCGCGTGATCAATTCGCGGCTGGCGGCGGAACGATCGGCGTCGACCACGACCACGGGCACATCTTTCACGTCGGTGGTCGCCGCATATCCAAGGACCGTCAACTGGATGATGGGCGCCAGGATGACAATCAAAAAGAGGCGCGGATCCTGCCTCAACTCCAGCACTTCTTTCCGCATGAGATGAACAAGGCGCGTCATGATTCGCGGACTAAAGGCCCGCCCTCCATTCCCTGCCCAGCCGTACGGCGGCCAGCGTGAGCATGACAGTGGCGAAGATCGCGAGCGCCACCATGTCCCACCAAAAGGCCTGCAACGCCGTGCCCTTGAGGACGACCGATCGCAGGGCCACGAGGAAGTAGCGCGCCGGGACAATATACGTGATGACCTGCACCGCCGTCGGCATACTCGAGATCGGGAAAATGAAACCCGAAAGAATGAACGTCGGCAGAAACGACGACAACAGCGCGAGCTGAAAGGCCACCTGTTGCGTGGGCGCGACACTCGAGATCAACAAACCTTGCGCCTGCGCGCCAATCAGGAACAACCCGATCGCCGCGCACAGCAACAGCCACGATCCACGCATCGGCAGGTCGAACAGGAGCATCGCGGCGACGATGATCAGGATGGCGGAGGCGAAGGAGAGTACGAGATAGGGCAGCGTTTTGCCGGCGATGAACGATGCCGGATCGACGGGCGCCATCCGCACCTGCTCCATGGTCCCCCGCTCTTTTTCACGGACGATTGACAGCGCGGTTGAGATGACCGCCGTGATCATGGAGATATAGGCGATCAGTCCCGGCACCAGGAACAAGGTGCTCCGGAGCTGAGGGTTGTACCAGACCTGCGACTCGAGCGCGATCGGCGCGCGAATTGTCACCTCACCTTCGAACGTGGCGGAGACCTCGGAAACGATGGCCTGTGCGTACCCAATCACGGTAGTGGCGGTGTTGGCGTTCTCGCCGTCCACGATCACCTGCACCTCAGTGGAGCGGCGGTTGATCACGTCGGTGGCAAAGCCCTCCGGAATCACCAGCGCTGCGCGCGCCTGATTGCGGTCGAGCGCCCGTTCGATTTGTTCGTCGGACGTGACGTCCGCCGCGAGGTCGAAATATCCGGAATTGACAAACGCAGAAATCACCTCGCGGCTGGCGGCCGATCGATCGCGGTCCTGCACGACCAGCCGGATATTGCGGATGTCGAAATTCAGTGCGTAGCCATAGAGCAGCAGGAACATCGCGGGAACAAACAGTAGAATCATGAGCGTGCGCCGGTCGCGCGCGATCTGGCGGAGCTCCTTGGTGGCAACGGCCAGGGCCTTGTACATTTACGCACTCACTACATCTAGAAAGACGTCTTCGAGCGACGGCGCGACACGTGTCGCCGAGCGGACGGGATGTCCCGCTTGCACCAGCAACTCGCGTAACGAGTCCGGCTCGACGGTTTGCGACTTCAACACCGCGTGCACAGCGGTACCAAAAAGGCTCGTCTTCTCGACTTCGGGCAAGGCTTCGAGCGCTTCCATTACTTCTACGGGCCGATCCGTCGTGATCTCGATGATTGGCCGCGACTGAAATCGTTCCTTCAGTGACGTGGCGCTGCCGAGCGCCGCCAGTTTGCCCGCGTGGATGATCGCGATGCGGTGACAGTGTTCTGCCTCGTCGAGGTAGTGGGTTGTTACGAGAACGGTGACGCCCTCGCGCGAGAGATTGCCGATCAAATCCCAGAACTGCCGCCGCGAAAGCGGATCGACACCTCCGGTGGGCTCGTCGAGGAACACGATCGGCGGCTGATGGAGAATCGCGCAGCCCAGCGCCAGGCGTTGACGCCAGCCGCCGGCGAGGTCGCGAGTCAGCGTGTTCTCGCGTCCCTTGAGGCCGGCCATGTCGAGGACAAACGCGCGTCGCCGTTCGAGCGTCTCGCGATCGAGACCGTAGACCCCGCCAAAGAACGTGATGTTCTGATTGACGGTGAGCGCTTCGTAGAGCGAAAACCGCTGCGACATGTAACCAATACGGCGTTTGACGGCTTCGGGGTCGCGAGCAACGTCGATGCCACCGACCCGCGCAGTCCCGGAGGTGGGCCGCAACAGGCCGCACAACATGCGAATGGTCGTCGATTTACCGGCGCCGTTCGCGCCGAGGAAGCCGAAGATCTCTCCCACCTCCACGTCGAACGAAATGTGATCGACAGCGGTGAACGTCCCGAACTTGCGCGTGAAGTCTTTGACCTCGATCGCCAGCATTACCGTCCCAGGGCGCGTTCGAGACGCGCTTCCGCAAGGTTGAGATTCGAAGCGGCGCGCGTGTGATCGAGCTCCGCCTGGAGCAGCGTGACCTGCGCGTCGAGTACGTCAGTGCTGGTCGCGACACCAACGCGGAAGCGTTCGCCGAGCACGCGGCGCGCTTCCTGTGCGCTGGCGACGGTGTCTGCTGCCGCGGCCAGGACCGCGCGCGCCGATTCGATGTCCAGTTGCCGTTGCCGCACTTCGAGCGCGATGAGCGTGTCCAGATCTGCCAGCTGCTCACGCAGTGCGGCGGCGTTGGCGCCCGCTTCAGCCGCTTCGGCCTTCGATCGACCGCCGTCCCAGAGCGGCCAGCTCACGTTCAACGTCGCGTCCCAAAAGCCGCGCCACTCAGCCGCGCGAGGGAAAATGCGCGGATTGGGATTCGCGAAGTCGCCGTTTGCGCTCACGGCGATGGTTGGTTTAAGGCCAGCGGCGGCGGCCGTTTGTCGCTCCTCGGCGGCGGCCACTCGTTCGCGCAGGGCGTCGCGCTCAGCCCGCTCCTGCAGAGCGGCGGCAACCAGATCCTCCTGAGATTCGGCAACGGCGCCGGCAGGGGGCTGCAACTCGATCCGTACGTCGGCGTCGCTCGGTAAGCCGGTCAGGCGTTTGAGATCGAGATCGGTCGCACGCTGCGCGTTCTGCGTTTCGATCAGCTGCATGCGCTCGCGCGAGCGCTGCGCTTCTGCGGACGCGACGTCGCTCGGCGGCACCAGGCCCGCGTCGAACATCGCTTTGATGTCTCGTACGTGCGCCTCAGCGCGCTCGAGCGCCTCCTGAAACACGCGTACCGCGTCATCCGCGGTGGCGCGCGCCCAGAACGCGCGCGTCACCTCGAGCCGGAGATCGGCCCTTGTCACGCGCAGTTCGGCGGCCACTGCCCTCGCTTCGGCTTCAGCCGCACGCTCGAGGGCATCGCTGCGCCCAGAGGTGTAGATCGGCCACTGCAGTCCCGCGTGCGTGAAGTAATTGTCCGGAATGTCGGGATAGATCACGTTAATCCGCCCGGTTGGCTGCAGCACGCCGAACGGCACGATGTGATCGGTCCGGGTGTAGCCGCCGCTCACCGTCACAGTGGGACGATCCGCCGCACGCCGGATGCCGATGGTCGCTTGAGCCTGGGTCTCTCGGGCGCGCATCTCGGCAAGACGGTGGCTGGTGTCGCTGGCGCGCGAAAGTGCGTCTTCGAGCGTGAGCGGCACCGTGGCCGGCTGCGCGAGCGCGTCGGCCGCCGCAAAGAATACCATCACAACAACGGTCGCCGGCCTGAAGGTCCGGGCTACCCGGGGTGGGCTGGAGGTCGTATGTTTCATACAGACAGCTTTGAGATGAAGACGTCTTCCAGTGAAGGCGTGATTCTGCGGATGCTCGAAGGGTTGACACCGGCCAGTTTGGCCAGATGTTCGAACTCCTTGCGGGCCGCTTCCGGATCTGCGTCGCGGAACCACACGTGCAGGCGATCGCCAAACACCTGCGCGTTCTCCACATGTGCGCGTGTTTTGAGCAGTTCGAGTGCGGTGCGCGGCTCAGGCACCACCGCTTCGAGGAGCGTGCCGGGGAGACTTGCGCGCAGTCGGTCCGGCTCATCGAGCGCGAGGAGATGCCCTTGATCGAGCATCGCGACCCGCGTGCAACGCTCCGCCTCGTCAAGGTATGGCGTGGCCATCACGATGGTGATGCCCGCCGCCAAAAACTGCGACAGCAGTTTCCAGAACTCCCGCCGCGAAACGGGATCCACACCGGTGGTCGGCTCGTCGAGCAGGATGATGTCCGGCTCGTGCACGAGCGTGCAGGCGAGCGCCAGTTTCTGCTTCATCCCGCCGGAAAGTTGGTCGGCGAGTCGATCGCGAAAAGACACGAGCTGCGTCATCTCGAGCAGTCGATCGCGCCGCGCCCGGTAATCGCTCAGTCCGTGAATCTCTGCGAAGAACGCGATGTTCTCGTCGATGCTCAAATCGCCATAGAGGCTGAAGCGCTGCGACAGGTAGCCGACCTTTGCGGTGATCGCGCGGTGATCGTTTACCGGGTCGCTGCCCAGCACGCGCACCGTGCCGGCATCAGGATGCAGCAGGCCACAGAACAATCGAATTGAGGTTGTCTTGCCGGCGCCATCGGGCCCAATCAATCCGAACATTTCGCCTCGTCGAACTTCCAACGACACGTTGTCCACGGCCACGGTTTCGCCGTAGCGCTTGGCGACGCGATCGAACGACAGCGCTGTGTCCATTTCAGGAGATGGGCGCCAGCGGGATTTCCGCTTCTACCGGCATGCCTTCTTTGAGAATGCCCTGCGTGTTGTCGACGCTGACGCGTACGCGATAGACCAACTTCGATCGTTCCTCAGCGGTCTGGACGTTCCGCGGCGTGAATTCGGCCTTGGGCGAGATGTATGTCACGGTCCCGCCAAGGCCACTGCCGCCGGCGTCGGTAAACAGCGTGGCCGTCTGGCCAAGCTTGATGCGCGGAATGGCCGGTTCTGGAACGAACACGTCGGCCCACGCGCGATCGAGGTCGATGATGACCACGACGGGGACGCGCGGCGCCACGACTTCGCCGAGCTCGGTGAGCTTTTCGGAGATGACGCCGCGAATGGGTGACATAAGCGTCGCGTCCTTCACCGACTTCTCCATGGTGGCCACCTGTGCCGCGGCCGCTGCCACGCTCGCACGCGCGGCGTCGAGTTCCTGAGGACGCGCGCCCGCACGCAGCCGCTGAACAGCCTGCTCCGCCGCGCGCAGGCGGCTCTCCGCCTGCTGCATGCGCTCGCGCGCGACATCGCGTCGCGTCAGGGCATCGTCTCGCTGCTTGCGCGAGCCGGCGTTGGCTTCGAGTAACGCTTCGAAGCGTTCGAGATCGGCCTCGGCAGCGGCGAGCTCGGCGCGCGCGGCCTGGACCTCGTCGCGCGCCGCCTGTGCTTGCGCCTCGGCTTGGCGAATATCCTCACGACGCGAGCCCGCCTGCAGCAGCCGCAGCTGCGCCTCGGCGGCTCGCTGCTCGGCGCGCGCGCGGTCGATTGCGAGTTCGCCATCGCGCGTGTCGAGGCGGAGAATGATCGTTCCCGCATCCACGCGGTCGCCTTCTTTCACGTTGAACGCGACGATGCGTCCGCCGACCTCGGGCGCGAGGCGAACCTCCGTTGCTTCGACGTGCCCGGAGACGCGTACCTGATTCGGCGGCGCTTCGTCCTTGCACGCCGCACTCACGATCGCTAGCAGGAAGACCATCACACGTCGCATGGCGTTAGTCCTTGTGGAGCATCCGCAGCGCAACTTGCTGCATATGCCGAATCAACTCGGCGTGCGACACTTCGACGAACATCGGCAGATTCTCGCGGCCTGGCTGCGCCGCCGCGCGCTGTCGCGCCGCGTTGAAGATCAGCGGCGGAAACAACGTCATGTAGGCAAGAATCGGATTGACACGGCGAAACGCGCCGGCCTGTTCCCCATCGCTGAGGATGCGCGCGAAACCTCCGATCACGGTCCGCATCAACGCAAACGTGTCGAGATCCAGGTGCGGGGCGCCCTCCGCAAACTCGCGCATCATCAAAGGCGGAAAGTACGGGCGTTCCTGGCCGAGGGTGACAAACGTCTCGATCCAGCGCGTGATCTTCTGCTCTGCGGGCTGGTCCGACTCGGCGATTGCGATCACGCGCTCGCCGGCGCGCCGCAGCATGTCGCGCACGATCTCGCGATAGAGCGTGAGCTTGTCGGTGAAGTGGTAGTAGATCATCGCCTTGTTCACGCCCGCCTTGCGGGCGATGTCTTCCACGCCGACGCCTGCGAATCCGTGGCGGGAGAAGGCTTCGGCAGCGGCGGCAAAAATTGCCGCGCGGGTGGATGCCGAATCGACGCCCGGCCGCGGGCCACCACGCCGCGGCTGCTTCGCAGCCGGTGCGGGCGTCCGTTCTCCTGCCGACGAGGTGCGGGCCTTCTTAACCAACTAGTTAGTTAAACCGCAACCGGGGCCGCGATGTCAAGGTGAGCCGGTCGTTTTGTGTCTTCCGCCCATTTCATGGTTTCGTGATCGGATGAAAGTGGTGCTCGCCGGTGGCTCCGGCTTCCTCGGCACCGCCCTTCGCGCGGCGCTCCTCGCCGATGGCCACATCGTCGCCAATCTCACGCGCCGCGCCACACCCGCGGCGCCAGACGATCGGACGTGGAACCCGGACGGCACGTCGGGTGGATGGGCCCGTGTTCTCGAAGACGTGGATGCTGTCGTGAACCTCGCGGGCACCGGCATTGCCGATGGCCGCTGGAACCCTGCGCGTAAGGCCGCAATTCTGACGAGTCGCCTGCTTGCAACCAAGAGTGTGGTCGCGGCGATCGCGCAAGCCTCGAGCCCTCCCCGCGTCCTCGTCAATGCATCGGCTATTGGATACTACGGTCCATGCGGCGATGAGATCGTTACCGAAGCCACGCCTCCCGGCCGCGACTTTCTTTCCGACGTCTGCATGCAATGGGAGCGGGAGGCTGAACAGGCCTCGACCTACACGCGGGTGGCTCTCGTCCGCACCGGACTCGTGCTTCACCCCGAAGGCGGTGCCTTGGCCCGGATGCTGCTGCCGTTCAAGCTTGGCGCTGGTGGACCGATCGGCACTGGCAATCAATACATGCCATGGATCCATCGCGACGATTGGGTAGACATGGTCCGGTGGTTGATCTCAGAGCCGGGAGCGCGCGGCGCGTTCAATGCAAGCGCGCCAGAGCCGGTCACGAATGCGGAGTTCGCGCAGACGCTGGGGCGTGTGCTTCACCGGCCCGCGGTCGTGCCGGTGCCGGCATTCGGGTTGAAGCTGCTGTTCGGAGAGATGGCAGATCTTCTGCTGACGGGGCAACGCGCCGTTCCGGCGCGCGCGATCGAAATGGGGTTCGGGTTTCGTTTCCTGACGCTGGAAAGCGCGTTGCGAAACTTCTTCGCTGACTAGAGAAAACTCGGCGCGCCGGATTTGAAATCGGCCTGCAGGATGTTGACCGAGTTACCGCCTAACCACTTGTCGATCACCACGGAATAAACCGAGCGGAAATCGGTTTCGTACTTCACGTCGTTGCCGTTGTTCTCGAGCGTCGGGTTCGATGGGTCGTTGGCGAGATTCGCGCAGGTGCCGTACAGTCCTCCGCGCACCGTGCCGCCAATCGCCATCATCAGACCGCCCGCGCCGTGATCGGTTCCCGCGCTGCCGTTCTCGTTGATGCGGCGCCCGAATTCCGAGAACACCACAATCAGGGTGGATCCGAGTAGCCCCTGATTGCTCAAGTCCTGGTAAAACGCGGCGAGACTGTCGTCGACCGCCGCCATCAGAGTGACGTACGCGCCGCCGTTGGCGCCCTGTGCCGAGTGCGTGTCAAACCCGCCAATCTGCACCCAAAACACTTTGGTGCCGATCTGCTTGTTGAGCGCGCCGGCGACGGCGCGAAGCGCCTGCGCGAGTCCATTATTGGGATACGTGACGGTTGGCGCATATGTCGCGACTTTCGCCACCTGATCCAGGGTGCCCATCGCCGCTTGTGCAGTGGAGTTGACGAACGCAAGGTGCGGGCGATCGACGGGCAGGTGCGACGAAATCTTCACCGCCGCCGCGCGCTCGTAGCTGGCTTCGTTGCCGCTGTTCGGGCTTGAAAACGCGTAAGTTGCCGGATTGGTGATCGCCGGCACGCCGACGGTTCGAGCCACCATCGCACGCGGCGTTTCGCGTGTCGTGTTCCACGCGACCAGGGGATCGATCGGCGACGGCAGCGTATCGAGATAGCGGCCAATCCAGCCCGGACCCTGTGACGCTTCCGGGTTCGCCGTGCCCCAGATGTCCAGCCCCTGAAAATGCGAGCGGCTCGAGTTGAGATACCCGGTTCGCTGAATGAGCGCAACGCGGCCCTGCTCAAATATGGACTTGCACGACGTGAGCCGTGGGTGGAGCCCAAGCTCGTTGCCGGCCGAGTCGCGGCCGATCTGCAGCACACTGCCGGCAGGCACTGCCAGCGTCGGCCGGCGGCTGTAGTACGCCTGATCGCGATACGGCACGAGCGTGCTGAGCGCGTCGTTGCCGCCCGACAAGTAGAGGATGACGAGATTGCGCGAGCTTTGTGACTGCGCAAGCGCAACCTCGCTGAGGAACTGTGGCGCGGCAAAGCCGAACGTGAACGCCGTGACGCCGCCCTTGACGAATTCCCGTCGGGTGAACTTCATGGCGTTCTCCTCAGTTGAACTGGTACTCGGACGATGCGACGATCAGCCGCGCCAGACCGGCCCCTTTGTTGTTCAACTGCGTGTCGTTGCCGGTCCATGCGCCGCCTGCGCGCGCGTACTCGACGAGCGCCGAGTGCACGGCCTGCGTGATCGGCGCGAAGTTGTAGTGATTCAACATGTAGTTGACCACGGCGTCCGCCGACCCGCGGTACGGCGCCAACTCGCGGCCGATGTTGAACTTCTGACTGCCCGCCAGCGTCGCGGCAAAGTTCATGCGCGCGAGCATCGACGAAGTGGAAAACCAGTCCGGACCAAGCGCCCAGCCATTCACGTCGGGCGGCTCATAAAGCTGCTGTCCCATGTTGACGAGCGGCGTCATCGCCGCGTCCACGCTCAAGCCATTCCAGCCGGTTTCCTTGATCGAGCGCACGACGAACTCGAGCGGCCACGAGTAGCGCTGGAATTCGGTGTTGAGAAAGTAGTCCGCCGTGAACAACCGCCGCAGCACCGTCTTGATGATGTAGTTGTTGCCCAGATACGTATTCGCCAGATCGCTGATCACGCCTGGATCCGGCCTGACGGTCTCACTGATGAAGAACTGATACAGCTTCGTCGCAAGACGATGCGCCGTCGCCGGGTGCCGCGTGAGCGCGAGAATGAAATCCAGTCCATCGCTCATGCCGTCGGAGGCGGGACGCGCCGGAATGGTCTTGCCGCCGTCCGGATAAATCGGAAACGTAAATTCCTTCGCGTTTGTGTCGTGATTGTTCGCGTTGTACACGAATTCGTAGTAGGAAGCTTCCGGACTGCTCCGATCGCCGGACAGCTGCAGCGTCCAGCCGGTAAACACGCGGGCGGCGGAAACAACGTCCGATTCGACGTAGTTGCCGATGCCCATCGTGAACAGCTCCATGATCTCGCGCCCGAAGTTCTCCTGCGGACGCTGCCGCGTGTTGTTGCGGCCGTCGAGCCACACGAGCATCGCCGGATCCTTCGCCACCTCCAACAGCAAATCCGCAAAGCTGGCGGTAGCCTTCTGGCGAAACAGATCGTACTGGCCGCGCTGATTGCCGGCGACCTGTCCCTGCCGGCCGGCCATCATCTTGGTCGCGTGCACCGAACCGTAGATGCCGCTGATTTTGCTGTACGCGGTCGCAAAGTGGTTGTGGCAGAACAGCGCCATCTTTTCCTGCAGCGGCCGCTGGCTGTGAATCATGCGGAAGATCTCGCGCTGGCGCGCGTCGTTGATGACGGTATTCGGCGCAAAGGCGCCGCGAGTGGTCACCCCGACGTATTCCGGCTTGCCGATGTTGGCGTCGACGTCGTCCGGAAACTGCTCGTAATTGAGCAGCGCATCGATGACCTCGAAAATCGAGCGCCCGGAGTACATCGCAAGCTCCGCATTGCTGGCGCCGAAGCCGATACGTCGGAGGACGTGTTCGAGCTGGCGATCACCTCTGGCCATGGTCCGTCCCCGTAAACGCCTTAGACACTTATGGAGCGGCGGGAGTTTAACGCCGTGGCGGCGCGGTTGGCGAGCCCGTTTTTGGCGCCGTGCCGAGGCTGATCAAGTTGGCCATCAGTCGAAACGCGCCCTCCGTCCCCGCGGGTAATTGGCGCCAAAGGCCGAGACCGACGTAAATCCAGCGTCCCTGGCCTACTTTTGCCTCCACCAGCGCGCCGCGCTTGGTCCCCTGGTTGAACGGAAACGGCTCGCTCAATTCGAGCAGATCTGTGTAGCGCGGATCGGCGGTCGCGCTGTCGAAAAAGTAGAGTCCGCGTTCCTGCACCCAGCCCAGCCAATCGGCGCGGCCGATGGTGTTGGGCGTATTGAACACCGGATGTTGCGGCGCGAGGAGCCGCAGCTCGGAGTTTTCGTCGGTGACCCGTTCGCGCCCGACTTTGCCGGGATACGGTCCGTACTGCGCGTCGTTGAACTCGAACTTGTTGTAGTTGACGATGACCGTTCCGCCGCTGCGCGCATAGTCGATGAGACGCTGGTTGTGCGCGCGCAGATCCGCGCGGCGCTCGTACGCGCGCACGCCCGTCATGATCACGTCGAACCGCGACAGATCGCCCCACGCCAGATCGTCCGACGACAGGAATTCGACATGCGCGCCCAGCTGCCGCAGTGCTTCGGGCACTTCGTCGCCGACGCCTTCGACATAGCCAATCGTCAGGTTAGGCTTCACCTTCACATCGAGGGCCTTCACCGTGATCACCGGCGGCCGCAGCACATGCCGCCGCGTTGTATGCGGATACTCGATCACCTGATAACCCTGCGCGTAGCTGGTCTGGCCTTCGCGAACGATCGCCTTCACGGCTGTCGCAGCCGCTCTTACCGCGGATGGTGGCTGCAACGTAAACCTCAAGGTCGCCTGCTCGTCCTCACGTGAGAAGGCAATCGGAGCGCTTGCGGGCTTCGCTTGCCACCCTTGCGGCAGCTCGAGATCGACCTGCGCCTGCGCCGCGCCTTTGGAGTGATTCGTGACGGTGACGCGCACTTCTCGACCGGCGTTGGTCGCAAGCGGCACGATCGCAACCTGCGGCGTCACGTTGACGGCGAATTTGGGGACGACGTGCAGCTCCTCGCGCTTCTCGCCGCTGAAGATGTCAGCATCGGAGCGATATTGCACCGGTAAGGTTGTCGTCAGATCCGCCCCGCCAATGGTGAGCGCGAAAGTGGCGGTAAATGGTGTGGGACGGAAAGACAAGCCGAATGGGACATCCGGTTCGAACACGTAACGCGCGGCTTCGGTTGCGGTATGGAAATGTGCCGCTGTTGGTCGCGCGTCGCTCGGAACGGTTGCCGGCATTGTGCATGTGGTGCCGCCGTTAGGGCCAGCGACATTTGCCGCGCTGCATGTTGTCGCAGTGGGTGTCGCAAATCCCGAAAGCGACACAGCGTTCAGTTGAACCGGCACACTACCGCGGCGACTCGCGATCGCTTCCACTTGCACCGGCTGACCGGCGACCAGCAAGCCGTCGTTGGCAAGCGCATCAATCCGCAGATCCGCCGCAAGCATCAACGCCTGCGCGAACTGTTCCTCCTTGGGGGCCAAGCGGAAATCGATTTCGTATCGAGCGCCCTCGTCGAGCCGCATCGACGGCAACGCCGCGCGCAGTTCCCGCACAGCGGCCAGACCGCGCGCGAGCGGGGCAACGGTCGCTGTGCCGCCGCCAGACTGCATCGCGGTTCGCGCCTCGGCCGCCGTTGTTGCAATGCGTTCGAGAGCACTTGTCAGCAGCTGAGGAGCATTGCTGCCGGCAAAGGCGGAGAGACCTACGAGCCGTGTGTCGATACCCTCGAACATCTCTCGCTCACTGCGATTGCTCCCGTCGGGCAGAACGGTGTCGCGAAGCCGGTAGTAGCGAAGCGATTGCCCGGGTAGCGGAAGCAGCTGCGAGGTACCCTGGCATTTGTGCATCGATCGCGCTTCGCCGCCGATCTCGTCATAGGTGCGGCCAAGCGCGGAATCGTACTGGCCGCCGGCTGTGAACGTCAGCGCTGTCGACGCGCCCTCGCCGGTAAACTGCGGCACGCGCTGGGCGCCGGGACCGAACCCGCCAAATCCCGCGGTGTAGTAATACTTCTTCGCCTGCCACGGCCGGAGTCCGTCCTTCGTGATCTGCTCGGGGAACCGACTGGGATCGGCGGCAGCGCGAAAGGCCTCGAGCGTCAAGCGCGCCGAGGCCTGATGGTGTTGGCCTCCGCCTTCGCCATCGAAGATGAATCCGACGACGACGTCCGGACGAATCGTGCGGATCGTGTGGACGAAATCGCCGAGGATTTCGTCGTGTCCCCACTTCTCGTAGGTTTCCTCGACGCTGAACGAGTATCCGAAATCGATCGCGCGCAGAAAGAACTGATCGGCGCCATCGTAGCGATGCGCGGCCAGCAGCTCCTCGGTGCGCAACACGGCAAGCGCTTCGAAGAGCTCGGGACCGATTTCGTTCTGCCCGCCTTCGCCGTGGGTGGCGGTGACGAGAGAGGTGCGAAAGCCTCTCCCGTGCGAGAAATACGCCAGCATCCCGTTGTTCTCGTCATCGGGGTGGGCCGTCGTCATCATGAAGTTGCCGACGGTGTCGAGCTTGCGCAGCGCCAGCTCGAGCGCCGGCTCCCCTCTGAGGGACGCGACGGGGACCAGCCGATGCTGCGCATGTTGCGTGACGAACGCAAACAGAGCAACCAGAACAACGAGAGCAAGGCGTCTCACCATCAGCGTGCGTAGCGCGGACCTTTAGGTCCGCGATTCAGAACACAAACCGGAATCCGAGTTGAAATTGGCGCTGTTCGTAACCACCGTTCGGCGGCAACTGATCGGCGCTCGTTGGGAGCGGCACAGTCGCTTCACCGGTTGCCGGATTGACGGCGAACTGCGTGCCGGACACGCCGCTCCACTGCACCGTGTTGAACACGTTCTTGATTTCGGCAATCACTTCGGCCTTCATCTCAGCGCCCAGTCCTACTTGTCGTGAGAGCCGGAGGTCGACGTTGTAGCGCGCCGGAAGATTCAGCGAGTTGCGCGTCACGCCCACCGGGCGATCGGCAGCGATGCCGTCGTTGTTGATATCCGTCGTCGTGCGGAGGTTCACCGGAATCCCGCTCGCGAACTGCATCGCAACGCCGACGATGGTTCCATTCACCAACGCGCGGATCGGTGTGCTACCGCCTTCGTATCGCGGCATTGCGACGATGCTGCCGGTAAACGTGTGGCGTTGGTCGAGGACGTTGGGGCCGAAATCGGTATCGAGATTCTCCGGATCGGAACGGCCGCCCATATCGCCCTGGACGGAGAGCGTGGTGGTCAGCGGCGCGTTGTCGCGCGTCTTACCGAGCGTGTAGGCGAAGTCGAACTGAACGCCGGAGAAATTGCGTCCCGTGAGCTGCATCGTCAGGTTCTTGTAAGTAGACTCGCCGATCGACCCCACCATGTTGATGACGTTGTAGGGCGGAAAGAGTCGCGTCGTGGCGCTGATCGTCGTGCTGTAAACCGCCCGTCCATCAGCCAGACGCGAAACCGGATTGATGACGTTGATATTGCTGATGACCGGCAAGCCATAGCCGCGCACATACGACGTCCCAACCGACATGGCCAGTCTGTCGGTGAGTTGATGTTCGAACTGCACGTTGCTCTGCCAGTTTCTCGCAACGACGAACTCCGGTGACACCGTTGTCAGCGTGTTCGGAGTGGCGCCCGACCCTGCCGAGAGCACGTCCGGAAACGCGGGCGCACCCGGAATGGTTGGCCCGAACGTCGCGCCGGCGCGGCGATTCGTGCCGTCGTTGAGGAGCGACTGCTCGTACATGGCCAGCAGTGCCTGGTCGTACATCAAGCCGGTGTTTGCCCGAATCACCGAACGACGGCTGCCGCCGAGCGTCCACGCCACACCCGCGCGCGGCGCAAAGTTGTTCTTGTCGATACGGAAGTCGCGCGAGGCCTCGAACGGCGCCTCGGCGTTCGGCGCGGGCACATCGTAGAGGTCGTAGCGTACGCCGTAAAGGAGTTTGATGTTGGGGCTCAGACGCCAGTCGTCCTGCACGTACAAACCATACAGATTGGAGCTGTACTCCAGACCTGTTTCGCCGAAGTACTGCGTGAAGTTGCTGTATCCGAATCGATTGGTCCCGCTGAGTGCAGCCTGATACGCCGCGACCGATGGAAACGTATAGAGCTGGTTGGCCGTGCGTGTGCGGCTATCAGCGACGTGCTGCGCGTCGAAACCAAACTTGTAGGCGTGATCGCCGCGAATGTGCGTGATGTTGTCGTTGATCTGAAAAACGTCCTGCGTAAAAGCGAAGCCCGCATCGGAATCGGTGGCGATCGGACCACCGAAATTGGCGACGTTCGAGACGGTGATCGCAGGACCACTGCCCGCATCCGCACCGGGAACGCGACCCTGCGCGCGGGTCGCGTACTGCACACGCAGCTCGTTCAGCAGCGTCGGCCGGATAGTGGAGATGAGCTGTGCGGCAGTCGAGTGCTGCCGATCGCTGAAGTCGGTCGCCCGCTGCACCGAATTCAAGCCGCCGCCAATGTTGTTGACGATGAAGTTGTCGAAGAAGATGTAGCGGACCGAGAGGCGATTGTTTGCGCTGACCTGATGATCGACCTTGCCGATCGCAAACTCCGTATTGAGCGCCGTCGGCATGTAAGGCGGCTCGCTGAGACCGATCGCGGCCTGGTTAGCCGGAGTAATCGTGATGACGCGCGCACCCGAGAGATCGCGTTCCGTGTGCTCGTAGCCGCCGAAGAAATGGGTTCGGTCGCGCACGATCGGCCCACCTAAGTCGGCGGTGAATACGTTGACATCGGTCGGCGGCTTGCGCGAGCTGTCATGCGGTCCTTGCGTGAAAAAAGGGAACGCGGCAAACGATTGACGCTGCAAGCGATAACTGGCTTGCCCTTTCAAAGTGTTCGTCCCCGACGGCGTAATCGCGTTGTAGATCATCCCCATCGTCTGGCCAAATTCCGGCGCGTACCCGGTGGTGACAACCTTGACCTCGCGAATCATCACCTCGGACATCGGCATCTGCCGCAGCCCGGCGCGATCCTTCTGCGTGTTGTTGCTGCCGTCGATCTGGTAATTGACGCGGACGAGCGCGCCGTTGGACTGAATGCGCGGCACCCCAAATTCCTGGTTCTCGAAGCCGACGACTCCAGGCTGCAGCAGCGCGAAGTTATAGGGATTGCGCGAGGTGAGCGGCAGGGTCTTGATTTCAGCTTCCGTGAGCGTACGTCCCAACTCGATTCTGCCGCTGTCAACGAGCGGCGCATCTGCGGTGACCGTAATGGTCTCGGCGACAGCGCCAACGCTCAGCCTGACGTCGATTACGGCGGTGCGGCCGGCGGTGAGCGTGATGCCGCTTTGCTCGAATCGCTTGAACCCTTGCAGCTCCGCGTTGACGCGATACGTGCCGAGCGGCAGCAGCGGGGCGCGATACAAGCCGCTCTCGTTGGTCACGACGATGCGCGTGTCGCCGGTGTCGACGTTGGTGATGGTGACAGTGACGCCGGGCAGCACCGCGCCCTGGTCGTCCAGCACCGTGCCTTCGATGGTGCCGTTAATCGCTTGCGACTGTGCAAACGCCGTGGGCGAAAACCCGGTAGCCAGGATCAGAAGGAACGAAACCGTCCGGAACATGTGGATCCTCCGTGGGGCCAGAACTGCGCCTAAAAACGTCAGTATATGCTCAGGTGTCAGTTATGAGCTGTCAGGGTATTAGGCGCAGGGTCAGGTGAGCAGGTCCCACGAGGAGCAGGTACAGGTTTCGAAATCTGAGATCCGAAATGTGTTACCTGATACCTGGTTATTTCCCGCGCGTGAACGCAAAGTAGGCGTCGTCTTTCTCTGTCTCACCCAGCACGTGACGCAGCAGAATGCGGCTGGCGAGAAAGGCCTGCGCGGGATCGTGGCGCGTCGCCCACGCAAACAAATGCCGGGGGTAATTGCGGTGCGGTCCGGCATACATGGCGCCATCGGCCGTCGTCGTGAGCGGCATGTCCCAACCGTATTCCGGCATCAAGCCGGAAATGGCTGGATAGAAGCGCGAGAGCTCGTACATAAGCTGCCCGGTACGCTGCACCAGCACTTTGTCCCGGTTTCGCAGCGGCGTTCGCGGTTGTTCTCCACCCGAGATCAGCAGCCGCTCGTCGTCCGTCCACCGCAGGAGATGCGGCGGCACCTCGGTGTCGATAAGGATGCGCGCGCGGGCTGCGATCTGTTTGCGAACAGATGCGGGTATTCGTTCCGTGAGCACCCCATAGCGTTCGTCGAAGCGGACGTGCCGTTTCAGCGATCGAAAAAAGTCCGTCGGCTCGCCGGTGCAGATGATGACGGTTTCAGCCGAAATGACGCCGCCTTCAGCGTGCACCTCGACATGTTTGCGCTTCACCTTGATGCGGCGCACGGCCGATCGCTCGAATAGCGCGGCGCCGCGCTCGATCGCCGCGCGCGCAAATCCAAGAGCGACGCGGTAAGGATCCACGTAACCCCAGTGATGGAGACGTACGCCGCCACCACTCTGCTCGAGGCCGCCTTCGCGCCCGGCCGCGGCCGCCTTGAGCGGAATCGCTTCGAGGCCTGCCTCGCGACGCGCGGCGATCTCGCGCGCGAACAGCTTCTCATCGCTACCAAACGGCGGGGTGACACGGAGCGCATCGTGAAGTTCGATGCCCGCCTTGATCCCGAGCCGCTTTGCCGTCGCCGCGAGATCGAGCACGGCGCGCCGAGAGGCTTCGAACATGGCGCGTGCCGCACGCCGGCCATGCCGTTCGTCGAGCTCGCGAAACGACGTCGCCGCCTCGCCCTGCAGTACGCCCGGACCGCGGCTCGCGCCGGCAAACGCGACGCGGCCGGCTTCGAGCAGCACGACCTTTACGCCGCTCGCCGCAAGCGCGTAGGCTGCGCAGCACCCCGCGAGTCCGGCACCGACGATGACGACGGGAGCAGACGAGGCACCGCTGGCGCGATATCGGGGAAGGTCGAGGCGCCGGCTGGCAGGGAACTGATCGATCCACGGCGAGACGCCGTACTTCGTGCGCGTCATGAGCGATCGGTGACGTAGCGCGCCGCGATTTCAAGAAACGGAGCGACCGCTTCGGCCGTGCGCAGGTCCTTGGGCCGAAAGATCATCCAGCCGCCAGCCGGGTGTTTCGTGCGGCGGTGGGCGGGACGGCCGCGAGGCGTCCACCGTTTCGCGCCTTTGGCGATGGCCGCAGCCATCGAGTCGGCCGGCAGCTTCGCGACAATTCCATCTTCCACGGCCAGGGAAAAAAGACGTCGCCCCGCGTACGCGGCAGGCCACCCGAACATCCGGCCCGAGCGCAAGCCCGGATGCGACGCGACGAAATTGTCGAGGTAAAAGGCGAGATCTCGGCGCCATGCTGGCTTCATGCCTGGCGGAAATTCTACTTCGCTTTTTTGGAGGGGACCTCCGTCCCTGCTAGCGACCTCCGTCCCTCCCGGCGGGGACGGAGGTCGCTAGCGGGGACGGAGGTCGCGGAGCCGCGCGACTCGATCGCCAGCAGCTGGCCTTTGCGGGCGGCACCCCACCGGTAACCGCCGGCACCGCCAGCTTTCGGCAATACGCGATGGCAAGGGACCACGACACACACCGGGTTGGTTGCGCATGCGCGTGCCACCGCCCGCACCGCGCGTGGCCGACCGATGGCGCTGGCAACATCGGCATACGTGCGAGTCTCGCCAAACGGGATTTGCTGCAACGCCCGCCAGACGCGCCATTGAAATGCCGTGCCGCGCACGTCGAGGGGCAGATCCAACTCGCGATCGGAACCTTTGAGGCGATCAACCATCGCCTTCACCCAGCCGGGCGACACCAGCCGATCGCGCGCCAGTATGGCGGCAGGAAATTCGTGGCGCAGATCCTTTTCGAGCAGTGAGCTGTCATCGCCGAGCTTTACCGCGCAAATACCGGAAGCGGTGGCCGCAATGAGCAGCTTTCCCAGCGGCGAGGGCACCACCGTGTAGCCGATCTCGATGCCTGCCGCTCCGCGACGGTAGGCCGAAGGCAGAAGCCCACGTCCGGTGGGTACGCCCTCGTAAACACGGCTCGGGGACCCGTAGCCCGCCTCGTAAACGGCAGTTGTCACGTCGCTCCCTTTGCGCAACGTTTGCCGGAACCGATCGGCGCGAATCGCAGCCTGGTATTCACGCGGCGACAAACCGAGCGCGCGCTTGAACTGTCGCTGGAAGTGCGACGGGCTGAGCTCGGCGATAGTGGCCAGCTGCGCCAGCGAGACCGCCTCGTCCGCATGCGCCGTCAGGTAGGACGCCGCCTTCCGGATGGATGCGGTCGTTGAGGTTTCTTCGGGCGACGAGGTCGGGCGGCAGCGCCGGCACGGGCGGAACCCGGCCCGCTCCGCCTCAGCCGGGCTGTCGAAAAACCTCACGCGATCGCGACGCGGGCGCCGGCTCGGGCAGCTTGGGCGGCAGAACACGCCGGTGCTGGCGACCGCGTAGTAAAAGCGGCCGTCCGCACGCCGATCGCGTTCCATCACGGCGGTCCAACGGCGCTGATCGTTCATGTCGATAACAGGTACATGCTGCAACATGCAGGCAGGATATGCCAGCACGCCGGCGCGGCACGATCCGCCGGTTGCTGCGAAAATAGACCGTGATGCGACGCCGGATCCTTTGCTTTGCCGCCGGCATGGCCGGATTGGTGATTGTCACCACGATGACGGGCGGCATTTATCTGCGCCATCAACTTCGCGCCAGTTTGCCGCAGCTCGAGGGAACCGTGGCGATTCCCGGCCTCGGCGCACCGGTGCAAGTCGATCGCGACGCGCTGGGTGTGCCCACCATCACTGCGGCCTCTCGCGCCGACGCGGCGCGCGCGCTTGGTTTTCTGCACGCGCAGGATCGCTTCTTCCAGATGGACCTCCAGCGCCGGCAAGCCGCAGGCGAGCTGACGTCGTTAGTCGGCATTCGGGCTGCCCCCGTCGATCGAACGATGGCGGTGCATCGCTTCCGTGACATCGCGCAGGAAGCCGTCAAGCGCGCAACCCCTGAGTATCGATCGCTGCTCGAGGCTTACGCCATGGGCGTGAACGCTGGATTGAACGCGCTCGGCGCCCGCCCATTCGAGTACCTGATGCTGCGCAAGCAACCGGAAGCGTGGAAAGCCGAAGACACGATCCTCACAGTCTGCGCGATGTTCAACACGCTGCAGGGACGACAGCAGTCGTTCGAATCGACGTTCGGCACGATCGCCGACGCCGTTCCGCCCGCGATGTACGAGTTTCTGACGGCGCGGGGATCGGAATGGGACGCGCCGGTCAGCGGCGAGCGATTCACGCGTCCGGCAATTCCCGGCCCCGACGTGTTCGATCTGCGCAAGCTGCAAATGCCCGTCGATACCGCAAACCACAGCGACGCCGTTCGTCACGACTCGCTTCTCGCCTCGATGTCGTTGACGCCGGAAGAACAGGCCGGACTCGGCAGCAACAACTGGGCGGTCGATGCGGCACACACGGCCGCGGGCAGTGCGCTCGTCGCCAACGACATGCATCTCGCGATTAACGTGCCGAACATCTGGTATCGCGCGTCGCTCGTATTTCCCGATGGCCGCACGACTGGAAGGAATATTCACGTTACCGGTGTGACGCTGCCCGGCGTCCCGAGTGTTGTCGTCGGCAGCAACGGCTACGTCGCGTGGGGATTCACCAACACCGGTGGCGATTGGAGCGACCTGATTCTGGTCGAAACGGACGCGCGCGATCCCGAGCAATACCTGACGCCGCGCGGACCGATGAAGTTCGCGCACGTGGGCGAAGACGTGCGCTGGACGATTTGGGGTCCGGTGATCGGACGCGATTCGCGCAATCGATTGCTCGTGCAGCATTGGGTTGCACACGACCCAGAACGTCTTGCAGCAGACGTGTCGGGACCAGAGCAGGCGCGCACCGTTGACGAAGCGCTGCGAGTGGCAGCGGGTCTCGGCATCCCAGCACAGAACTTCGTCGCTGGGGATGTCAACGGCGACATCGGCTGGACGATCGCCGGCCCTATTCCGCGCCGGGTCGGATTCGACGGCTCGCGGCCGACGTCATGGGCCGATGGCACGCGTCGCTGGAACGGTTATTTATCGGCGGATGAACAGCCGCGCATCATCGATCCGCCGAGCGGGCGTATCTGGACCGCCAATGCACCTGTGATCAGCGGCGAGCCGCTCGCGGCGATCGGCGAAGGCGGGTACGCCGATGGCATTCGCGCGCGGATCATCCGCGATCGCCTGATGCAGATCGACAAAGCGACGCCTGCCGACATGCTGTCGGTACAGCTCGATGCGAGCGCGCTGTTCCACGCGCGCTGGCGAACGCTTCTGCTCGAGATACTGACGCCGGCGGTGCAGCAGGCTGATTCCCGGCGGGCGGAATTCCGCAGGCTGGTCGAAACGACCTGGACGGGCCGCGCCGACCCGGAATCAGTGAGCTATTTGCTCGTGCGTACTTTCCGCGCGGTGCTCGCACGCGACGTGTTTGGCGCGATTGCCGACTCAATCAAGCAACAGGACGCGACCTTCGATTACGGCCGGACGCTGCGTTCGGAGGGTCCCCTGTGGCAGCTGGTTACGGAAAAGCCCGTGCACTTGTTGAATCCGAAATACGCCAGCTGGAACGCGCAACTTCTTGCCGCGGTTGACGCAGCGACTCTCGAGCTCACATCCGGCGGTCAATTGTTGGGCGATCGATCGTGGGCCACGTTCAATCGCGCGCTCGTCGCGCACCCGCTCGGTACTGTGCCGTTGGTGGGCCGGCTCGTCAACATGCCGTCGGATCCATTGCCGGGAGATGTCTACACGCCGCGCGCGCACTCGCCGCGGGCTGGCCCGTCAGAGCGGATGGCCGTCTCGCCTGGCCGGGAGCACGAAGGCATTCTGCACATGCCCACCGGCCAGAGCGGCCATCCGTTGTCGCCGCACTATTCCGATCAACATCGCGCCTGGGTGAGTGGTGAACCACTTCCTTTTCTCCCCGGCGCCACCGTGCCGCGATTGACGTTGACGCCCGCTCGCTGACCTCACCATTTCACGCTGTACGACAGCTGCGGCGCCGCGCCGCGATACACCGTTTGCTTGGAATGATTCATCGCGTCGAGGGCGCCGCCGATCAGCGCATAGGCCAGTGCGCCTTGCGCGATCACCCGAGGACCCGTGTACGGTGCCGCAAAGATCGCGGCCATCACGCCGCCAAAAATCGCACCTTTGATGAACCCATCGCGTACGCGGTCGCCATCAGCGTCCACCCGCACAACCTCGGCGAGCATGAAGCGTCGGATGCCATCGGAGCCTTCAATCGTGATCGATGTCTTGGTTGTTTCGAGCAGACGGCCTTGCCACTCGCGATGATCCTGGTCGATGACGAACACCTGTTTCCCGTGTGCCGAGCCGAGCTTGTTCGATTGCGCGGCGCCGATGCGCGCGGGCACGACGAGCAGTAGCAGCGCCAAGACCATGAGTCGCGTGTTCATGACTTCCTCCTCGGTGAAGAATAGGAACCGTTCTCGCCTGAAGTCGTGAAGTTGGCCTGAGAACTTGTGAATTTCAATCGCCTGCCCGTCGTGGCGGGCCTTAGACCGTTACGCGGCCACAGACGTGAATTTTGTACGCGTTGTGGAGCGCCCCAAGCCAACAACAAGAACGAACGAGGCCCCGCCTCAGACCGTCGAGCATGTTGGGATCTATGCCGAGGCCCCGCGGAGCGGGGCAAAAAAGACATAGGGCAGCGAAGCCAACTGTTTCGTTTTCTCGGCGGTTTGAAGCGAAGCTTCGCTGCTTCCCTGTCGCCGCGGGCCTTCAGACCGGCCGAAGTTGCTGCTACCATCCCGCCATGCGCAATCCAAAAATGCTCGTGCTTGCACTGGCCGTTATCCTCGCCGCTGTGACCGGCGGGAGCACAGCTGCGCGACAGGTACCGCAGCAAGACCGGCAGCCCGCCGGATCGGCGCTTCGTCCCGCGGTCATGGGACCGTCGGCTGGCGTCTCGACCGGTCATCCGCTCACAACGGCCGCCGCGTTCGCGACGCTGTTGAAAGGCGGCAACGCCTTTGATGCCGGCGTGACGTCGCTGCTCGTCGGCGGCGTGGTGGAGCAGGACCTGTATTCACTCGGCGGCGAAGCGCTGGTGCTCGTGTACCCGAAAAAGGAAGGAAAGGTCACGTCGGTCGTGGGACAGGGTTGGGCGCCGCGTGGCGCGAGCGTGGATTGGTACCTCTCACGCAACAAAACGCTCGATGGCGCCGGCCTCGATCCCGCCGTCACACCGGGAGCGCTGCACGCCGCACTCACCGTGCTGGAGCGGTGGGGGACGATGAGCTTTGAGGAAGTGGCGGCGCCGGCGATCGAGTACGCGGAGAACGGCTTTCCGATGCGCAACAGTACGGCGCGCTCCATTCGCAACGAACGCGAGCTGTTCGACAAATGGCCCGGGAACAAAACCTACTGGCTCAAGCCCGATGGGTCCGAATACGCGCCGGGCGAAACCATCAAGCTCCCCGCGACGGCGCGCACGTTGAAGCGGATGGTCGAAGCGGAACGCGCCGCGAAAGCCAAGGGACGCGAAGCCGGCATTGTCGCCGCGCGCGATCGGTTCTACAAAGGCGACATCGCGCGCGAGATGGTGGCGTTTCTGCAGAAGCACGGTGCGCCGTTCGAGCACGCTGACTTTGCCGAGTTCTTCGCGCGCATCGAAGAGCCGGCCCAAACAACGTACCGGGGCTACACGGTTTACAAGCACGGGTTCGGCAGTCAGGGACCAGTGCTGCTCCAGACGCTCAACATCCTCGAGAACTTCGATCTGCGAGCGATGGGATACGCGAGCGCCGATTACCTGCATACCGTCATCGAAGCGATGAAGCTCGCCTATGCCGATCGCGACAGCTACTACGCGGATCCGGCGTTCGTGAAAACACCGGCGATTGGACTTCTAGCGAAGGAATACGCGAAGGAACGCGCCGCGTTAATCGATCCCAAACGTGCCTCGAAAGCGTTCATCGCCGGCGATCCGATGAAGCACGATCCGCAAGTCAAGGAGTGGCCGTTCTGGCGCGCCAACGTCAAGGACGGCACAACCGAAACCGCGCCGGCGCGGCGCGACGCCATGGCCGCGATCGGGCAGGACTCGGCCGGCGTGTCGAAAGACACCACACACATGGCGATCATCGACAAGGACGGCAACATCTTTGACGTGACGCCGAGCGGCGGATGGATTCCGGGCGCCGTGATCCTCGGCGACACCGGCATCGGGATGAGCGTGCGCGGAGAACAGTTCTGGCTCGACAAGACGCGCGCCAATCAGCTGCGCCCGCGCGCGCGGCCGCGCTACACGCTCACGCCAAGCATGGTGTTCAAGGGCGATGTGCCGATGATGGCGCTGGGCACGCCCGGTGGCGACAACCAGGATCAAACGATCCTGCAAGCCTTTCTGAGCATCGTCGACTTCTGGGACGCGTGGTATCCGAATCTGCATGCGGCCATCGAACGGCCGCGGGCGCAGACCTTGCATTTTTACGGCTCGTTCTGGCCGCACACGGCGGGCTTCAACAAATTGAACGTGGAAGCGTCGGTGCCGGACGCGGTGTACAAGGAACTGCAAGCACGCGGACACGACGTGAGCCGTCTGCGGACGTTTGGCATGTCAGGGTGTGCGACAGCTGTGATGATCGATCCGGCGACGCGCAATCGCTTTGCGGCGGGGGATCCGCGGCGCGATTGTTACGCGATTGCGTACTAACGCTGTCGTCAATGGTCCCCGCTCGACAGGTCGACAGGTCAGCTCGCGCGCGCGGATACTCTCGCCAGCAGGCGATCGAAGTCGGGATGCCGGCGCAAATTGGATAACGCGGGATCGATCGGAATCTGCCAGCCCACCTGCCCTGGCGGCGCGTGATCGAGCAGCGCATTGAGTGTCGCGATGGCGTCGTCTTTGCGATCCTCGGCGCTGTGCGCGGCGGCCGTCACGAGCGCGGCTTCGGCCACGCGGCCGCCCTTGGTCAGCGCCGCGAGCGTCTCGTCGACCTGGCGCCGCGCAACCTGCGCCTCATCTGCATGGCGCGCGCGGGCGAGGGCGCGCGACAAGCCAAGCAACGCGCGTCCGTTGGCCGGCTGCAATTGCAGCGCCTCGCGAAAGGCACGCACCGCGCCATCGGCGTCGTCTGCAGCCAGGTGACCATGGCCTGACGCGACGATCGCGTTCACTTGAAACTCCGAGTAGTACACGCTCGACTGATGTCCGGTGTCGATCTCGCGCGCGAACGCGCGCAGCGCCTCGCCGATCTCGCCGCGCCGCAGCAACATCAACCCGTGCAGCCAGTACAGTCCGAAGGAGGGGAACGGCAGGTATTCCGCGCCAGCCTCCTGCGTCTGCCGCGCGGCGCCTTTGCGGATCAAATCCTCGGCGGTGGCAAAGGCCTGGCGCGCGATGAAGACCATGGCGGCGAGGAATCGCGCCTGCGCAAACTCAGGATGCAGCGCCAGCGTGCGATCGACAGAGCGCAGCCGTTCCTCGCCCCACGACGCCACCGCCAGACGAAAGTGATGCCGCCAGTTCGAGGGCTCGAGCATCGTGGCCTGGCGTGCCGCGGCGCGCGCCTGCTCCGTTTGTCCCGCCGCCAGCAACGCGAATCCGAGCGTCGCCCATGCTTCCCCCAAGGCCGGATCGAGCTCGCAGGCGCGGCGCGCGTGGGTGATGGCGCGCTCCAGCGCGTCGCGACGCGGCATGTTCTCCGATCGCGTCCGCTCGAATTCCAGAAAGCAGGCGTTCGCGAGACCGGCGTGCGCGGGCGCGTACGCGGGTGTGGCTTCAACGGCCTTCTCGAACGCACGCGTGGCGTCGGCGAGCTGCCGCACGTCGAGCAGCTCCAGCGAGAGCTTGCCCTTGGTCCAGTCGGCAAACGGATCTTTCGGCGGCGGCGCGGCTGCTTCGACTGGGGCGATGAAGCGATAGCCACGGCGCGCCACGGTCTGAATGAACTTCGGCTCGGCCGCGTCGTCTTCGAGCGCGCTCCGAATGTCGGCGATGGCGCGCGTCAGCGTGTTCTCGGTGACATGCACGTCGGGCCAGAATTTGTCGAGGAGATCGTTCTTGCTGACGGTCTCGCCATGATGCGCCGCCAGGTGCGAGAGGATCTCGACCAGGTGCGGTGACAGGTCCACCATCTCGCCGTTGCGCAACAGCTGTTGGCGTTTGACGTCGATGGCAAACGGGGTGAAGCGAAGAGTCGACGCGCTCACGTCAGGAGGTCACGAGCCGCGATGGCCTTTTCTACCGCGACATCGACGCTGTCTGCAAGCGCGGTGAGGTGTCCCATCTTGCGGCCGGGCCGCGGCGTGTGCTTGCCGTACAGATGCAGCTTGACGTCGGGAATCGCCAGCGCCTCAGCCCAGTCGGGTTCGCCTTCGGCCCAGAGATCACCAAGCAGATTCACCATTGCGGCTGGTTTCATCTGCGCCGTTGACCCCAGGGGAAGCGCGCACACGGCCCTGACTTGCTGCTCAAATTGACTCGTGACGCACGCGTCGAAGGTGAAGTGCGCTGAATTGTGGGGACGCGGCGCGATCTCGTTGACCAGCAGCCGCTCATCGCGTGTGAGAAAGAATTCCACACACAGCACGCCGATATACGACAACTCCTCCATGATCGCGCGCGTGATCTGGACAGCGTCGCGCGCAATGTTTGCGTCGATGCGTGCCGGCGCGACGGACAGGTCGAGGATGTGATTTTGGTGCGTGTTCTCGATTGCCCCGAAGTGCGCAAACTCGCCGTCGAGCCCGCGCGCGGCCACCACCGACAGCTCGTGACTGAAATCGACGACCCGCTCGATGACGGCGTCCTGATGACCGACCACGCCCCAGAAGTGCTCCGCCTCTTCGATCGAGGTCACCGGATGCTGCCCCTTTCCGTCGTATCCCCACGCGGCGGTTTTGATGATGGCCGGCGTTCCGATCTGACCCAGGGCGACGGCGAGATCGTCGAGACTGTGCACCGCGGCGCACGGCGTCACCGGAAATCCGTGCAGGCGAAGAAACGCCTTTTCGCGCGCACGTTGCTGCGTGATGTGCAGTGCCGACCCGCTCGGCCGAACGGGAACGATTTCTGCCGCCGCATCCGCTGCCTCGGTTGAGACGTTCTCGAATTCAAACGTGACAACCTGCACGCCCTTCGCGAACGCGCGGATGGCGTCGATGTCCTCGTATTCGGCGCGAAACTCGGCGTCGGCAACTTGACCGGTGGGCGTGTCCTCCCATGGAGAAAGCGTGTGGACGCGGTAGCCCATGCGGCGCGCGGCGATCGCCATCATCCGGCCCAGCTGCCCACCGCCTAGCACACCGATTGTGGACCCGGGAGGGATGATGCGGCTCACGGCAAGCGATCCTCCCGGACCTTGGCGGTCTGCTCGGCGCGAAACGCACGCAGCTTTTCGCGCAGCTCCGGGCGCGACGTGGCAAGGATGGCGATGGCGAGAAGGCCGGCGTTGGTTGCGCCCGCTTTGCCAATCGCTAATGTGCCAACGGGAACGCCACCCGGCATTTGCACGATCGACAACAACGAATCGAGCCCGTTGAGAGCAGCGCTTTGCACCGGCACTCCGAGCACAGGCAACACGGTATGCGCCGCGGTCATGCCGGGCAGATGCGCCGCGCCGCCGGCACCCGCGACGATCACTTCAATGCCACGCGCCTCGGCGCCTTGCGCGAACTCCGCCATCCAGACAGGTGTGCGATGCGCTGACACGACGTGCTTTTCATAGGCGACGCCGAATCGATCGAGCGTATCGGCGGCGTGCACCATAGTGTCCCAGTCAGACGAGGACCCCATGATCACCGCCACGAGCGGGCGCGAATCCGCCATCGTTATTCGCCCTGGCCGAGTGAATAACCTCGCTGTCCGTCGAACGTATACAACCCTTCCGTCTTCACGACATCGAAACCTGCCGATGCGATCCGCTGCTGCAACGCGATGGTTTGCTGATGCGTAACCGCGCTGCCGCTCTGTGCCATGAAGCGGCAATTCCACAAATCGGAGTAGACAAAATTCGGAATGTCGCCGGGGTACACCTTCACGCCACGATTGGCCACCGACTGCAACTTCAGATCGCCGGCCACCTGCTCCAGCTTTGGTCCGAGCTGGCTGGCGGCGCCACCGCTCCAGTCGAGGAACACGTCGACGCCGACGTACTCTTTTTTCGGTCGGGGCCGTGCCGCGTTACTGGCGGCTGCCACGGTCTGCTTCGGTGCATGGGCATAGGTGACGGCTTTGAGCTTGTCGGGCCGCTTGCCCAGTCGATCGATGACCGCTTGCGCGAATTCCCTCGTCCCGACCTTCTGCCGGCTGACGCCTTCCTTGTAGATGTCGTATGTGTGCACGCCGTCTTCGAGTGTGCGCAGCCAGGCATTGTGCACTCGTTCCGCGACGTCGGGCTGATCGATGTGCACCATCATCATCACGGCGCCGAGGACCAGGCCGGACGGGTTCGCGAGGTTCTGCCCGGCACGGCGCGGCGCCGATCCGTGAATGGCTTCGAACATGGCGCACTGCTCGCCGATGTTGGCGGAGCCGGCCAGTCCCACGGAGCCGGCGATCTGCGCCGCCACGTCGGACAGGATGTCGCCGTAGAGATTCGGCAGCACGATGACGTCAAACGCTTCCGGCGTGTCGGCCATCTTCGCGGCACCGATGTCGACGATCCAGTGTTCCTTCTCGATGTCAGGGTACTCCGCGCCGATCTCGTCGAACACCTTGTGAAAGAGGCCGTCGGTCTGCTTCATGATGTTGTCCTTGGTGAAGCAGGTGACCTTCTTGCGATTGTTGCGGCGGGCGTACTCGAACGCGTAGCGCACGATTCTCTCGGACCCGGGACGTGAAATCAGCTTGAGACACTGCACCACTTCGGCCGTTTGCTGGTGCTCGATGCCGGCGTACAGGTCTTCCTCGTTCTCGCGCACGATGACGAGGTCCATGTTCTGGTGCTTGGTGTCGACGTAGGGGTAATAGGAGACGCACGGGCGGATGTTGGCGTACAGGCCCAGCGTCTTGCGCGTGGTGACGTTGAGGCTCTTGAACCCGCCGCCCTGCGGCGTCGTGATCGGCGCTTTGAGAAAAACACGTGTGCGGCGCAACGACTCCCACGCGCTCGGCTCGATGCCGACGCTGATGCCGCGCTGGTAAACCTTCTCGCCGACTTCAATGACCTCGATCTCGATCCGCGCGCCCGCTGCCTGCAAAATCTGCAGCGTGGCGTCCATGATTTCCGGGCCGATGCCGTCGCCATACGCGACCGTAATAGGTGTGCCAGCCATTGCCTGCGTCTCCCGCGATGAGTCCAAAAGCGGGAGTGTACCACGGCCTCACACGCACATGTAGCGGCGGAGCTTCTGCTCCCGGCACCTTAGTCGTCGATTGCCGCGAAAAACACAATGAGTGTGATGATGGCGCCGGCGCCCGCGGCAAGTCCGATGCCCACGACTTTTCCCGCGCTCATGCCTTCGCCCGTCTGCAGCTCGAGGCTTGACAGTTCCGTGAACGCGACCGTCACCGCAGGTTCGGGCAGCCGTGTACGCTTCTTGATGATCACCGCGTCATCGGACACGCTCATCAACGTCCCGTTGAGACGCTTGCCGTTGTTGGTGTGTACTTTTACACGCGAGCCGAGCGGGATCGCCGCTGCCATTTGCTTCAGCGCTTGCGCCTCGCGATCCGACGAGGCGCTCTTCTGCGACGCCCAGAGATCGAGAGGTCCTGCGGCGAACATCGCGACGAGCACGGAGAGAACAAGAGTGCGCATACAATCTCCTTAGAAATCGACGCCGACACCAATTCGAAACGCGACATGTCCACCGGTATTGCCGCTGAAGCCGACGCGCGTGTCGAACCGGACGAACGCGCGCGTGCCGACATACATCTTCGTGCCCGCGCCGACGAGGCCCCGCAGTCTCTCGGTCGTACCGAGGTCTTCTGTTTCATCAGCGGCGACGACCACCTCGTTGCCCGGTACGCGCGGGTCGCCGCGATAGTAGAACTGCTGATAGGTATGGAAGCGTTCGCGATCGAAGTCGAGTGAGGCGCCGGCGAATAGGAACGGGTGCGTCCACTGATTCTCGAGAAATTGCCACACGATGACGCCTGACACGCTGTTCGTGCGCACCATCTGCTCGGCACTGACGGGATACGGTCCAACACCAGGAACTTGAACGAAACGCTGAACGTAACGTTCCCCCTCGCCCGAGAACGTCACTTCGCCTTCGAGCTTCAGGTGCGGTGTGAAATATCGGCCGGCGGTAACGGCGATGGTCGCGACCTGGTAGGTTTCGTCGTAGGATTCGCGCTCTGAAACCTCTCCCGGCATGCCAACGAACAAACCGGTCACGACGGAGCTGTCCCATGCTGGAAGAACGACCGCCGATTGAGCGCCGGCATCCGGCGCGCCGGCGAGCACGAGCCCGACAGCAAATAACCAGAGACATCTCTGCACATCGCCCTCCGCTCCGGAATGTGCAGGCGGAACGGAAAGCGGCTCACATCGCTGGGTGGTTTAAAGCAATGGAGTCGACTCGCGCCTCGGCCCGGGCGAGTGCGCACACGTGAACTGAGTTGTCACAGCTCTTCAATTTCGCAGGCCGGCGTCCCCTACGGACCCAGCGCCGTTCCCAATACCGGTCCCGGTGAGCCGCGTTGGCTCGGCGACAGTTGCTACCCAGTCCTCCGACATCGATAGACTAGGCTGCATGCGTCGTTTTCTCAGTTGCATCTGCGCTGTGGTTCTACTCGGCGCCGCGTTGCGCGCCGCTGACACACCGACTCTGCGCGTGCCCTACACAGATTTCACGCTGCCCAATGGGCTGCACGTAATCCTCCATCGCGATTCGAGCGTTCCCGTGGTTTCAGTGAACGTTTGGTACCACGTCGGGTCGGCGAACGAACGCCCGGGCCGGACCGGGTTCGCGCATCTTTTCGAGCACCTGATGTTCGAAGGATCGAAGAACGTGCGCGAGGGGGCGTTTGACGAGTGGCTCGAAGCGGTCGGTGGCAACAACAACGGATCCACGACGACGGACCGTACGAATTACTACATTGACCTGCCGTCGAATGGACTCGAGCTGGCGCTCTTTCTCGAATCGGATCGCATGGGATATCTGCTCGAGCCGATGACTCCCGAGCGGGTCAACGGGCAGCGCGATGTGGTGAAGAACGAACGGCGTCAAAGCTACGAAAATGCGCCCTACGGCAAAGCCTTCCTGCGACTGCCTGAGCTTTTGTATCCGCCGAATCACCCCTATCACTGGTCCACAATCGGATCGATGGAGGATCTGTCGGCCGCGAGTTACGAAGATGTGGTCGCGTTCTTCAAGACGTATTACCTGCCGAACAACGCGAGTCTCGTGATCGCCGGCGACATCGACATTGCCGAAACTCGTCGTCTTGTCGAGAAATGGTTTGCGGAGATCCCGCGCGGTCCCGATCCTCCTCCGATCGCTCCGCCCGCGGTGCTGCTGACCGAGGTCAAGAAAGAAACGATGACGGATCGCGTGCAACTGCCACGGTTGTATCTCGCATGGCACACACCGGCCGTGTTGAATCCGGGTGATTCGGCAATGGACATCGTGGCGAGTCTGTTGACGGGCGGAAAAAACGCGCGCCTCTATCAACGGCTCGTCTACCAAATGCAGATCGCGCAGGACGTGAACGCAAGCCAACAATCGTCCAGCCTGGGCAGCGTGTTCGTCATCACGGCGACCGCGCGTCCGGGTCAGACGCTCGACAAGATCCAGCAGGTAATCGACGAAGAAATCGAAAAGCTCAAGGCGGCACCCGCCGATGAACGCGAGATGGCGCGGGCGATGAATCAAATCGAAGCGTCGTTCTTCCGGGCAATGGAGCGCGTGGGCGGTTTCGGCGGCAAGGCTGACCAGTTGAATGGGTATTACACGCGGACCGGCATGCCGGATTACTTCGAAGAGGACCTGGCGCGCTACCGTTCGCTGAGTGCGGCTGATATTCAATCGGCCATGGTGCGGTATCTGCCGAAAGATCGGCGCGTCGAACTCATAGTGCTTCCGGAGAGCAAATGAACGCGCGCCTTTCACCGTCCGTCTGGATCGCTCTCTTCGTCGTGATCGGCGTTGCTTCGACCGGCGCCCGGCAGAAGCCGGATCGGACCGCTCCGCCAAAAACTAGCGCGCCGCCGGCGCTGAAGTTGCCGCCGTTCCAAAAACAGAAGCTGTCCAATGGATTGGCCGTGCTGATCGTGGAACAGCACGAAGTACCGATTGTGCAGGTCAACTTGATCGTGCGGGCAGGCGCCGCTGCGGATCCTGCCGGCAAGTTCGGTGTCGCGAGCATGACCTCGGCGATGCTCGACGAAGGGGCGGGCACCAAGTCCGCGCTGGAACTCGCAGATGCGATCGAGTTCCTCGGCGCAAACCTATCGACGACGAGCTCCTTCGATTATTCAGCGGTCAGGATGTCGGTGCCGGTGGCGCGGTTCGGCGACGCTCTCCCGCTCTTGGCGGACGTCACAGTTCGCCCCTCGTTTCCCGCGGAGGAACTCGAGCGCTTGCGCAAGGAACGCCTTACGGCGCTATTGCAGGCGCGCGACGATCCGGCCGCGATCGTCGGCGTCGCGTTTCCGCGCCTCGTGTTTGGCACTACACATCGTTATGGGACTGCAACCGGCGGTACTGCAGCGGAGCTCAAAGCGATGACGCTCGACGACCTGCGCGCCTTTCACCGCACGTACTATCGCCCGGAGCACGCGACCTTGATTGTGGCCGGCGATGTGACGCAGGCGACGGTGGTGCCGCAGCTCGAAAAAGTGTTTGGCTCGTGGAAGGGGCCGGCCGACGCCACCGCGATCGCCACTGTTCCAGAGCCGAAGCAATTGGCGAAGCGGCAGATTTATTTGATCGACAAGCCAGGCGCCGCGCAGTCGCAGATCCGCATCGGGTGGGTGGGGGTTCCGCGTTCGACACCCGATTTCCCGACCCTCGAGGTGCTGAACACGATCCTCGGCGGCGCCTTCACGTCGCGGCTCAATCAGAACCTGCGCGAGGTCCACGGTTACTCGTACGGTGCGCGGTCGATCTTCGATACTCGGTTATCAAACGGCTTGTTCTATGCAACCGCGGGCGTGCAGACCGACAAGACGGCGGAGGCGCTGCGCGAGTTCTTCAACGAGTTTGGCGGCATGCTCAAGCCGATCCCGGGCGAGGAGCTGCAGAAAGCCAAAAATTACGTGGCCTACGGCTTCCCCGCCGAATTTGAGACCTCGAGCGATCTTGCGCGCAAGGTCGAAGAGCAGGTCGTCTACAGTCTGCCCGAGGAATACTTCCCGTCGTTCGTACGCGCGGTCACGCAGGTCGGCAATCCCGACGTGCAGAAGGCAGCGGCGCGCCACATCCAACCGGACAAGTTTGCCGTGGTGATTGTCGGCGATCGAAAAGTGATCGAGCCCGGGATTCGCGCGCTCAATCTCGGACCGGTGGAGGTAATGAGCGTGGATCAGATCTTTGGCCCGCAATGATCGCGCTGAGCTTCGACGAACTGCTGGCGTATACCGATGAAGAGCGCGGCAAGTGGCGCGTGTGGTTCACAGCGCATCCTGCCGCCATGGACGTCCGCCTGCAGCCGGCTGGACGCTTCGCGACCGTTGGCGCGTTAGTCGATCATATCTTTCTCGTCGAAGCGCGGCACCTCGCCCGCCTGCGTACGGAGCAGGTTCCCGATGCCTCTGGAATTGCGCACGGCGATACCGACGCGCTCTTCGCTTATGCCGCGAAGATCCGTGACGGGCTCCGCGGCTATGCCGCCAGGCTCGATGAAATCGAAGCGGTGCGGCCGCGTGAGTTCACAGTGCCATCGGGCACGGTCAGTATGACGCCGCGCAAGCTCCTGCTGCACATCGGCCTCCACGAAGTTCGGCACTGGGCGCAGATTGCACTTGGCGTTCGGCAGGCAGGACTCGACCCGCCCGGAAATCATGATCTCTTCTACAGCCGCGCGGTGGAGTGACCGACCCAATCGTCATTGTCGGCGCCGGCGCGGCCGGCCTCACGGCGGCGGCGTTTGCGGCGTCGAGCACTGACGCGCCCGTGGTACTCCTCGAGCGCACGCCAGACGGCGGGCGCAAGATCCTGATCAGCGGCGGCGGCCGCTGTAACGTGCTGCCAGCTATTCTGGCGCCCGAGAAATTCGTCACTGACTCGCCCGCGCACGTCATGAGAGGGCTGCTGCGCTCGTGGCCGCTCGTGCGGCAGCGCGAGTTCTTTGAACACGATCTCGGCATCCCGCTCGAACTCGAAACCGACACCGGCAAGCTCTTTCCGCGCTCGAACCGCGCGCGCGATGTACGCGACGCTCTCGTCGCCCGTGCTCGCGACCGCGGCGTGCGTTTATCGTTCAACACGGCGCTCGAGCGGCTCACACCGACGAGCGATCACTGGATGCTGGAAACCAGTCAGGGGCCGCTTCGGGCTTCACGCGTGGTGCTCGCTACCGGCGGGTTGTCAGTGCCCGCCACGGGAAGCGATGGTGTTGGCCTGCGCGAGGCGGCGCGACTTGGTCACGAGGTGCACGACACGTACGCTGCGTTGACGCCGCTTCTGTCTGCAGGCGTACCGCACGGCGCGCTGAGCGGCGTCTCGCTGCGTGTGCGCATTCGTGCGCGGGCGCGTGAACGCTCGACCGAAACGTCCGGCGGTTTTCTGTTCACACATCGCGGCTACAGCGGCCCCTCAGTGCTCGACATTTCGCATGTTGCGGTGCGAAGCCAGGCGGGCGGCGAGAATCCCGCCGTATTGCGCGTCCAGTGGTCGCCGTTGACGGCGGACGACTGGGAAGCGCGCTTCTCGATCGGCGGCGGCGGTGTAGAGAACCTTCTGGCGCGCGAGATGCCGCAACGGCTGGCGGCGGCGCTCATGGCTGAGGCGGACGTTCCCGCGACTCGAGGCGTCAGTCAGCTGCGCCGTCAGGAACGTATCCGGTTGATCGGGCATCTGACGTCTTACGTTCTTCCGTGGACGAGCGATGAGGGCTACAAGAAGGCGGAGGTCACCGGCGGAGGCGTGGCGTTGACCGAGGTTGAGGCGCGTACGCTCGAGAGCAGGCGCCATCGAGGTTTGTTTTTATGTGGCGAGATGCTCGACGCATTTGGGCCAATCGGCGGTCATAATTTCGCGTGGGCCTGGGCAACTGGACGGTTGGCCGGATTAGGCGCGCGTGGCTGATAATCCTGCGATGGAACACTATTACGATCCGAAAGATCTCGCGCGATTCCCAGAAGTGGGCGAGCATGCACCAGAGCTTTGGGAAAAGTTTTCCGCGTGGTACTCCGCCGTGTTCGCGGATGGCGCGTTGAGCGAACGTGAAAAGGCCCTCATTGCGTTGGCAGTCGCGCACGCGGTGCAGTGTCCGTACTGCATCGATGCCTTCACCTCCGGAAGTCTCGAGCGGGGCGCCACTCCGGAGCAGATGACCGAAGCGGTGCACGTCGCGTCGGCGATTCGAGGCGGCGCGTCGCTCGTGCACGCGGTACAGATGCGAAATCGCGCAAAGAAACTGTCGATGTAATGGCGCTCGTCACGCTGCTCAATAGTCGCTCGCCGCTTGCATCGCCGGCATCCCAGCGGGCGATGCTCGAATCGCTGGCGTTGCCGCGATCGTTCGAGGAAGCCATCACGCTCGCCGGGTTGCCGCCACTCACGACGATTCCGCCAGCGGTGCTGCAGATCAACGTCGGCAAGCGCTGCAATCAAGCGTGCCATCACTGCCACGTTGACGCGGGACCCGATCGCATCGAAGTGATGACCGACGATGTGGTCGAGGCCGTCCTCGATCTGCTGCAGCACTCTGAGATTCCGACGCTCGATATCACGGGCGGCGCTCCAGAGCTCCACCCGCGCTTTCGCGAGATCGTTCAGCGTGGCGTCGCACTCGGGCGGCACGTGATCGACCGCTGCAATCTCACCATCACGACGCTTCCGAACTATCAAGATCTGCCCGAGTTTCTCGCCGCGCATCGTGTCGAGGTCACTGCGTCGCTTCCGTCGTACGCGGCCTCGCAAACCGATCGTCAACGTGGCGACGGCGTGTTCGAGCGATCGGTTCAGGCGCTGCAGCGTTTCAACGCGCTCGGCTACGGTTGTCAGGGATCGGGGCTGGTTCTGAACCTTGTCACCAACCCTGTCGGCGCGTTCCTGCCGGCGACGCAGGCGTCGCTGGAGCGGGAATGGAAGCAGGTGTTGAAGCGCCGCTACGGCATCGAATTCAATCGGCTGTTCACGATCACGAACATGCCGATCAGCCGGTATCTCGAGTGGCTGGAGCGCTCCGGCAATCTCGATGAGTACATGACGAAGCTTGTCAACGCTTTCAATCCGGCTGCCGTCGAGGGGCTGATGTGCCGCTTCACACTGAGTGTGGGGTGGGACGGTCGTTTGTACGACTGCGATTTCAATCAAATGCTGGAGCTGGGCGCCGCGCGGGGTTCGGCTGAAACCGTGTTTGACCTGAAGCAGCGCGGGTTTGGCGGTCGTGCCGTCGTGACCGGCCCTCACTGTTTTGGTTGCACGGCCGGCGCGGGTAGTTCTTGCGGCGGCGCCACCGTGAAATAAACTGAACGGTTAGTGTTCCGACACCAGGAGAACCTATGCGCACGCTCCGCTTCCTCATCGTCGCGTTCACTGTAGTTTGCGGATCTGTGTGGGTTGCCGCACAGTCGCCTGCACAACAGGCGTCGCAATCGTCTGCGGCCTCCGGTTATCTGCTGCCGCCAAAAGTGATCGTCGACATTCTCGACGCGCCGCCGCCGCCAACGCTCGAAGTCAGTCCGGCGCGCGACGTCGTGGCGATCCTCGAGCGATCGAGCATGCCGACGATCGCGGACATGGCGCAGCCGGTGCATCGCATTGGCGGTGTGCGCATCAACCCGCGCACCAACGGGCCGCATCGCGCGGTCACGTATCGCGCAATCAAGCTGAAGACGATCGCGGATTTTGCGGAAAAGAGCGTCACGGTACCGCCGGCGCCGAAATTGACGTGGATTGGCTTCTCACCAACGGGTCAGCGCTTCGCGTTCACTCAAACACGCGAAAACGGCATCGAGCTGTGGGTGGGCGATACGGCAACGGGACAAGCGAAAGCGCTCACCGCGGCACAGCTGAACGCATCGCTCGGCGCACCGTGCTCGTGGGTGGCGGATGGCTCATCGTTCCTCTGCGGCTTCGTCAATCCAAGCCGCGGCACTCCTCCGGCCGAGCCCGCCGTTCCGACAGGTCCTAACATTCAGGAGAATCGCGGCCGGCTTGCGCCCGTGCGCACCTACGAGGATCTCCTCACCAGTGCGCACGACGAGGATCTGTTCGAGTACTACGCATCGAGTCAGCTCGCAATCGTTGATGCCGCGAGCGGCCAGCGGACACCGGTGGGCCGACCGGCGATCTATAGCGAGTTCTCCGCGTCGCCCGATGGCCAGTTCGTTCTCGTGGAGCGCATCAAGCGGCCGTTCTCGTGGCTCGTTCCCTACGACGACTTCCCGAAGTCGGTGGAGATCTGGAATCGCCGTGGCGACATTGTCAAACAGATTGCGGATCTCCCGGTGGCCGATACTGTGCCCAACTCCGGCGTGCACATCGGCCCGCGCAGCTACCAGTGGAAATCAATCGAGCCCGCGACCGTGACCTGGGCCGAAGCGCTCGACAAGGGCGATCCGAAAAACAAGGTGCCGTTTCGCGACAAGGTGATGACGCTCTCCGCGCCGTTTACCAGCGAGCCGACCGAATTCACGAAGACGGAATATCGATACAACACGCTGGCGTGGACCGAGAACGGCGCCGCGATGCTCACCGAAAACGATCGTGGCCGCCGCTGGACGCGCACGTGGATCATCGACAAGCCGGGCGCTGCGCCGCGCAAGCTCTGGGATCGCAGCCAGGAAGATCAATATGCCAATCCAGGCACCCCGCTGCGCGAACCCAAGGCTTCGAATGTGTCGGCGGTGCAGCAGAGTGGCGACAGCATCTTCCTCGCGGGGCTTGGCGCCGCCCCGGAAGGCGCACGGCCGTTCGTCGATCGGCTCAATCTGTCGACGCTCAAGAGCGATCGTCTTTTCCAGACATCCGGCCGCTCCTATGAAACGGTCAGCGCCGTGCTCAATGACGAAGGCACCAAGATCATCACTCGCTATGAGTCCAGGAACGATCCGCCCAACTACTTCGTCCGCGATTTGAAGACAAACGAGCGCAAGGCGCTGACCAACTATCAGGATCCGGCGCCCCCGTTGCGCGGCGTTCAGAAGCAGCTCGTCACCTACAAGCGCAATGACGGCGTGGAGCTCTCAGCCACGGTTATCACGCCTCCGGGTTGGACGCCGGCGCAAGGTTCGTTGCCAACGCTGCTCTGGGCATACCCGCGCGAGTTCACCGATCCAAACAACGCAGGCCAAGTGACCGGCTCCGCCGATCGCTATACCTTGATTACCGGCCCCTCGCATTTGTTCTTCCTGACGCAGGGCTACGCCATCATCGACGATCCGGCAATGCCGATCGTCGGACCCGGGGAGACCGCCAACGATACTTACGTGCAGCAGCTCGTTGCGAGCGCGCAGGCGGCCGTGGACAAGGCCGTGGCCATGGGCGTGACCGATCGCAATCGTGTGGTCGCCGGTGGTCACAGCTATGGCGGGTTCATGACCGCCAATCTGCTCGGGCACTCCGACATCTTCCGCGCCGGAATTGCTCGCAGCGGCGCCTACAACCGCACGCTCACGCCGTTCGGCTTCCAGAACGAGCAGCGGACGTTCTGGGAAGTGCCGCAAATCTACGGCAACATGTCGCCGTTCTTTTATGCCAATAAAATCAACGAACCGATCCTGTTGATCCACGGCGAAGCCGACGACAACAGCGGCACGTTCCCGATTCAATCGGAGCGCCTGTATATGGCGCTCAAAGGGCATGGCGCAATCGTCCGGTATGTGACGCTGCCGTACGAGCCGCACGGCTACACCGGCCGCGAATCGGTGCTGCATACGATCGCGGAAATGCTCAATTGGGCAAACGAGTTCGCTAAGAACGCCAAACCGCGGCCGCCAACGTCGTCGCAGCA
>JBKPDL010000008.1:0-9988 GCA_046727855.1 Acidobacteriota bacterium
AAAACAGGGAGATCAGGAAGATCAGTGAGAGAAAAACAGGGAGATCAGGAAGATCAGGGATAGAAGAAAAGGGAGATCAGGGAAATCAGTGAGATCACGGAGATCAAAGTAGAACCACGGGGAGATCAGGGACATCAGGAAGAACGGACAAGGCGATCAGAGAGAGCCCCTGTTGTGCTCTCTCCGCGATTCCTCGATGTCCCTGTTGTTTGTCTCCCCGATCTCTTCGTTGTACGTTTCCCCGATCTCGTAGATCTCACTGTTGTCCGTTTCCCTGATCTCCCCGATCTCCCTGTTATCCGTTTCCCCCGATCTCCCATATCTTTCCTGTTCCCTACTTCCTCGATCTCTCCGATCGTCCTGTTCCCCACTTCCCGATCTCCCCGATCTCCCTGTTGTCCGTTGCCCCGATCTCCTAGATCTCCCTGTTCCCCGCTTCCCCGATCTCCCCGATCTCCCTGTTGTCCGTTGCCCCGATCTCCTAGATCTCCCTGTTCCCTACTTCCCCGATCTCCCCGATCTCCCTGTTGTCCGTCCCCGAGCTCCCCGACCTCCCTGTGCTATAGCGCACGGAGCGCGTGCGCCTCGATGCGATGGGTACGGTGCAGGTTGAGAATCGTCCGATCGATGTGGGCGCGTGGCGCTGCGCCAACGCGCAGCCAACTCGCGTTGTCGATCGCGTCCGTTGATGCCACGACCGGAAGACCAGCATGCGACAGGAGCGACACCGCCGTGTCGCCACGCGGGACGACCCCCGGATAGCGAACGCGGACAAACCACTCCGTGGATGGCGTGGCAATCGACCCGGCGTCTTCCGATCTGCGACTCGCTCGTGGCAGCCGCCGCACGCTCGACACCGCCTCGATCGCGTCGTCGAGAATCGTCGCCGCCGTCACGTCGGGACCTGCGCCCGGCCCGCTGAAAAAAAGATCCGAGACGAAGCGGCCGGAGAGCTGGATTCCGCTCAGCGTGCCCACGAGCGACGCGAGCGGGTGGTTGGACCGCACGAGTGCGGGCCCCACGAACGCCTCGAATCCGCCGGACGTGCGGGACGCCCACACGACGGGTTTGATCGTCGCATCGAAACGGCGCGCAGCCGCGAGATCGTCGGCGCCGAGCGACCGGATGCCGTTGACTTCAAGGTCACACACGTGTGGAGTTCCCCAGCCAAACAGCGACGCGAGCAGCGAGAATTTGTCGGCCGCGTCGAAGCCGTCGAGATCGCGTGATGGATCCGGCTCGGTCAAACCGAGATGTTGTGCACGCGCGAGCGCTTCGTCGAAGCTGCAGTGTTCTCGGTCGAGCGTGGAGAGGATGAAGTTCGACGTGCCGTTCACGACGGCGGAAAAACGCGACACGTCGGACACGAACGGCCGCTCGCTCAGCGCGCCAAGAAACGGCACGCCGGCCAGCGCGCTCGCCTCGTAGCGCAATGACGTGCGGTGACGCGACGCGAGCGCCACCAGCTCGTGACCGTGCGCGGCGACGAGGGCTTTGTTGGCCGTGACGACAGGAACACCGCGTTCCAGAAGACGTGAAACGATCGTGCGTGCCGGCTCGATAGGACCCAGCGCCTCAATCACCACGTCGTAGTTTCCACGCAGGAACGAGTCGGCGTCGTTGGTGACGCGCGGAGGTCGCGGACACGCACGCGGCCGATCGACATCGCGGACGAGCGCGCTCAACACGCGGAAGCGGATGCCGCTGGTGGCAAGACGCTGCGCTTCCGGCGCGAGGCGGGCGACGGCTTGACCGACGTTGCCCAAGCCCAGGATGCCGACGCGGACGGTTCGCGTCGATGTGGCGGTTGGCGATGCGGTTTTGGAGGGAACAGCGGCAGAATCAACGAGCATCGTTTATCTCTCCCCCGCGTGGGGCGGGAATTAGCACCGTTGGCTTTGCAGCCAGGTTGCTGTGGCGTCGACGGGCCCGGTCCCTCAGCCACTCTGGATAAATCCTTCATCAACATATGACGATAAGTCGATGCGTGTCAATACGCCTCGTGGGCCAGCGGACCTCCGAAGGTTGCTTGGGCGCGCTGCCTCACCGTGCCGTTGTGGCGCCGACCCTTCCCGCGTCGGTTGTGGCTCGCACCATCCCAGCGTGGCGCCAACCTTCCCGCGCCGTTGTGGCGGGATCTTCCCCAAGGAAGTTCTTGTAGCGCGGACCTTTAGGTCCGCGATCACGAGGGCCGCGATCGGGAGGTCCGCGAATTGCAAGAACCTCCCCATGAATCAACGGATGAGCAACCCAGAACCCATCGTGTGGAAAGGCGCGCTTGCGGGCGCCGTCGCGGGGCTCGCCGCCTCGTGGGTGATGACCCGTTTTCACGTCGCACTCAGCGGCCGAGGCCTGACCGGCTCGGAAAATCCTCAGTCGAACAAGCCGGTCGAAGGCCGAGACGATGCCGCGATGAAGGCAGCGAATGAGATCGCCGAGGTGGTGCTCGATCGCCAGTTGACGGGGGAGGAGAAGAGCGACATTGGCGGACCCGCGGCGCATTACGCGCTTGGAATTGCCGCCGGCACCATCTACGGCATGCTGCGTGAGACACGTCATGCGCCGGGCGGCGCCGCATTTGGCGCAGAGCTGTTTGTGATTGCCGATCAGTTCGGGTTGCCGATTGCGGGATTGTCGACGCAGCCGCTCCTCTCGTACCCTTTGAGCACGAACGCGCAGCACCTAGCCGCACATCTCGTGTACGGCATCAGTACTGCGCTCGTGTACTCGCTCGTGAGGCGGGCGCTGTAGCTACGGCCTCGTTTCGGCGATCGTCTTCTGCAACGCTTCTGCCTCCTGCAGATGCTCGCGCATGACCGGCAGCGTCTTGTCGATGAACTCCTTCAACTCCCCTGGCGCGGTCTTCTGCTGCCGCTCGAACTCGGCGATGTTCTTGTTGTGGGCCTCGATCATCTCCTGCATGTACGCGCGATCGAACGCTCGTCCCGTTGCACTGGCCAGCTTGTCCTGCAGGCTGGCTTTTTCAGCAGCCGGCGGCTCTTCGAGCGTGATGCTCGCGCGGTTGGCGACGCGTTTCACATCGTCGAGCGCTTCGGAGTGATCCTGCTCGAGCTGACGCGCGTATTCCTTGACCTCGAAGCTCTGCGCTTTGTCCTGGGCCATCTTCGCCAGCTCCACTTCCAACTGATTAGATTGCGCAACTTTCTGCACGAACTGCTGTTCCTCCGCGGTCCAGCGCGTCTCGGTTGTGTTGGCTGCGGTGCTGGGCGGGTTCGCCGCACCGCTGGCGCCGCCGCCTTCACCTGGCGCGCTCGACTGCCGATCCGCATTGTCGCGGTTGCAGGCAACGCCAAGCGTGGCAATAAGGGCGATACCGATTAAACAAGACCTCACCATTCGTACCTCCCGTCGAGGCGCATCGTTGCAATGGCGGGACCAGTCAGCGTCGGCGGCGCCTTCGCCCCTGAGTGCGCGTCGCGACGCCTCGGCGCGGCTCGCTTGAAGCGGATCGATACAGAGCCTCGAACATGGCGATGCCGTGTTGCAAAAGTTGCTCATCCTCGTCGTGCGCCGCGCGAAGCCCGTCCACGAGCGACGCTACGGTCGCGGTGTGCGGATCGTTGTAGCGCTCGTCATGCCGGTCGACGTCGTGCACGATGTGTCCTATCGCCGTGGCGGCGCGATCGCGAATTCGGAAGCGTTTGAAAAGCACCTCGAACGTGCAGAGTTCGCCCTGATGGCTTAGCTCGCCGCCGTACATGTCGAACGGCACCACGCTTGATGGCTTGTCGGGCGGCTGCGCTGCAAAGGTGAACCGTGCGCGTGGATCGATGAATCGACGGATGAGCCACGCGCTCGCCATGCGATCGATGCCTGGCCGCGGACGCGTCACCCATGTCTTTCGCTTGTAGCGCCGCGGATCGAGCGGCGTCAGCGCGTCGGGCCGCCGCAGGGCCGCGGTTCTGTCGGCTACCGTTGCGGAATAGATCGTGGCCTCCCCACCCATGGCTTCGATTTCTCCTTTCATCCAGGTGAAGTCCTCGCGCGCCTGTTCCGAATCCGGCAGCGACCACACCGACCCTTGCAGCGCGGCTGCGCCAAGCCGCTGCAGCCGGCGCCACGTCGTGACGCGCGCCCGTGACGGCTTGGTGGGCAACTGGTGTGCGAGCAGCAGAACAGGTGTAGGCGTAGGCATCGCCTCATGATAATGGTAACATTGATTACATTAATAAGGTAACGTACGTTACAATCCGGGGGACTCGAGGAGAACGCCCATACCTCGTGTCTCTCGTTCCTCCGCGTCGATCGTTTGTGTGCTGGCGTCAGCATCTGATGCGTCGCGCCCTCGCGCAGCCGTCCAAACATCCGGAGGAAATTCGTCCCGCGATCACTGCGGCGCGGATCGCGATCGAGTTGCAGCGGAATCGCCAGCGCCGCATCCTGTCCTGGAAAGAGGAAGTCGCGCTCGGGAGCCGAGTAGAATGCGCGATCGCGATCGACGCGCGTTGCCCACACCCACACCAATCGATCTGGCTCGCGAAACGGCAGCGGCTCGAGCAGCACGCCGCGGACGACGGCAAAGACCGTCGCGAACGCGGCCAGCGATGAGGTTGCCGAGCTTGGAACGATCGCGCGAGAGCTGCGAGAGAAGTATCCAGAGGAGAACGGCAAGAAGACCGAGCCGCGCGTGTTCGCGTTGGAAGCGGAGCTCCTCGGAGCGTTCCGGCAGATGCTGCTCATCGTGCTCGGCGCCGTCACCCTGCTTCTTGGCGTTGCGTGCCTCAACGTCGCTGGCCTTCTCATCGTCCGCCGCGTGGAGCGTCGCGGTGAACACGCCATGCGCCTGGCGCTGGGCGCGTCGCGCGCAACGCTCGTGCGGTTGACGTTCCTCGAGGCCGCACGCCTGTCGTGTGTGGCTGGCGCCGGGGCCGTCGTGCTCGCATGGCTGGCATTCCGCGTCGTGCGACGCGACATGGTCGTGTGGTTGCCCCGGCTTCCTGAAGTCGGCCTCGACATCGTGACACTGGTGATCGTCGCAGCGGTCGCGGCCGTCTGTGTGATCGCGATTGCGATTGGTCCGGCGTGGCGGATTGCATGCGTCGATCTCGAACCGCTCATGCGCGGTCACGGTCGGACCGCCAGTGCGCGCCGGCTCGGTCGCATTACGAACGGTCTCGTCGTCGCGCAGCTGAGCGTTGCAATCGTTCTCGTCGTGATTTCGGCCGGAGGTGTCGAGCGTCCGTGCGCGCGCGGCGGGCGGTCCCGGTTTCGACGCCGCTCGCGTACTCGAAGTACGTGTGTCGCTTCCGCTTCGACTTACAAGACGTTGCCGGGCAGTTGAATCGTTTTATCAGCAGGCAGCGGGACGCCTGGGTCGTCTTCCTGGCGTTGAAAACGTGACCGTAACCAACATCGTGCCGCTCAGCGCGTTGAACGCGCGAAGTGACTTCACGATTGCTGAGCATCCGCCAGCAAAACCGGAAGGACGTCCTGGCGCGCAACAACGCTGTATTGGCCCGCACTATTTTCGGACGATGGGGATTCCGTTACGAGCCGGTCGCGATATTGCAGAAAGCGATCGCGCGGATACGCAACTCGTCGCGGTGATAGACGAAGTGCTTGCGCGTCAGTTCTGGTCCGGTGATCCAATTGGCGATCACCTCGAACTGGACGACTCGGCGGGACGGCGCGTGTACGAAATCGTCGCGGTTGCTGCAAGCGTCCGTCACTTCACGCTCGACGAACAGCCGCTCGGCACGTTGGATATGCCCTACACACAGATCATGCCGGACGTGCGCAGCTTCTTTGCCGCATCGGCGAGTCTGGTCGTGCGAACGAAGATCACGCCGCTCACGCTCGTTAGCCGGGTGCGAACCGAATTGCGCGCGATTGATGCGAACGTTCCAACATCCGAAGTGCGCTCCGGCGACGCCATTGTCGCCGCTGCACTCGGACCGAGGCGCTTTGCGCTTTCGATGCTCGCGCTCTTCGCCGGCATGTCGCTTGTCCTCGCTCTGATGGGCCTCTACGCGCTGGCCGCGCATCGCGTCGCACAGCGTCGCCACGAGCTCGCGTTGCGTGCAGCGGTTGTGGCAAGTCCGACGCGCTTAATGGCCGACGTCATCCGCGAAGCATCTCATCTCGTCGCTGTGGCCATTCCGCTGAGCGCGATCGGCACCGTTGCCTCGGGCCCGATCCTTCAGGGCCTTATCGTGGGCATCCCCGCGCTGGAGACGCGGACCTTCGCGTGGACGAAAGTCCTTGTCGCAAGCGTCACGCTCGCCGCGACGATGCTCGCTGCTCGCCGCGTGCTGCGCGTGGACTTTCGCGCGCTCATGTAGCCGCGGACCTTCCGCCTCCGCTACGCTTCGGCGAGATCGCCCATAGCCTTGCCGAAGGCGGTTGAGGTCCGCCAACCGCAGGTCTACTTACCGCCCGTACGCCACGACACGCCGTTATAAACGCGCCAATGCTCAGATGCCTGCCGGCCGAGGCCGTTGAACCAGCGCGCATCGGTGCGAAGCCCCAATCGTCATTCACCGGCACCTTGACGCCGCCTCCTGCGTTGATCGAGAACGCCGTTCGCGCCTGCGTGGCGAGCGTTCCGTCCGGCTGCTCCAACGCGGTGCCGTACTGTTCGAGACCGGCTCCCGCCGCAAGATACGGCGTAATTCGCCGCCATTGCGGCAGGTCGTAGAACGCGCTCACATGCGCGCTCAGCGCGTTGAGTTCGGCGCGGCGGTAACCCAATTCAGCTTCGACGCTGACCGTCTCGGTGACGGGAAACGTGATAGCCGTTCCGACGCGTGACGACAAGGGGTCGCCGAGTGAAAGAAAAGGGGTGACGATGACAGGCGTGCCGCTGATGTCTTCGCGATCGCGCGACTGTGCCTGAGCCGGACCCGCGAGCGCCGTCAACAACAGCGCGCATACGGTGATTTGGACGAACGAATCTTCATGGAGTCCTTCCAGTCCGCGCAGTTCGCGGAGTCTGAAGTTCTTAGACGTGGCGCGCACATCTTTGGACGGCCGCGCTACAAACGCCTCCCCCATCAACATCTGCGGAGTCGAAACCGCCGTGCCACGGTGCACGAATCCAGGAAGGCAAGGATGATGAATCGCTCTTCCCTCCTACTCGTGTTCCTGATCAGTGCCGGCTGCGATGACGGACCGACGTCGCCGTCAGGTCCAGCGGTGAGTTTCTTCGTCACCAGCGCAACGAGTGTCACCGGCAACCTTGGCGGCCTGAGCGCGCCGACGCCACCTGTCAACGCCTCGCGGCGGCCGCGGGCTACGGCGATCGCAGTTGGCGGGCCTTCTCAGTGTCGAGCGCAATCCGGCGAACAACAATCAGCCGACGCACGCGCGCGATCGCATCGGTACCGGACCTCGGTACAACGTCAATCTCGTCCTCGTCGCGAACAACTTTACCGAGCTCCACGCGCGAACCGGCGACGCGGCCGTGTTCCTCGACGAGCGTGGTCAGCGCATCAACGGACAGTGGACCGGTTCGCCAAGTCTTGTTGAACACGACATCCTCACGGGATCGAACGCGGACGGCACGTTGGCTCCCGGCCTCACGTGCGCCGACTGGACATCCGACTCCACCACGCTCGCTGCCCAAGTGGGTCACTCGGATAGTATGGGACCGAACCAGAGTACGGCTGGCACACTCGCATCGTGGAACCGGCGCACACGAATCAGAATTGCTCGAACACCGCACCACGCGGCGGGGCGGGCCGCTTCTACTGCTTCGCTCGGTGATACGTCGCGTGGCGCGCGCGTCGTAGCCGGGGCTTTCCTGATAGAGCGGCTCATCATTCGCCGCGGTCGCAGGAAGCCCCGGCGAAGACGCTGTCCCTTATGGCGTTGTCCTTCCCGGCGGTAGCAGTGGACAGAGGAAATAGTGATCGGTGGCGTCCTGCACACCATTGCCGTTCAAGTCTTCCCACCAGCGGCCTCCGAGATAGCCGGGATCACCGGGGCCGAACTCAGTGGTGCCATTCTCCAGGAGTTGAAATTTTCCTTCCATCGGAAGAGGATCGCGTGCCACGAAGGTGTCGAAATACAGGCCCTGGCTGGTGACATACACGATCGCGGTCGTGGCAGCACGACCACCCGCAGCTGATGCCGAAATCCCAGCCGAGGAGGAGGCCGAGAGTGTTGTGGACGAGGCGGATGTGGCCGGCAATCGGGATGGAGCGAGCGGTTGCGATGAGCACGCAGCGATCATGAGGGGGGCAATCAACGGCAACAAGATCCTTGTTCGAATCATGTGAAGTTCCTTGTTGATGTGAAGCGTTCAACGGGTTAGGACCTGCAACGCAAGCACGACAGTGTTGCTGAACAATCTCCGGCGCACGAACCCTTCCTTCTGAGCGGACTCGGCCCTCGTGATGTGAGTCGCGAACACACGCGAAATCCCCCTTTTGTTACCGCCTGGACACGCCCCGGTGCTCAGCAGTGACATCGCAAGTTCGTTGACGCGATGCCGCAACCATCGCATGATTCACACCCGTGTTCTCCCTTGTGCGAAGCGTCACGATGAGTGTTGTCGTTGTCGCGCCAGCAACGTCGGCGGCGTTCGCGCAGTCGGAAATGCGGCCGTATGCCAGTGCGCTCGTCGGGGTCTCGACGCTCTCGGCGGATGGACGAGCGGCGACCGCGCCTGACGCGGCGTTCTCGCTTTACGAACCGGAAAACGGACCTGCGCTGAGCGTGCAGGGCGGTCTACACGTCACGCGTTTCTTCAGCGTGCAGGCGATATACGTTTGGAATCGCAACGATCTGACACTGCTCTCGTCCGTCGTCTCACCACAACGCAACGCCTTTTATGAACAAGAACGGTCCAGCCAACAACACATCACGGGAGTGGAGGCGTTGCTCTTCGTCCGTCATCGCGAGAGTCGTGTGCGACCGTATATGGCTGGCGGCATGGCCGTCGTTCGATTTACGAGTGACCGCACTCGGGATGTGCACATCAATGGTCTCGGGCCTCCGGTCGATCGGTTTCGCTCCACGCGCGTTGCCTTTCGCGTCGCCGTCGGCATCGACGTCCGATTACGTAAGCAATCGTGGTTTCGGTATACCTACGGAGAAACGTTGAGCGCGAATCCTGTGAGCGCTCAACTGATGCCGATGGGGCAGCGTCGCCTCGGCAATTTTCAAAGTCTGTTTGGATGGGTGTGGCAGCCGTGACGATGTGGAGTCCGCCTGGTGTCCGGCGGGTGCTGACCGCGACGTTGACGATGATCACATTTACGTCTGCCGCGCAGGCGCAGGAGGCTCGACGTTGGTACGCGGGCGTGATGATCGGTGTCTCCGCACTGTCATCCGACGTGCGATCGGTGACCACGATGAACGACGCGCGCATCGGCATGTACAAACCGGAAAACGGCCTGGCGCTCAACGCGTTCGGCGGGGTTCACCTGTGGAAGTACTTTAGTCTTCAGACCAACTACATGTGGAACCGTAATGAGGTTACGCTGATCGCGGCGGCGACCGGGAGTGCTTCCTCAGCGTTCTATGAGAATCAGCGCACGAGCGCGCAGAACGCGTTAGTGGTCGATGGCCTGATTTACTTTCGTGGGTTGCGGAGTGCCGTGCGGCCGTACCTTGGCACCGGTTTGTCGATCATGCGGTTCAACAGTCGCGCGGTTGCGACGTCACTCACGGGACAACTCGAGTTGCCCGCAAGCGAGTTCTCGTCAACGCGGCTCGCCTTGCGCTCTCATGTGGGGATTGATCTTTGGGTGTCGCGGCAGCTCGCCGTGCGCTACAGTTTCAGCGAGACGATCAGTGGCAATCCGATTAGCCCGCACCTGATGCCGATGGGCGAACGCGGACTCGCGAATTACCAGAACCTGTTCGGCATCGTCGGTCGCTTCTAGTACCGCGTCTCTAAAGTCATGTTAACGAGCGCGCCTTACGACCTTTTTAATCAGGTCGGCCGGTTGCTTCGTCCACACGAACGGGCGCGGGTGGTCATTCCATCGCTCGATATAGCGCCGAATATGCGTCACCAGCG
>JBKPDL010000009.1:0-9437 GCA_046727855.1 Acidobacteriota bacterium
CGCTCGCCGGTTGCACCGGTCTGCCGTCAGGCGTGTCTTTGCCCAATCCGAGATGCGTCCGACTTCTGTGGTCGTACGCCAGGTATGCGGAGAGCAGACGGCGCAAGTGACCCTCGCCGAGCACGATGACGTGGTCAAGGCACTCGCGTCGAATTGATCCAATCACCCGTTCGGCGTACGGGTTTTGCCCACGGACTTGCCGGGCTGCACATCACCTCCGCGATGCCCATACGTGCCACGCGGCGACGGAACGCGTCAGCGTAGATACTGTCGCGATCTCTCAGCAACCAGCGTGGCGTGGTGTCGTCAGGAAACGCCTCAACGACTTGCTGGGCGGCCCAGTGTGCCGTCGGATGCTCGGCAACGTTGAAGTAGACGATGCGCCGGCGCTCGTGTGCCAGCAAGACCAGGACGAACAAGACGCGACCCGTCACCGTCGGCACCATGAAGAAATCCATCGACACCAGTGCGGTCAGATGATTGGTGAGGAACGTCCGCCACGTTTGTGACGGTGGACGACGTCGTTGTTGAAGCAACCTCGACACCGTTCGCTCCGACACGTTGACCCCGAGTTTGGCGAGTTCGCCATGAACGCGCGGGGCGCCCCACAACGGGTTGGCCGCCGCCATCTCGCGGACAAGCGCGCGGATCTCGCGATCGATGGCTGGGCGACCGCCGCGGGTGCGCGTCGAGCGGCGGGTCCATCGACGGCGAAGCCAGTCGTGATGCCACCGCAGGGCCGTGTCCGGCTGGACAATCACTAACGCCGTGCGCCACTGTTGCCACGTGTTGGCCAGCACGATCCAGAACCGCCGGTCGCGCATACGCAGGCGTGGACGCTTCGTCGCGCGTTTGAACGCCCGCAGCTGCTGGCGCAGCGCCATGTTCTCAAGGACCAATTCCTGATGGCCGCGGCAGGCCAACGCCAGCGCGCGGACGATCACCAAGATCATTTCCAGCACGCCCGATCGTGCCGTGCGCCGGCTGCGAATTTCAACCGGTGCTGAGGCGGATAGCGTTTTGGCGAAGGACAGGGCCGGTGGCCCACCGCGAGGACTTACCGCGCTGGTCGCGGCCCATCTGCGCCGGAGGCATGTTTCGACCTCGCGGGCCGGGGCGACTTCGTTCGGACGTACTCCTGCAAGGCGACCGCATTGTTGTGTTCCGTATCGTGGGAGCTGTACACGAGCGTAACCGTGCCCCGGCGAGCGGCTGACATGATTGGCTGCCAGGCCTCTGGGCGCGAATCGAGCTCACGAAAGTAGCGTTGACGGAACTCGCGCCACTTCTGCGGATCGTGACTGAACCACTTTCGGAGCGCCGTGCTGGGTCCGACTTCCTTCAGCCATGCATCGACCTGGAGTGCCGCCTTTGAGACCCCGCGAGGCCACAGCCGTTCCACCAGGAAGCGGGTGCCATCCGTTCGCGAGACCGCGTCGTACGCGCGTTTTAATTTGATCATCGCCCGCGTGCCTCGTTTCAGCGCTGGCCTTGACAGCGCTTCCTTGTCATGAGGTCGACTGCAGTTGTGCGATCGACTCGTACAAAGGCAAGTCAGTAACTGTCCGTCGAGTCAGATCAACGGAGACCTTGGCTTCGGACCAACTCACGTCCCTGACCCAGTGCGGTGCAACGAGCACGCGGCGACCGCTCCACCAGTTGCTCGTGTTCACAACCAGGTACCGAATCGCCCAGGTGTGATCGTCGATGAGCAGATCCTCGAGGTGGCCGATCTCACCATCGGTTGCTTCGATATGGTGGCCGATGACCGCGTTGCTACTGCGCAGGTGGCAATCATTCGATGTCGATGTCGGGTGGGTTCCATGGGCTTCAGTTCCTCTTCGATCCTGCCCTCGGTGGTCAGGCTGCCTGGGTACGCGCCCATGCCCCACAACCCCGCACCGCCCCAGTAGTACGGATAACCGTAGTACCCGAAGTACTCGGCTTCGTGTTGCCGTGAGACCGGTTTCCTGGTGTCGATGTCCGGACTGCCTTCCACTTGCGCCCTCGTCAGCGCTACCGGAAGGCGCTTGGCCATCCATCCCGCGTGGCCGACGGCGATGGGCGAGATCAGCACTTTCCTGCCGGACAGCCAGCTGCCGGCGTTAGCCACGAGATAGCGGATCCCCAGTCTTCATCATCAAAATAGACGTCTTCCACTTTGCCGACGACCCCGTCGGTTGCGCGTAGGCGTAGCCTCGCAAATCCTTGACGTTGCGTAACATGGGTTTCCCCTTCAGGATTCAGCGACTGGCGCTGTCACCGTTAGCTCGCGGTCGTGAGGATCAGGCGCCGCTTGTCCTCAAGAGTGGCGACCAACCGATCAAACGAGGAAGCGAATGCCTTGATGCCATCCGCCTGTAACTGCTCGGTGATCGCGTGGACGTCAAGGCCAAGGGCCGCCGCCCTCGCCAGCACGGCTTCGGCTTCCTTCTCCTCTGTTCCCAGCGTGACCCGAACACGTCCGTGATCTCGAAACGCCTCGAGCGTCGCTGGCGGAACGGTCGTGATCGTCTCCGGACCTATCAGCGCCTCGATGTACAGGACATCGGAGTACGAAGCATTCTTGGTTCCCGTGCTGGCCCACAGCGGCCTTTGGACGCGCGCTCCGCGTCGCTTGAGCGTCGCGAACGACTCACCGTCGAACAGCTCACGGAACCGCCGGTAGATGCGTCTGGCGTTTGCGATGCCAATCCTCACCCGCAATGAGAGCGCGTCCGGCGAACCGATTTCCTCGAGCAGGCGATCTGTTACGACGTCGAGTCGACTCACGAATACCGATGCGACCGATGTGACGCGACGGGGGTTGGGATGGCGGCCGATGCCTCGAAGGTAGGCCTGCGCCACGGCCTCGTAATGTTCAAGGGAGAACATCAGCGTGATGTTGATGTTGATGCCCTCAGCGGTCAGCGCCTCAATCGCCCGTATACCCTCTTGCGTCGCCGGCACCTTGATCATCACGTTAGGTCGCGCCACGACCTGCCAGAGATGCCGAGCTTCGGTGACGGTGGCTGCAGTGTCGTGGGCAGATGCCGGAGAGACTTCGAGACTGACGAAGCCGTTTGCGCCGTCGCTGTGGTCGTACACCGGTCGAAGGACATTAGCCGCCAACTGGATGTCCTCGACGATCAACCGCTCGGCGAGCGCTCGATTGCTGATGTTGCGGTCAGCATCCAGCGCGCGATGGAGCCCCGTATCGTAGTCCACGCTGCCTGCGATCGCTTTGTCAAAAATCGTTGGGTTGCTGGTCACCCCGCCGAGGCCGTCCTCTTTGATCAATCGCTGCAGTCCGCCGCCTGTGACCAGGCTGCGGTTGATGTGGTCCAACCACACGAACTGATCGACTTGGTTCAATGCGAGGAGCGGATTCATAAGGGTCCCTCAAACTCCTCACTGAGCCGGCCGAGCGCAAGCGCGCCGAGCGCAAGCCCGAAATCGCGCAGGGCCACGTCGAGGAACCCCGGAATCAGGAGGAGATTGGAGATAATGCCGAGCAGCCACGCCGCGACAACATAAGCGCCGATTCGAGGACGCACGGCAATGAGCACGGCGGCGGCCATCTCAACGATCCCGACGAAGAGCATGAACGTCTGACCAGAGACCGGAAGGAGCCGCTCGATACCCGGAGCGAGGTACTGATTCCAGTTCGTGAGGAAGTTGGTGAACTTATCGAGTCCCGCCAAAGCGGGCGCTGCGATGAATCCGATGTACAGGATCTGATAGGCCTGGTAAGCCGGGCGACTGGTCGTTGCAATTGTGTGAGCCATCTGCTTCCTTGTATTCCTGTCGCTTGGCGAGCTGCGACTGACTCCCGTTCGTCTGCTTTGTCGAATTGCACGCTGCGCGCCACAAAGCCGGTGCGCGGAATGTGCCGCCATACCGGGTGGCACTGCCTCGGGCTATCCGACCCGGAGATTCAGAATGAAACCGCAGGCTTTCAAAACGAAAGGAGGTCGCGGCGCGGATGGCCGGTGGCGGGGGCCTAGCCCTGGCGCGTTGCTTGCGTTGTGGTGCTGCGCGTCCGCCGCAAACGGCTCTCGGCAGACCAGGAGTGACCGGCCATGCGACTTATCGGTGCAGCCTCAATCGTCTTCGCGCTCGCGTTGACATTCGCCATCACAGGGTTCCCTCCCGCCATCACCGCCCGCCAAACGACCAGTCTCTCTGGCGACGACGGCGAACGGAACCATCGGAGGGGGAAAGCCATCTTCCGCTACGACACCTTTGGCGACGAGCAGTTGTGGACCGATGTGTTGCGGATGCACGAGGTCATTGCGACGGTCCCGCCGGCGACCGCGTTGGCCGTGGGCCTCAAGGTCGATGTCGAGGCCTTACCGCCGGCAATCCTCACCGCGCTGCAGGCCGGACAGGTTGATCCGACCGACCCCGCGGTGACCGTCGAATTGTTGCGGCTGAATGCGGTCGTGGGCGTGCAGGGGAAGGTGAACGACCTGGGGCAGCTCACCAGCGTCGGCATCACCTGCGCCCTCTGCCACTCGTCGGTCGACAACTCGTTTGCACCAGGGATTGGCCGACGGTTGGACGGCTGGGCCAACATCGACCTGAATGTGGGCGCGATCGTCGCCCTCTCGCCAGTGCTGGATGCGACCACCAAGGCGGAGTTCAATGCCTGGGGCCCCGGCAAATATGATCCCCGCCACCATGCGTTCGACGGCACGAACCTCCTGTCGTTGAACAGCCCCTCGCTGCCGATTGTCCTGCCGCCGATCTATGGCTTGAAGGGCGTCGGCTTCGAGACCTTCAGCGCCGATGGGCCCATCTCGTACTGGAACAGCTACGTGGGAGTGGGGCAGATGGGTGGGCAGGGCACCTTCCATGATCCGCGCATCGGCCTCTTCATCACGCAGACACCGGATTTCGTGACCCCGAAGCTGCCGGCGCTGCTCGACTATCAATTGAGCTTGCGCACGCCGGAGCCTCCGACAGGCAGCTTCGATCGACAGGCCGCCATCCGCGGCCAGCGGCTGTTCCGCAACGAGGCCGGCTGCGCCACCTGCCACCAGGGGCCTACCTTCACGGACGTGCTGAGCGGTCCTACTAAGGCCGTGCCGTTCCTGCACGATCCGGCCGAGGTCGGGACGGATCCGGCGTATGCCATGCGGACGGCCACCGGGAAATATCGCACGACGCCGTTACGTGGGCTGTGGCAGCATCCGCCGTATTTCCATGACGGCAGTGCGCCGGATCTCCTGGCCGTGGTCAATCACTACAACCAGCTGTTTGGGTTGAATCTCACGGCCGCGCAGAAGGCGGATCTGGTTGAATTCCTGAAGTCGCTCTGATGCACTTCGGGCGACAGGTGCCACGAGGACATTTCACCGAGGAGGGTGCACCAATGGCAACAGAATTTGTGACGGCAATCAAAACGAGCGAGATACCGCTGGGCGGCGTCACGGCCATCGATGTGCGGGGCATGCGAATCGCGGTGGCCAACGTCGGCGGCACGTACTACGCGTTCGACGACGAGTGCACGCATGAGCAGTGCTCGCTTGCTGAAGAAGGGGAACTGGCTGGCACAACCCTCACGTGCACGTGCCACGGTTCCGAGTTCGACATGCGGACGGGGAAGGTGCTCGCCCCTCCGGCGACAGTGCCGGTCAAGGTGTATCCCGTGCGGGTCGCGGGGGATGCTTTACAGATCGAGGTGTGATGGCCCCGAGGTACGTGATCGTCGGCGCCAGCCTGGCCGGCGCCACCGCCGCCATCACACTGCGCGAAGAGGGCGCTGATGGGACCGTGACGCTGATCGGTGCTGAGAACGAGCTGCCCTACGAACGGCCACCGCTGTCCAAAGCCTACCTGCGCGGGGATGTGCCCTTCGACAAGGCGCTGGTGCGGCCGGCCGAGTTCTACGCGGAGCACGGCATCGAGACGATGTTCGGAACACGCGCAACGCGAATCGATCCGTCAATGCGCATCGTGGAGCTCGAGGATCGCCGTCGAGTGCCGTTCGACGCGCTGCTCATTGCCACGGGGGGCGTAACCGGCGCATCTCGATTCCCAGTGGCGATCTTGAAGGCATCTATGGCCTTCGCACGGTCCAGGACGCCGATCGCATTCGCGAAGAAATGGTTCCCGGCCGCCGCGCCGTCGTCGTGGGCATGGGATTCATCGGCTCGGAAGTGGCCGCGTCGCTTCGGCAGAAAGGCCTGGACGTCGTCGCCATCGACCCGTCGAAGACGCCGCTCTTCCGCGTGCTCGGCGAGGCGGTCGGCCAGACCCTCGCCGACCTTCATCGCGCTCATGGTGTTCGCGCCATCTTCGAGGACACCGTCGCTGCCTTCGAGGGAACCCGCCGCGTGACGCACATCGTCACGAAAGCAGGATTGCGTCTTGAATGCGACTTCGTCGTCGTGGGCATCGGGATCGAGCCGGCAGTGGAACTCCTCGAACGCAGCGGTATTCACGTGGACAACGGTGTGGTCGTCGACGAGTACTGCCAGACGAACGTCAGCGGCGTGTACGCTGCAGGTGACGTCGCGAATCACTATCACCCGATCTTCGATCGCCGGATCCGAGTGGAACATTGGCAGAACGCCATCAAGCAAGGCGCCGCTGCTGCACGCAACATGCTCGGCAAGCACGTCGCGTACGACGAGGTCCACTGGTTCTGATCTGACCAGTACGACGCGAACCTGCAGTACGCCGGATTCCACATGAAGTGGGAGCAGCTCGTCGTGCGTGGCCGCCTGGACTCCGGCAGTTACCTCGCGTGCTATGTAAACGGTGGCCGAATCGATGCGGCTGTGGGTCTCAACCGCGCGAAGGACGTGCGGCGTGTCATGCCGCTCATCAAGTCCCGGCGCGCAGTGGATCTCGCGCAGCTTCGGGACGAAGGCGTCGATCTGCGCTCACTACACGCAAGTCCGTAGCGCACAGCGTAGAAGAAGATCCTGATGACTACCACTCAGATCCTTGGTCTCGTGGCAACAGGTTTGGTGATCGTCGGGTACGTTCCGCAAATTGTTCACCTGATAAAGGAGCGCTGCACTGCCGGCGTCAGCATCTCGGCGTTCTCTCTCTGGTGCACGGCCTCATTACTCTTCCTGATTCACGCAGCGATGATTGGTGATGCGGTCTTTGTTGGAGCCCAGACCGTGAATCTTGTGGCAGGGGGCCTCATCGTGGCTTTCTGCAAGCGATACGAGGGCGAGGTGTGCCCATTTCACCGGAACGCGTATTCCGCCTTCGGTAATAGCGGCCACAAGCCGCATCGGAGTCGCGCATCGTAGTCGATCGATCAGGGTCGCTTCTGCCGCTCTCGAGCGTCGACAGCCTTTCAGAACGATACGAACATCTCACAATGAAATCAGGCCGGTCACTCCCAGCCCACTTTCGCGGCACTCTGAGTGGCGCAGAAGTTGCCCTACTGACACATTATGAGACTGAGGCTCAAGTCAACCGCGAACACCTTGTACTCGGCATACGTTCGAGCCTGCGCGTGACTGGATTCGTCTTCGCCGATGACATCGATCCGCATGGGTTCCATAGGTTCAAGCGGCCGGGCCGCTTCAGTACTCCTCCGATGTTCTCCGGCATGAAGGACACCGTGTTCTCTTCAATGAGGCAAGGGCGAGGCCACATGCGGCACAGCACCTCCAGACGCTAGAATCGAGGGTTGCTTACCGTTCTTTTCGGGACGGCCGGTCAGGCGCGTTTCGAACAGAAACGCACGGCTTCAGAATGAAATCTGCCTCGAAGCCGATGGGAGAGAGATCAGAGGCTACGCGCCAAGCCCGTACTGCTTCATTTTGCGCCACAGCGTGACGGTGCTGATCTTCAGCGCGTCAGCGGCCTGGCGCCGGTTCCCGCGAAAGCGCTCCAGCGCGCGTTCGATCATGGCCCGTTCCTGTGCCTGAAGGTCGAGGCTGTCGTCGGTCGCGCGCACGCGAACTTTCTGCGAGACCTCGGGCGGCAGTTCGCGAACCTTGACGCTGTCCCCGCGAGCGACGATCACGGCGCGTTCGATGGCGTGCTCGAGCTCTCGAACGTTGCCCGGCCAACTGTAGTTCATCAGAGCGGTCATGGCATCCGCCGAGACGGTCTTGACGTCCTTTTTCACACGTGCGGCCGCCCGTCCCAGGAAGTCGTGGACCAGCGGGGGAATGTCCTCACAGCGCTCGCGCAATGGCGGTACGGTGATCACGAACGCGCCGAGACGAAAATACAGGTCCTCGCGGAACGTACCAGCGTCGACCGCTGCGCGCAGATCACGATTGGTCGCGGCAACTACCCTGGCGTTCACTTTGATGTTTCGCTCCGCCCCGACCCTCCGGATCTCACGCTCCTGGAGCGCTCGCAGGAGCTTCGCCTGCACGGTCGGCGCGACTTCACCGATCTCGTCGAGGAACAGCGTGCCGTTCCCCGCAACTTCGAACAGACCTGCCTTATCTCTCACGGCACCCGTGAACGCGCCCCGCACGTGGCCAAAGAGCTCCGATTCCAACAGCGTTTCGGTCAGGGCCGCACAGTTGATGGATATAAACGGACCCGTGGCTCGCGGGCTCTGATCGTGGATGAGACGAACGATGAACTCTTTCCCTGTGCCACTCTCTCCGTAGACCAGGACCGTCGTATCCAACGGGGCCACGCGTCCTGCAAGCTCGAGCACCTCCTGCATCGCTGCACTGCCGGCGATGAAGTGCTTGGAGGCGGCGTGGCGCGCAACGCGCTCGCGAAGCAGGTTCAGCTCGCGCTCACGTTTAGCGACGTGCCGTTCACGGCGCTCGAGTTCCTGCAGACGCTTGTGAACGGCTTCCCGGACCCGTTCGACCTCTTGCTTCAGATCCGCGCTCTGAAAGTCGAACCGGAGCGCCTCCAGGTCGTCGCCCCAACTCGCAGCATCTTTTCCAACGGCCGAGCACTTCGGAGCGCCTAGCGCCAAGCACTCGGTCTCGCGGAAGTAAATCTCTTGTCCGAAGCAGGCGCTCACGTACCCGCTCGTATAGCCGGTCAATGACCAGCAGACCGGAGCGTTGCTCTTCCCGTAGTGGTGCAGGTGCTGTTCAGCCACGTAGGAGTCGTGCCAGACCACGTCCTCCTCGAATCGGCCGGACGCGGCGTCATGCTCGACTTTGATGATCTCCGCTCGGACGATGCCTTCGAGTGTGTGAAGCACAGCACCGGCCCGGAGTCCTTCCAGCGGGTTCACCCATTTGGATCGGTCTCGCAAGCTCACAGCATCGTGGTACCCGTCCGCGTACCCGAACCGCAACATGAGGCGTCTCGCGGTCTCCAGTCCCAACGTGTCAATGAGCTCCTTGCGAAGAAGACCCATCGCGGCAGCGCTCAGAATGACGACGCGCTGCTCATGGAGCCGGATGATTCCCTGATCAGGGCGGAAATCGAGCAGCGAGGCGAGGTTGAGGTGCTCCAAATCCATCCGCTCGGAGTACGGCAGTCGTTTCACATCAGCC
>JBKPDL010000010.1:0-41548 GCA_046727855.1 Acidobacteriota bacterium
AGCGGCCACTGGTTCGTCCTGAAGTCGAGCACCAACTACCTCACCTGGGACACCTACCAGTGGGGCGAGACTGGGGACATCCCGGTTCTCCAGGGTCCCTAGCCGCCGCTCTGATCTCACGCACGGCGATCAGGCCGATTCTTCGGCTAGCGAGACACGTCCGGTGATCAGAGCCCCGCGAACGTCCCGCGCACCCTGTGCCTACTGAAAACCCCGAACCCTTCGGGCGATACGAGTTAGCGCCACCTACGAGTACGCTGTGCGGGATGATATCGAACGTCATGGCGCTCCTGTCGGCGCTACCACCTCTTTCAGGTCGCGCGTTGAACTGCAGCTCGAGGTGCTCGCCCTACGGCAGCAGATTCAGGTTCTCGAACGTTCGCGTCGTTTCCGACCGCGGTATTGTCAAGTTGAGGCGGCGGCTGGCAGAGTAGGCTCAAGAAGTTCCACGACCGCGTCCTCGAACACGGGTCGGTGCCGCTCGCGTTGCTGCGCGACAAACTTAGAACGCAGAACTGAGAACTGAGAACGCAGAACTCAGGACGCAGAACGGCGGCGCTGACGCCGCGCCGGTGCCGGTTCACCAGCCGACGCGGAGCAAATACCACAGCGCGGCACCAATGACCGCGTCGGTGGCCAACAAGGATGTGACAGTCGACCCGAAGTAGGGCGACGCCAGCAGCAACATTCCAGCGGTGAGCTGCGGCCAGCGGCCGTTCTTTCTGCCGTACACGAACAACCCAAACTCGATCCCGCTCGGAATGAGTGAGAGAAACAGAAACGCGGGACCAAAGGACACGGAATCCCCCTAGTCCGCGCCATTATCCGCCGTTCCGCGTTCTCCGTTCTCAGTTCCGCTGACGCAGCAGGCTGGCGGCAGCGTCATCGAGATACAGCGTGACGCGCGAGTGCATGCGCAGCGCGGTCGCGGGCACGTCGGGCGAGATTGGATCCTCGAGCGACCCGCGCACGGCCGGCGCTTTGCGGCCATCGGGCACCACGACGATCAGCTCGTGCGCCTTCAGGATCTGGTGGATCGACATCGACACCGCCGTCTTGGGGACTTCGTCGAGGCTGCGGAACCAGCCCTCACCCACTTGTTGGCGGCGGCACGCTTCGTCGAGGTTCACGACGATGAACGGGTCAGTCGTCACGAAATCCGCGGGCGGATCGTTGAAGGCGAGATGTCCGTTCTCGCCGATACCGGCAACCAGCACATCGATAGGCGCCCTGGCGACTTCCGCGGCCACCGTGGCGACGGCGCTGGTGTCGTCGTCGACGTCGAGACGATGAAAGCGGAGGATGCCGGTGGGCGCGACGAGATGCTCGGTGAGCACGCGCCGGAAGCTGGCGCGATGCGAGAGCGAAAGGCCGATGTACTCGTCGAGATGGAAGAGATCGACGCGCTTCCAGTCGATGTCGGGCAGCCGCGTCAAGACCGCGAGGAACTCCAGTTGCGACGCGCCGGTAGCCGCGACGAGGCGGGCGCCGCCGCGCGCCGCGATCGCGTTGCGAATCGACGCCGCTGCGTGATGCGCCGCGGCCGCGCTCATCTCGGCGCGCGTGGGGTACACCAGCACGCGCATGCCCGCGCCGTCAGATGGGGCGGACAACTCCCTTGCTTGTGGCATCGTCGTTCCTGATCAGCAATAGCACTGCGGCAACGGCGCCAAGCGGCACGAGGCTGGCGCCAATCAAAATCGGCTCGAAGGAGTAGCGGTCGGCAATTGCGCCAGTGAGGTACGTCGCCGCAATGGTGCCGATGCCCGCGCCGGCGCCGCTCATTCCGCTCACCGTGGCGACCGATCCCTGTTTGAACAGATCGGCGGGCAGATTCAGCACCATCGTCGATGCCGCGGCGTACGCACATGTCGCCACCGCAAAACAGATCGTTAGCGACAGAAGATCGGTGAAGAGCAGGCTGACCATCAGCAGGCTCATGCCGATGCCGCCCACCGTGATCACGAGCTTGCGCGCAGCGCCGACCGACATCCCGCGGCGGATGAGATGGCTCGACACGCCGCCGCCGAGAAAGTTCCCGGCGTCAGCCGCGAGGAACGGCACCCAGAACGCGAGCAGCCCCTCTTCGAGCGAGAACCCACGCGCAACGAGATAGACAGCGAACCAATCAGTAATGAAGAACCACACCGGATCGGTGAGCGCCTTGCCGATGACGACCCCCCAGGTCTGCTTCAGCCGCAACAGTCCCAGATAGCCCGCGCGCTCGCCTGCCGATTCGGCGATCTGATCGGCGCGGTCGGCGAGGATGTACGACCGCTCTTCAGGGGAAACGCGCGGGTGCGCTTCCGGGGGGAAGTACAACCAGCGAAAGGCGATGATCCAGAGGATGCCGAGCGAGCCGGTGATGATAAACACCGGGCGCCAGGTGCCGAATGTCGCGAGCAACCCCAGAACGAGCAGCGGCGCAATCGCCGCGCCGATGGACGACCCGCTGTCGAAGAGCGCGACGGCCCACCCGCTTTCGCGGCGCGGAAACCACTCGGAGACGGCTTTGGTCGCACCCGGCCAGTTCCCCGCTTCGCCGAGGCCGAGAAGAAAACGGACCCCCATGAACGATCGAAGACCGGTTGCGAGCGACGTGAGCATCGCGGCCGCGGAGTATAACCCCACTGCGAGGGTGAGGCCGGCGCGGGTGCCGACGCGATCGAGCACATGGCCGGCGCCTGCCTGACCGACCGTGTACGCGACGCGAAACGCGATGATGACGAGCGCGAGGTCCGAGTTCGACCACTGGAACTCGTCCTTCAACCGCGGACCCAGGACGCTGAGCGTCTGGCGATCGATGTAGTTGATGACGGTGGAAAGAAACAGCAGCCCGGCGATGTACCACCGCAGGTGGCCTCGCCACGGGCGTGTGGCCTCGCCGTTGGTCACGTGGGCCGCAGAGTAGTGCGGCGCATGCGCGTCTCGCAAGGAGGAACTGTCGCAAATTGTCGCGAACCGCTCTCACTTGCCGAGTGACAACAGATTGGCCAGCAATCGATAGGCACCGGGCACACCGTACGGCCACTGCCGGTGGAACGGGTACGCGAAGTATGTGTAATTACCCTGCCATGCTGGGCGTGCAGCCAGCCGCCCGCCTGCTTCGGCTGCTCCTGATCCCACGTGGCAATCATCGGGGTGTAGGCCTTGTCCCACGTGCTCCAGAATTTTCGAGCCGCGCTGCTCGATCCAACACCCTAACACGCCATCGACGAGAACCTCTTGACATGTCTTACGATATATCTTACAACATAGCGTAAGACATAACAGGAGGACGTCGATGGGCCGACACCGTGGTGATAGGGGATTCGGCGATTTCTTCGGCGCAGGATTCGGGCGGGGCGATCCGAGATCGCACTTGAAGGCGTGGGCCGGGCTACGCGGCCGAAGGCGACGGACGCAGATATTCGAATCGGGCGACATGAAGTTCGTGATTCTCCGGCTGCTGAAGGAGCAGCCGCGGCACGGCTACGAGATCATCAAGGCTCTCGAAGAGAAAATGGGCGGCTACTACACGCCTTCGGCCGGGACTATTTATCCCACGCTGCAGTTGCTCGAGGATCAGGGCTACGTCCGCGCGGTGGAAACCGACGGCAAGCGTGTCTACCACATCACCGCCGCTGGCGAGCGTTTCCTGACCGACAACAACGATGTGCTGGACGATATCTTCGAGCGCGTGCGAGAAGCGGTCCGCGATTTTGCGGGCGGGGATATGGCAGAACTCAACAGCGCGTTCGCGAGCCTCGCAACGTCAATCTACAAGCGAGCGTGGCGAAAAGGTCCCGAGCATCCTGCAATTAAGCGCGTGGCCGAGATTCTGCGCAAGGCGGCGGATGAGATCGATTCGGCGTGGGAGGGACCCAAGGGCCCGGACGGGCAAATCCGCGTCTGATTCCAGACGATAGGATCCATCGGCGGTGCAAATGGCGAGGTCAAACGCGCCCGCCTCCGGCAGCAGCACCCGTACGTTTGGATCCTGCGACAGCCGGGCGGCCAGCACGCAACCCGCGGTGCCACCGCCCACTACAACGAAGGCGAAGAGTTCTATACGGCTATTCGCAGCATTGCGAGCCGTGAATGACGCAGAGATGAAGCACAGATGACGAAATCGTCATGTATCCCGGCGGATGGGAATCGTCAGCCGTTCAAGGGACTGTGAAGCGCCGCGGCTGGACCCTGACGATCGCAGGTTTCCTGTTGGGACTACCATCTCCGGCGCGTGCCGACTGGATGTTGGGTGGGTTCCTGGGGCACGCGTGGACACGTCCGAGCACCGTTATCCTCGTCCTGCCCGGTCAGCAGACGCAGCTCGAGCTCGTCGACCTCCACTATCGCGGTGAATCGTTCGAGTCTCCTCCCTACTACGGGCTCAGAATCTCGTGGATTCCACGCGCGCAGCCGTGGATGGCCATTGAAGGCGAGTTCGTTCATGCCAAGGTGTTCGCGGAGACCGATCGGCTGGAGCGTGTACGCGGCATTCTTGGAGGCGCACCAATCGACGCGCCGTTTCCCCTTTCAGCATTGGTTCAACGATTGGCGATGTCGCATGGTCTGAATTTCATCCTCGGGAACTTCGTCGTGCGACGCCACGTCGGTTCCGCTGATTCGTCCGGTCGCCACAACGTTGTCGCCGTTCTCCGCGTCGGGGCTGGGTGGACGCTGCCTCATGCCGAGAGCACCATCGGCGGGATTGGCAGCGAACAATACGAGAGCGGCGGCCCCGGTGCGCAGGTCGGCGGCGGTCTCGAGATATCTGTTTGGCGAGGCGTCTACGTTGTCGGCGAATACAAATTTACCTTGACGACACCGCAGGTGGACGTCGCCGGTGGCGAGGCTAAGATTCCGGCCCGCAGCCACCATCTCCTCAGCGGCCTGGGATATCGCTTTTAGCAGGAATGCACCTTTAAACCACGGAATCGTTGTGTAGTTGAAAAGAGGGTACAGTCACTACCCAGCGCCCAATCCTGCCGGGGATGATAATTACGTATCGCGCGCCCTAGTATAACGACGAAATGAGGCAACGGACCAAGACAACAAGCCGCTTTGGTCGCGCTAAACGGATGCGCCAATGGCTTGCGAAGCAGGAGATTCTTGGAGTGCTCAAACAGCAACCCCAGAGGAACACGATGGTGATTTCGATGGTGCCGAAGTGTCGCTGGGTCGAGTCGGGAACGCCGGAGTAGGTCCTCCACTCCTGACATTCACCGACCGGGCTCCCACGCGAAGAGATATCCAGTCCCGTGAATGGTCCGCAGGAAACGTGTTTCGCCTCTCCATCGACGCAGCTGATGCAGCTGCTCTGGCCAGGGGGTGTCGCCGTGCAGGCAATTCATGTCGCGGCCAAGTTGGGCCTTGCCGATCTCGTGGCAGCGGGCCCGAAGACGGTGGTTGAACTGTCAGAAGCCACCCGCATGCACGGGACGTCGCTGGCTCGCTTCCTTCGCGCGCTGACGAGCCTCGGGATTTTTGCCGAGGATACCTCCGGCCGATATTGCCAGACTCCGTTGAGCGAGGCGCTGCGCGCCGACCATCCGGAATCGATCCGGCCTCTCGCGATGATGCTGGGCGCGCGCTTCATTTGGGGACCACTCGGCTGGCTCGATGAGAGCATTCGGACGGGGCGAGCAGCATTCGAGCGCGTGCACTCTGCCCCATTCTTCCGACACCTTGCGGAGCATCCCGAGGATGCGGCGGTTTTCAATGCTGCCATGAGCTCGATGCCCTCCTATATCGCCGGAATCGTGGAAGCATACGATTTCTCGAAGTTCCGGCGAATCGTCGACGTGGGCGGAGGCCACGGCGCGCTTCTCGCAGCCATCCTCGAAGCGAACCCGCACACGCGCGGCGTGCTCCAGGATCTGCCGTCCGTGATCGCCGGTGCATCCGCGCTCCGGCGCGAAGGCATCGCCGACAGGTGCGAGCTCGTCGCCGGTGACTTCTTCGATGGAGTTCCTGACGGTGGAGACGCCTACCTGCTGAAGGGAATCATCCACGACTGGAACGACGAGGCCGCCGTTGAGATCCTGAGGAGCTGCCGGCGGGCGATCCGGCCGGATGGCACGCTGATTCTCCTGGACACAGTGTTAACCGGGTCCGATGATCCGGCACGAGCGTTGATGGATCTGTTGATGATGGTCTTGACCGGCGGGCGTGAGCGCACCGAACTCGAGTTCAGGTCGCTCCTGCAAGAAGCGAGCTTTTCTCTGACTCGAGTAATCTCTACACGCGGCCACTCTATCCTCGAGAGTCGGCCTGTTTAAGAAGACTCGCCATAAAAACGCCGCAGCGTTCACCAATGTCGCGCCCGCCTCGCGCGCATCCTCGATCTTCTTGAAGGACCCGTCCTCTGCGGCCTCCGCCGATCGCGAGCGAGCTCTCGGCCTGGGCCTCATCATCGGACCCTTCCTCTCCGGTTTCCTCTCGGATGCTTTTGGCAACCCGGCACTGCCATTTTTTATCGGCGGCATACTCGGCATTAGCGAATGGGTTCATGGTCTTGCTCTACCTACCTGAAACCAACACCCGTCCGAAAGCCGTCACACGTTTACCTCCACCAAAGGGATTCAAAACATTCGTGCAGCGGTCTCTGACAAAGGCGCGCGCCGCCCCTACGCGACAAGCTTTCTCTATTTGTTCGGTCTTAACACCTTCACTACCATGTACGCGATTTTCCTCGCGCAACGCTTCGGATTCTCTGAGTCCCAAGCGGGCGCAGCGTTTGCCGCGGTCGGCGCATGCACGTTTACCCAACTCGTGATTCTGCGCATGCTTGCAAAACGACATGATGAAGAATCCATGCTTCGGTATGCGTTACCAGCCACTGCAGCAAGCATGGCGATTTCTGTCTTCATGCCAAGTGGACTGCTCTTTCTCCTTTTTATTCCATTGGTCGCGATCCCGCATGCGATCTCGCAGGCCAGTATCCCAGCACTCATAAGTAGAAGCGTTTCTCCTGAGCGCCAGGGCGGGGCCTTAGGCATCAATGCCTCGCTCGTGGCGCTTGCTTCTGTACTGGGACCGATGCTGATGGGAATGAGCTCTGGAACATTCGGCATACGAGCCCCCTCTATGCTCGCGGCGATTCTCGTGCTCTTGTCGTGGTCAGCGCAATTTCTTCAATCGCGAAAATTGGCTGCGTCATGAGAGTCACGCAGGGGGTTGGCGGCGGAAGTCACGGATCGCAAATCGTCAGTGGACTCGCATTCGCCTATTTCGAAGCCTCATTGAACGTCCATCTTTCGCCGTTGCCGTCCAAGAGGTCGATCTCCGGCGCCAACTGGCCGATATTCGGTCCTGTATCTGCCACGAACGTCCTCATTCGACGATGGCGCCACCGCTCAGATTGGCGACCGTGCCCGTCATCGCGCTCGCCTGGTCGGACGCCAGGAACGCGGCCGTGTTGGCGAGCTCCGCGAGCGTGGTCAGACGTCTGAGGTGCGTCATGCTCTCGAGACGCGCAAGATAATCGGCAGGGGTGATGCCTGCGGCCGTTGCGAATTTCGCAAAATTTTCGCGGATCGTTGCCGTCTCCGGCATCGCGTTCGGCATCAGGCACACGACCCGGACCCCCTGCGGTGCGAGCTCGGCGGAGAGAGTGCGGGTCAGTGCGACGACCGCTGCAAACGCCGGCGCATTGCCACCGACGTTCGGGAATGCCCCGCGAGATGGCGTGCCGGTGATCGTCAAGATCACGCCGGATCGCCTCGCGACCATCCGGCGCGCCGCGCTCCGCGCGGTGAGGAAAGTCGCCTGCGTATAGGTCGTGATGGGAAGCGCAAAATGCTCGGCCGAGAGCTCCAGAAGCGGAGCCCTATTCGGCAACGCTTTGGCGATCGAGATGGCGCTGAAGGAGATGTCGATGCTCCCGGCCTTCTCTTCGACGGCGCCCAGGTACTTTTCCACCGCCTGCTCGTCGAGGGCATCGACCTGCGCTGCCTCGGCGACTCCGCCGCGGCCGATGACGTCGGCCGCGACCGCTTCCACTTTGCCAAGGTTCCGTCCACTCAAAAAGAGCTTCGCGCCCTCGCGAGCGAATGCGCGCGCGACAGCGCTGCCGATATCACCTCCAGCTCCGTAGATCACCGCAACCTTGTTCTTCAGCAACATTTCTGGTTTCCTTTCGGCATCGCTGACGCCCGGACGATCCGAGCTGTCGCCCCTCGACTTTGCTCGGGGTGACCCTGAGCTTCGTCGAAGGGTCATCGATGCAGACACCACGACGTCGAGAAACTGGGCGCGCACGCTGCGCCCAGTTTGCGGGTCGGCCGGTGTCCATACTGGAGAGAGTGTTGACCACTGACCTGATCACGAGGGCGAGAGCCGGCGACAGCGAGGCGTTCCGGGAGTTGACTGGGCAGTACCGTCGCGAGCTGCAGGTGCACTGCTACCGCATGCTCGGATCCTTCCAGGACGCGGAGGACGCCCTACAGGAAACGCTGCTGGCCGCCTGGCAAGGCCTCGGAGGGTTCGAGGGCCGCGCCTCGCTCCGCACTTGGCTCTACCGGATCGCCACCAATCGGTGTCTCAACATGCGTCGCTCGGCCCGCCGACGACCCGCCAAGGAGTGGGATGTGCCTAACGTTGAACCGCCCGAGCCGACAGGGTTCGGTGAAGTCGTGTGGCTCGAGCCATTTCCCGACGCCCTGCTCGAGGGTGTGATCGACGTGCCGCTCGGCCCAGAGGCCCGCTACCAGCAGACCGAATCCATCTCCCTGGCCTTCGTGACCGCCCTTCAGGTCCTGCCGCCTCGCCAGATCGCCGTTCTCATCCTGCGCGACGTTCTCGGATTCCACGCGCACGAGGTGGCCGACATGCTGGACGCGACCGTCGAATCGGTCAACAGTGCCCTTAAACGGGCCCGCGCCAGCCTGCAGCGCCGGCCGCCGCCGATTGCCGACCGCGAACCGGCTCCCGCTCCCGACTCGCCGTCCGAGCAAGCGATCGTGGCGAAGTTCGTCACCGCGTGGGAGGCCGCCGATCTCGATGCGCTGGTGGCCCTTCTGACGGACGACGTCTTCATCTCGATGCCACCGATGCCGTTCGAATACGAGGGCCGGGACGTCGTGGCCCGCTTCTGCGCCAGCCTCTTCCGCGCGGGCCGGAGGTTCGACCTCGTGCCGACGCGGGCGAACGGCCAGCCGGCGTTCGGAGCCTACTTGCGCGCCCCTACCGGCATCCGCCACGGGGTCGGCTTCTACGTCCTCACCCTCACCGGCGACCGGATTTGCGCCATGACTCGCTTCGACAACAGTGTGCTGGCATCGTTCGGGCTACCGCGATCGCTCCCGAGCCAATAGCCAGCTTCCGAGCGCTGGAGGTGCGCGGCAGCACACACCGGCGGATGTGCCGCTGGGGCTTCGGGCGTAGACGCGTCGTCTCATCCGACTGGAGCGCTCGAATGGACAATCTCCGCCGAGTGTCATGCCGCGATGCGCGTGCAGCAGCTACGCAATCGTCTCAACCCCTCATCGATGTCCGTGGTCGCAATGGCGCCGTATCCAAGGACCAGTCCGGCCTGCGGCCGCGCGGTGTAGTAGTTCGACAGGCGGTCGAATCCGACATCCGTTTCCCGTGCGAGCTCCGCGAGCGCGCGCTCGACGCGCGTGCTGCGCGAGCGCAGCGTTACGCCCAAACTCGTGTCAGCGTTATGAGTTGTGTTCGTCAGTGCCGATACACAGATCAACACGAGCGGCGCCACATCACACTGCTACGCTGCCCGGTGTCCGGTGACGAATAAGAACGAGCGAAGAAACAAGCCGCCGAACCGATCCGAGAATGACGCTTCGGGTGTCGCCGGCCTACGCGCCCGCTCGCACCTGTCACCGCGATCACATCCCTTTGATTCATGATTCCTCCCTGGTCGACAACTACGCCGCTACTCGATTCACGGCTGTTCCGATTCACTTCTTGTCTCATCACCATTCAACGAACCTAGGGATAAATCACTTGCATGATGCTAGTATCATGGTTCGCTTGCATGATGCAAGTCAGGTGTGCGACGATCGAGGCGTGCTTGGACGGTTGTACGAAAATCAAAACTGCTCGGCCGCTCGCGCGCTCGAGGTGGTCGGTGAGCGTTGGAGCCTCCTCATCCTGCGGGATGCGATGTTTCAGCGGATGACGCGGTTCTCCGAGTTTCAGCGCAGCCTCGGCCTGGCGCCCAATATCCTGACCAAACGGCTGGAAGATTTCATCGCGGCCGGCATCATGGACGCACGTCCGCTCGGCCCCGAGAGCGAGCATCGCGAGTATGTCCTGACGGCGAAGGGCCGCGATCTGAAGCCCGTCGTCATCGCGCTGACGTCATGGGGAGATCGCTGGGCCGCTCCGGATGGTCCGCCGGTCGTGTTCGAACACGAGGGCTGCGGAGGTCGTGTCCAACAAGAGTTGCGTTGCACGACCTGCGGTGTCAGTCCGAAGCTCACAGAAGTGATCGCTCGGCCAACCAATCCGTCTCGAGGGAAGAGGCGCGTGCAAAAAACCCCGAAGGGCAAAGTCGCTGGTGTGAGGGCGTAAGGATTGCGCGCGGTGATCGACCTCGTTGGCTGGCGCAACATTCGGATCTGCGGCGCGCCCGGTTGTTCGCACTTCTTCGTCAAGACCTATCGCCGCGAATTCTGTTCGCTACGGTGTCAGCAGCGCGTCAATAAGCAGCGCCAACGATTCCGCATCCGCGCCGAACATGAAGCAGCGCGCGGCCGTCCAACCGCCGAGCAACTTCAGCACGACTCGGCGGTCGCAATGTATCGTCCCGTCGGTCATGCGCCGCCATCGCAACGGATACTAAGAGCACAGGATGACAACGCCGCTCGAAGCCGCGGCGGACGGACTTTTGAGTAGCCACAGGTACCAGGAAAGCACGCATGCGGCGCTCCTCCGTACGGAGTGCTCCGAGCGAAGCACAACGCAGCCGAAACTGCGAAAGTGATCTATTCGGACCGGAGCGCTACCATTGGATCGATGCGCGATGCACGATGCGCCGGCAGATAGGCCGCAATCCCTGCCACGATCAGAAGCAGCGCGGTCGCCTGGGAATACGACGCCACATCGACAGGATCGACGCCGTGCAACAGCGACAGAATGATGCGCCCTGCGATGAAGGCCAGCGGCAAGCCCAGCGCGGCGCCGATGCCGACGAGCGTGAGCGCCTCGCGAATCACGAGCCACCCGACCGTCAATCGATCGGCGCCGAGCGCCATGCGCAAGCCGAGCTCGGCGATCCGCTGCGCCACGCCGTACGAGATCGTTCCGTAGAGGCCGAGACATGCGAGCAGCAGTGCAACAATCCCGAACGCGCTCGTAAGACTCGCGATCAAACGATCGTTGGTGAGGCCGCGGTTCACGCGTTGATCCAGCGGCACGATGTCGAAGACCGGCAACGCCGGCTCGAGCTCCGACAACGCTTGCCGAACGGTGGGCGCGAGACTTGACGGCGTGCCCGAGGTACGAATTTCCAGATTCCCCAGCACTTCGCCGGTCGCGCCGGCCATGCGGTAGACCATGTTTGGTGTCGCGCCACGGACGTCGACGTACTTCGCGTCGTGCACAACCCCGACAATCACTGGCGAATCAGGCTGCAGCGTATCGTCGCTCGTCCAACGCTTGCCTACTGCGCCGCCGGCGGGGAAGAAGCGCCGCGCCATCGTCTGGTTGACGATCGTGCTGCGGCTGCCGGGCCGCCCATCGTCTGGCGTGAAGCCGCGGCCTTCAACGATAGCGAGGCCGACGGTCTGAAAGTAATCGGCCGTGACGAATTCTTCGTTCGTCATGAGACGTTCATCCGGCGCCGCCTGGTAGCCCTCGGCGACGAGGCTGCTCGCCCGCCACGAGGTGCCGAGAGGGCCATTGAGCGACACGCTCGCGGACTCCACACCGGGAATGCGACGCAGCCGTTCGAGCACGCGATCGTAGAGCGCCTGCCGCTGGTCGCTCGAGTACCCCATACTGCGGACGTCCATCCGCGCGACCAGCAGTCGATCGCGATCGAAGCCGACATCGGTCTGCGCCAGTGCCTGCATACTGCGCATGAACAACCCCGCGACGACGAGCAGCAGGAGGCAGAACGCCATCTGGGCGGTGACGAGCGACTTCCCCACCACGGCGCCGCGGCGGCCGCCGGCATGGCCAACCTGGCGCGCCTGTGCTTTGATGGCGTCGGTCGGCTCGATACGCGCGCTGCGAAGCGCTGGCAGAATGCCGGCCGCGAGGCCGCAGATCACAGTGAGGCTCACTGCGAACAGCAGCACGCGCCAGTCGAAGCTCGTGTCGAGATCGATGATCGCCGCGCCGCCCGTGAAGAGCGACAGCAGCAGGTCGCGTCCCCAGGCGGCAACGATCAGCCCGAGGGCACCGCCGGCGATCGACAGCATCAGCGTTTCGCAGAGCAGTTGCCGCACGATTCGCCAGCGTCCGGCGCCGAGTGCGGTGCGCACGGCAATCTCGCGCTCGCGGGCGCTCGCGCGCGCGAGCAGCAGGCTGGCCACGTTGCCGCACGTAATTGCGAGCAGTACCCCGACCATCGCCAGCAGCACGAAGAGGCGCGAGGACAAATCGCCGCGCAGGAACGACACGCCGCGACCCGCACTCGCCAGGACGACGCGCTCCTGTTCGATGCGCGCACGGTCTTCGGCGCTCGAGCCTTGGACGCGGGAAGCGGCGTCCCGCTGGTGCCGGAGCGTCAGCGCCGATGCGACGCCAGCCGTGTTCGATGAGTCGGGCACACGCGCGAACAGCGATAGCCATTCAATGCCCGGCTGCGGCGACCACGGCTTCGTGTTGTCCGACACGCTGTCGTTGGTGCTGGCGTTGAACGCATACCGCACATCGCTTTGCATCGTCAGCGGAATCCAAACGTCGGGATTGCGGAACGCCACCCAGGCACCAAAGAACTCCGTGGCTGCGACGCCAATCACTGTGAGGCTGACGCTGCCGACGATGAGCTCGCGGCCGATGACGGACGGATCGCGCTGGAATCGGCGCTGCCAGTAGGCGTCGCTGATGACCAAGACGGGACTTCCGCCAACAGCGGCGGCATCGCGCGGCTCGATCAGGCGGCCGATCTGTGCGCGCTGACGCAATGCCTCGAAGAACTGGCCGGACACGAGCTGCACGTTGCTTCGCTCGGCCGCATCGGTGCCGCGCGCGAGCCGGACTTGCATCTGCGTCGGCGGCGTCGCGGCAAAGAGCTCCGCGCGACCCTGCAGCTCTCGCTGCGCCTGTTCGATGAGCGGCCATGAATAGCGCGTGCTGACGTCAGCCGCGCGATGCTTCTCGGCGGTGTACAGCTGCTGCGGATTCGGGACGGGCAGGTCGCGCAGCACGATCGCGTTAAGCACGGTGAACACCGACGCCGTGCCGCCGATCCCCAGCGCGAGCGACAGCACCGCGACAGAGGCCACCAGCGGATTTCTCAGCAGGACCCGAATCGAGTAGCGCAAGTCGGTGAGCATGGCGTCGGTAGAGCAGCAACTGTGCCAAGTCGGCTTCGCTGAGCCTCCAGGTGCCAGGTCCCGGGTGCCAAGTGAGGTACTCAGATTCCGGTTCGGCTCTCGTTCGAGCACCGTTCAATTTCGAGAACGACTGTCCGATCGCGGACTGCCCGCGCGCTATCATCGTCGGGTTTGGCCGGCCCGCCGCCCTCATCCGCAGCGCCCTTTCGGCGTGACCCGCCTTCTCGTCATCCTCCCCGATTGCGCATTCGTGAGCCTGGCTTGCCCGACGGCCTTCTTGGCGTCGCCTGGCGTTCGATGCGTCTGTCGTTTGATCGCGACCTCGACACGTTCGGCGGCGTCCTCCTCGTCACGGCGACGTGGGGGTACATCGCCGCTAGCTTCTCTGGCGGCCGCGCTTCGCCACGCAAACCTCGGCCTCGCCCTCGCGCTCAGCTGCGCACTGACGACCCTTGCCCTACTTGGTTATGCCTTGCCGCGCGACTGTCGGCTGGTCGTTGCGCTCGCATTCGTCGGCGTCGGCGGCGGCGGCATCGACGCGGCGCTCAATACCTACGCAGCAACGAACCACGGTCCGCGTACGCTCAACCTCCTGCACGCCCGTCACGGCATCGGCGCCTCCATCGGGCCGATGATCATGACGTCGGTCCTGAAGGGCAACGGCGAAGTGGACGAAAACCCAGCGCGATGCTGTGAGCAGGACGATGAAAGCCTACTGGAAGAAGCGCCGCGAAGAGGCCGGCGGATAGCCGTTTAGGCCTTCGATGAGAGAATAGGTCAGGTGATGTGATGTCTCGCACATATAGAAAACCGGGGCCGCCTACCCAACGCGCAAATCGGACGGAGCTCTTGGGATCGGCAGAGGACCGTGCGCAGATCGAGAGCTACGTGGCGGAGCTTCGCCGGCGGACCGAGGACTACGGGCTACCCGCGGCCGAGGCACGCCGCGTAGTGGACGGCGCGATGGGCGAAACGAAGCTCACCAACATCCTTTACAGGATATCAAGGGCGGAGCCCCTTGCCTGGTTCGCTCGACTGGAGAGGCGAAAGCCGTGAGCAATATCACATTGAAAGTGAATGGCAAGACGCACGCGGTGGACGTTGACCCGTCCACCCCGCTGCTCTATGTCCTGCGCAACGATCTCGGCCTCCAAGGCCCTCGGTTCGGATGCGGGCTCGGCCAGTGCGGGGCGTGCACGGTGATCATCAAGGGCGAGGCAGTGCGGTCGTGTATCAGGGCCACGTCCACGGTGCAGGGCGCCGAGATCACCACACTCGAAGGGTTGGCCCAGAACGGCGTGCTGCATCCGATTCAGCAGGCCTGGATCGACGAGCAGGTCCCGCAGTGCGGCTTCTGCCAGAACGGGCAGATCCTCACCGCGAAAGTGCTGCTCGACAAGAATCCCAACCCCACCGATGCGGAAATCCGGCAGGGGATGGCGAGGACGTTGTGCCGCTGCATGACCTATTACCGTGTCCAGGCCGCCATCAAGCGGGCCGCGAAGATGACGGCGCCCACGCAGGCGAACGTCGGCCGTAGGGGGGATCTATGACGCCCTTCACGAAGATCCCGAAACAGATCCAAGACGCCGTCGAGCGGTGGACTCCGACCTCGTCACGCCGCGACTTCCTCAAGACTTCCGGCTTTCTCGTCGTGAGCGTCGGCGCGATGTCGGTGGCTGGTCCGATCGGCGCGGCTGCGCAAGCCGCCGCGACGGGACAGGGCGCCGGTCCGTATCCCGATCCCGACTTTAGGCAACTCGATTCGTGGATCGTCATTCGCGAGGACAACACCGCGACGTTCTTCGTGGGGAAGACGGACCTCGGCCAGGGAACCGGAACGGCTTTCCGGCAGATTATGTCCGACGAGCTGGACATCGCTTACGACAAGACCAGTTGCGTGATGGGCAGCACGGATGTGACGGTCGATCAGGGCGGCTCGGGCGGTTCCGACGCACTGCAGACGGACGGGTGGCCCATGCGGCGCGCCGCGGCCGAGGCTCGCCGCGTTCTGCTCGAGATGGCATCGCAGCGGTTCGGCGTGCCGGTCGCTGCGCTCGCGGTCACTGAAGGCGTGATAACGGTCGCGGCCGACCCCTCGAGAAGGATTACCTACGGCGAGCTGATCGGGGGGAAGCGATTCAATGTCACGCTGACGGGGAAGAACGTCGACACAGTGACCGGCGAGGCAAAGGTCAAGCCGGTCCAGGAGCTCAAGAACGTTGGCCAGTCACCGCCGCGCTATGACATTCCAGCGAAGGTGGACGGCTCGCTGAAGTGGGCCGTCGACGTGATGCTCCCCGGCATGGTGCACGCGCGCAACGTGAAACCGCCGGTCGCAGGCGCGAAGGTGATCAGCATCGACGAATCCTCCGTTCGCAACATGCCGGGATTCGTCAGAGTGGTCAGCAAAGGTAATTACGTCGCCGTCGTCTGCGAGCGGGAAGAGCAGGCAATCCAGGCGGCTCGCCAACTCGCAGTCAACTGGCAGAAGCCCGCCACGGCGCCATTCCCGCGCTCCGAGGATTTGTTTACCTACATGCGCGGCGCCACGCCCACGTTCAGCGGGAAGCCGGAGGTGATCGGCGATCCAGACGCGGCATTCGCGGGCGCGGCCAAGAAGATCGAGGCCGACTACGACGTCCCGTTCCACGGGCACACGGCGTTCGGTCCCGCGCACGCGACGGCTGATCCGTCGAACGATCAGCTGACGATCTATTCCAACGACATGAAGTCGTACGGCCTGCGCAACGGCGTCGCGCAGTTTCTCCAGATGCCCCGCGATCGCGTCTGCGTCGTTTGGATGGATGGATCGCAGGCGTACGGCCGCACGGCGGCGGACGATGCGGGGTTCGAGGCGGCGTTTCTGGCGAAGGAGATCGGCCGGCCCGTGCGCGTGCAGTGGATGCGGAACGAGGAGACGGCGTGGGACACCAAGGGCCCGGCGTACGCCGTGAGGTTGCGCGGTGGCCTGGATGCGCAGGGCAATGTCGTCGCAGTGGAATACGACGCGCGCGCGGCTGACCACAACCATCTTGGCTACAACGAGCACGATACGGTGCTGATCGCGCAGCTCACGGGCATGCGGCGCGCCGAGCCGGCCCGCGGCCGCGCGTCCATTCCGTCTGACATGTACGCCATCCCGAACCGGCGCTGGTTGACGCACGTCGTGGCTTTACCGCTCATGTGGGAAACACCGCTTCGGACCGGCAACTTACGCGATCCCGACGGTCCGCAAGTGACGTTCGCCTCCGAGTCGTTCATCGACGAACTTGCAGCGGCCGCGAAAGCCGACCCGGTGGAGTTCCGTCTTCGCCTCCTGACCGCAAAAACAGACGACGACAGCGGCTTCAAGCGGGCGCGGTCCATCGCGTGCGTCAAGGCCGCAGCGGAGGCGTATCGGTGGGACGCGCGGCCGTCACCGAAGCCGATCGGGAGGGGTGAGATTCTCATGGGCCGCGGCATCGCTTACGCCTACCGTAGCCAGACCGTTGCGGTGCAGATCGCTGAGGTGGAGGTGAACCGCCGCACCGGCCACGTCTGGGTGAAGCGGTTCGTCTGCGCGCACGACTGCGGTCTGGTCATCAATCCCGAGGCGCTGCGTCGCACGATCGAGGGCGGGATGCTGCACTCGCTGAGCCGCGCGCTGCACGAGGAGGTCCAATTCGACGGTGAGAAGGTGACGAGCGTGGATTGGGTGTCTCATCCGACACTGACGCATGCCGACACGCCGGAACAGATCGATATCGTGCTTGTGAACGGCGATCCGAACCAGAGCCGCCCGGATCTGCCTCACTACGGCGCGGGCGAAACCGTCTGCAAGCCGACGCTCGCGGCGGTGGCGAACGCGATTTTCGATGCGACGGGCGTGCGCCTGCGGCGGGTACCATTCAGAGACGCGCGTGTGCTCGCGGCGCTCAAGGCTGCGGGTACGTAGAGGCGCGCATGTCGCTGTAACGAATCAGACGCCACAGCGGGCACGTCGGGAGTCTCACTTTATTCAGAATGACTCCACTCGCCCGATGTGGAGGGCGGCAATCCGCAAACGGCCCGAGACGAGCTCAGTGAAACGTCTCAGACATGGACAGCGCGCCTGTTTAGGCCCACGAGTCTCGTCGGAAGTCATAGTGGCTCAAGTGAGCAAACATGTTTTGAAACTCGGCAGACTTGACGGCGTCTCGTACGAACACGCGGCCTCGAATCGCTTCCACAGCAGTGCCGGCACCGACGTTGCGTCCGTCCCGTCATCCGCTGACCTGTCCCGCGCGGAATGGCGTCAGTTCCCAGGTGTTGGCTCGTTCATCGTGGCGAACGAGATACGTATTGCCGTCCTGCGCCTCGCAATTTGAAGTACCGCGTACTCGGGCGCGAGCCAGGCGTCGACCACCTCGGCGACGTCGATGCGACGGTCCCCAAGGATCAGCGTGCGTGGCGTCTGCTCACCGCGATGGCCTGCGTAGCACTAACACCGACACTGAGCAGCCGCTGTTCAGGCATTCGATCATGATAGGACGACGACGCTCTTATCGTGCGTGATGAGCATCACTTATTCCACATCCGAGCATCGAAGCTGAACGGCTCCGAGCGACCAATCGAGAGGTCCGCGAATTCACGGCGGATCGGATTCAGCACAAAGTTCCGCTCGAGCGGAATGACCACAGAGGGGACTGAGAGGACAGCTGTTCTGGACGCGCGGAACCACTGTTCGCCAATTGCGGCGAGCGCCGGTGGAGCGGGAAACGATCGCCAATCGGGCGGCAAATCTCCTAGGTTGACCGACTCGATCGAGATGTTTTCGCCGATGTCTACGGGAATCGCGACGAGGTCTACTGGCTCGAGATCAGAATCAGTGTGGACGAACCGTTCCAGCGCCGCCAGTGACAGCGTCGCCGACGTGAAAACGGCCGGAACGCCTCGCGGTGTCCAGCGGCTCCCATGACGCCGTGCGCCCTCGCCGTCAAACGCGACATGAGCAGCGCTGGCGATCCGCCAGACGCGCACTAGCTCACGATCCCGTGTTCAATCCGCCCGAGAATATCTTCGACTTGGCGCGCGCCGACATCAGTGTCGAGCAACCGAATCGGGAGCTCGCCGTTCAACGCGCGATTCGGTCTCTGCAGCCACGTCGTCGCTTTGTCTTCAGCACCAAACACCGAGACGGCGTGACCCGCCACACGCGCGATTCGATACAGACGATCGGATTCGTCGGGGTCCAGTTTCCGCGCTTGCCGGCGCCGTGCCATCGTCCGAGTCGGCATGTGAAGAACGTTGGCAGCCTCAGGCACGGACAGTCGCAGCCGTTCGCGAACGGACTCGAGCGAGCGGTACGGGAGTCCCTGCTTGATGCGCGCCCGTAACTCGGTCGACGTTGGCACGGACCGCCCCTTGAACACGCTCGGCCCGCCAAGGACCTCGACGACATACTCGGTCGCCGTCATGTCTTCCTCCCGCCAATAGGCATTATAGCATGATGCCAAATGGCAGCCCGGGGTCCGCAGGCTCCAAACCGATGTCGAACTCGCTTCGACGCCTTCGCCTGGCGTTGAGCACATACGTATCGAAGCGTTTGAGGCACAGATTCGAGACGACATGGCGTTCCAGCGCCTCATTGCCCCTCTCGAGCAGGAATTTGCCGGTGCTGTGCGTAGGCGATTCGCCGCAGCCATTCCGTTCGGCGTTGCGTCTAGCGCGGGCATCGGATTTAGCGAGGCGCTGGCAGAAATCGCGCGGCTGATTGCAACTCGCGTCGGTGACATGCGCGACGGGGAGACGGCTGTTCTCTGCTCCGACCGGCTGCCGTACGAGGTGCGTCTTCACAAACGCCATTCGAACGATTCCACGATCTTCTTTGCCCGCTGGCTCGAGGAGGAAAAGACCGGGTTCACTGCAAGAGAGCAAACCTTGATAGACGCTTGATAGACGATGGGCGGGCGCAGCGAATGGGTCGAGCACTTGAGGAGTGCCAGGCTTCGCCATCCCTCGGTGGGGCCAACAGCGTAATCCCTCGACCCGCGCGATGATGTAATCTTGTGCGAATTCGCCGGAATGTTGTTGCCGCACCGTGGAGGAGACCATGCCTATCAGCGACCTGCTCGTGACGGAATTCGATGAAGAGATGAAGAAGACTCGTTCCACGCTGGAGCGCGTTCCTGCAAAACCCGAATTCGCACCCCACTCCAAGTCCATGCCCCTCGGTCGATTGGCGCCGCATGTGGCGGAGCTCGGTGCTTTCGGATTGACCGTTCTGACGACCCCAGGAATGGACCTTTCCCAGGGCAGCTACACGCCGCTCGCATTCGAGTCCGCGGCCCAACTCGTTCGCGCATTCGACGATGGAGCAGCGAAAGTTCGCAGCGCCCTCGTGGCCCTGCCGGACGAGGCGTGGCAGCAACGGTGGAAGTTATCGTTCCAGGGCAAGCCGATATTCGAAGGCTCCCGCTTTCTCGCATACCGGCAGGTGTTTCTCAACCACATCGTGCACCACCGCGCCCAGCTCGGCGTCTACTTGCGTCTGAACGATGAACCGGTGCCAGCCACCTATGGTCCGTCGGCAGACGATCGGCTTGGCTTCTGAAACCTAGATCTCTGTTTTATTGACGTACCTTCTCTGACATATACAAAAGGTTCTGCCGTTAGTAGGGATGGAACCACAATCGGTTACCGCCAAGTAGGCAACGGCCCCGGCGTTATTCTCTATACGGGCGCTTATCCCGACTCAACATTTCGATATGCGCGGTCGCCTTCAGCGCAACCAGTCCCAGCTCTGGCACGACCAGGAGCTTCACCAGCTTCTCTCAGGCGCTCAACGAGGCGATCGACTCGCGCGTGTGGGGCGGAATCCACTGGCGCATCGCCGACGTGCAGGGCGCACAGTTGCGCATGGAGGTCGCACGCTGGGAGGACACGCACTACTTCAAGCCGACCTCGGGGCGAGGAGCAGACAGGTCGTCTCCGAAAGACGGATCCAGATAGAGCGCACGCCGCTGAGCAACAACTCATCTAGGGCAGGGTGGCGCGCTGCAGCCGCCCTGCCCCGGTTGCACCCTGGGGCTGGACCCGGCATTTGACGCCAGTTTCACTTCGTTACGTTACAGCAACAATCGAGAAACGTTCGCTCCTGACACTGAGAGCTGTCAAGGCAGTGCGAAGCCAGGCTTGCCCCGACCGTTGTCAAGGAGAGGAGCACATATGGGAACCCAAAAACCCTCGTCACTCGCCGCGTACACCGTCCTCGTTGCCAGCCTGTCAGCCGCGGGAACGGTGCCCGTGATCACCCAGCAGCGAGAGTCCCCTCCTCCGGACTTGACGGGTCGCTGGCAATTGAACCGTGAGTTGAGCGAGAACGCCGAGGCAAAGCTCGAGGCCCTGCACTCATCGCAGGGTGGCGGCCATCGGCCGCCCCCGGGGATGCATGGCCTTGGCGGCTTATTCGGCGGCGGCAAAGACGAGACCGAGCAGGCGCGAGACATGTTCCTTCATCGGCCGACCTCGTTCGTCGTGAAGCAGGACGACGACCGCATCGAACTCACCGACAGCGACGGCCGCGTGCGAGTGTTCACCGCCAATGGCCGAAAGGAGAAGGTCAACGGTCGGGACGTGCGGACGAAGTGGGACAAGGGGTTTCTCGTCTCGGAGATTTCGCTGGCTAATGCGACGGTGACGGAGACCTATGAGCGCGTGACGACTGCGCCGCAGTTGATTGTCACGACGAAGATGGGGATGGGCGGGCAGGATGTCAGTGTTCGTCGCGTGTACGACGCGGAGAGCCCACGATGATTCGGTCGCGCCTCATCGTTTGCGGCGAATGCCTTTTCCGCTCTCCTGAAGCCGAGAGAGAGACAGTCATGATCACCAAGAAACGGTTTGGCATTGTTGCGCTCTGGTCGATCGTCATGTGCGTCCCGTCGATGTCTTTCGCTCAGCACGTGCAAGGTTCCGTACGTCAGCACGGCGCAAGTCGGGAACAAGGCCCGGCCTACGATGCGAAGACCGAAGTTACATTGACTGGCGCGGTCGGAGAAGTGAAGACTGCCAGGAATCCCAGGTCCAACGTGAAGGAGACACGTCTCTTCTTGAAAACCGACACGGGCACCGTTGAGATCCATCTCGGTCCAACCGCATTCCTCACCGAGAAGAAGGTGACAATCAGGACGGGTGAAACGCTCGAGGTCATCGGGTCGCGCGTGACGGTCGGTGAATCGCAAGTCGTGCTGGCTCGCGACGTCCGGAAAGGCGGCCTCGAGTGGACGCTTCGCGACGCCGAGGGAGAGCCCCTGTGGGGTGCGCTCCAGCCTGAGAAGCCAAGGCGCTGGACGATGACACGCGTCCTTCTCCTCGCAGCTCTTGCGGGCAAGATCGCGGCAGCCGTGGTGCTCATGAGTTAACAGCGGCGAGGCGTGCCGGCGAAAGCCGGAAGGCCTCGTTCCTCGAGCAAGAGAACAACCATGATTGAAGCAAAGGCTGTCATCAAGACATGTGGGGGGCAGGTCGCAGACAAAGAATCGTTCGTCGATCTGAATCACGTCGCCAAGATCTACGAATCCCCGTCCGGACCGTTCACCGCTCTTCACGACATGCACCTGCGCGTCCGCGCAGGAGAGTTCGTTGCCGTGGTCGGGAAGTCGGGTAGCGGCAAGACGACCTTACTCAACGTCTTGGCGGGCATCGATCGGCCGACCAGTGGAACCATCTCGGTTGCCGGGACGCCTGTGCATGCACTCACGGAGTCACAGCTGGCAGAATGGCGCGGCCGAACGGTCGGCCTCGTCTTTCAATTCTTCCAGTTGCTGCCGACTTTAACCGTCGCAGAAAACGTCATGCTGCCGATGGATTTCGTGAGGCTGATCCCGGCGCCCGAACGTCGGTCCAGGGCTTTGGCGCTCCTGGATCGCGTGGGGATCCGGAATCAGGCCGACAAGCTGCCGGCCAGCTTGTCGGCCGGCGAGCAACAACGAGCGGCCATCACTCGAGCCTTGGCCAACGATCCGCCGATCCTGTTGGCTGATGAGCCGACCGGCAATCTCGACGAGCAAACTGGCGTGGCGGTTCTCGAGCTGTTCAACACACTGCACGCCGACGGGCGCACCATCATCGTGGTCAGTCACGAGCGCGATATCAGTCGTTATGCGGACCGACAGGTGACACTGTCAGATGGCCGCGTGGCCCATGACACGCGAGCGGAAGCTAGTACGCCAAGAGAATTGAGACTGTCATGACCCCACTGCTGTTTATCAAGCTCCTTCGCGATCTGCGAATGATCTGGTTTCGGATTGTCGTCATGATCATTGCCATAAGCATCACAGTGGTGATGTTCAGCGCGATTCTCTCCACGTGGGGTGTCACCAGTCGCGAGATTCCGCGCGCGTACCTCAGTACCAATCCAGCGTCGGCGACAATGCTGCTCGAACGCAAACTCAACGCGGACGACATGGCGGACATCGCCGCCGAAGTCCGCAAGCAGCCGGGCATCATCGAGGCCGCGGCACGCACCCAGTTCACACTGCAGGTGCAGGAGGACGGTGGCGGATGGGGACCGAACCCACTCCAGATTTTTGTGGCCATGCCCGACGACCCAATGCGGATAGAAACGCTCAGGATCGAGCGAGGCACCTGGCCGCCAGCCGCGGGAGACATCCTGATTTCGCGCTCCTCGTTCGATCTGCTGAACCTGGGAGTTGGAGACACTGTGGTGGTTCAGGCCCGCAATGGCAAACCCACGACGCTTCGTGTCAGCGGAGTTGTGTACTATCCGGCTCTCGCGCCGTCATTCCAGGAGCAGAAGGGACACGGTTTCATCTCCGCAGCATCCCTGCCTTTGTTAGGAGAATCCGTTGCTCTCGACGCGATCAAGATTCAGATTGCCGACCAGCCGGGTCTCGCCGTCCCGAGCCAAAATCGAGACGCCATCGTGGCGAAGGTCCGCGATCTTGCCGGCTGGTTGCAGCACACCTATGGCGTCGCTGTGCGCGAGATCCAGGTTCCCACACCGTATGCTCATCCCCACCAAGCGCAAGCGGACTCACTTCTCCTGGGCTTACTCGCCTTTGGCGTCTCCAGCCTGCTGCTGAGCGCAGTTCTGGTCGCCACCATGCTCAATGGACTGTTTGCCCAGCACATTCCACAGATCGGGATCATGAAGGCGATCGGCGCGCGGTCCAGCCGGGTGTTGCAGCTGTACCTGCTGATGACACTCGTGATAGGCGCTGCAGCGACCGCCCTCGCCTTTGTCCCCGGCATTGTGATCAGCCGCACCTTTAGTCCCGCGATTCTGACCTTGCTCGGTATCGGTGCCGAGAACCTCACACCTCCGTGGTGGATGTACGTGGTGGTCGTCGCCTCGGGCATTGGCGTGCCGCTTGTGTTCTCTCTGGCGTCGCTGATCAAGACGAGCCGCACAACGGTCCGAGAAGCGCTGGATTATCGTGGTGTTGACCGTCACAAGGACGTTTCAACCCGCTTCGACGCCGGGTTCGGTCGGTTGCGCAGCCTTGACCGCACAGTACTGATGGCGTTCCGTAACAGCCTTCGGCGCAGGGCCCGGTTTCTGCTGACCGTCGGCCTCCTGGCCGGTGCCGGCGCCGTGTTCGTCGCCGGGATGTCCACGATGGCTGGCTTCCAGGCGCGCTTGGAACAAGACAAGGCATTGCGCCGGTGGGATGTCGAAGTGCGACTTGCTGACCTCGATAGGATCTCGCCCGTCACCTTGCCAAAACTCGCCACGGAACTTCCCGCGGTGACCCGCGTGGAGGGATGGAGCATCATACAAACGAGCGTCATCCCGCCCGGCCAGCAGATCAGCATTACGCGCACGTATCCTGACCAGGGACACGGGAGCATCGCCGTCACCGTCGTCCCCTCGAACAGCTCGCTCATGGAACCGCCGCCCCTTGTGGAGGACCGATGGCTGCGTCCCGGAGAAGTGGGCGCCGTCGTGATCAGTCGGGCGGCGCTCAGTGCAGACCTCCCCGGTGTTCAGAGCGGTGACACCATTCAACTGTCAATTGGCGAACGCTTCACCAGTTGGCAGGTCGTTGGCGTGGCCGAGTCCGGAGGCCACGGCGGGGGCATCTTCATCACCGAAGAAGGTTTCAAGGCGGCCACCGGCGTCAGCCAGCCCAATCTGCTTCGCATCGTGACCGATAAGCACGACGAGGAGACGCGAATGGCCGTCGCGCGAAAGGCCGAGCGCGTCCTGACAGATTCGGGAATGACGGTGCGATCTGCGGCATCTGTGAGCCGTTCGGCCGCCGCAGGTGCCGGCCACATGCTCCCGCTTATCCTGGTGTTCCTGGGACTCTCCATTGCCATCGGTGTCGTGGGGTTCGCCGGGCTGACCTCGACGATGAGCACCAACGTGCTCGAGCGGACTCGCGAGTTCGGCGTGATGAGCGCCATCGGGGCGCGCGCCTCCACTGTACGCCGACTGGTCGTGCTCGAAGGCATCTTCATCGCGGTGCTCAGTTGCGTGATCGCGGCGGTTCCCGCTCTCCTTCTGGCGGCGGTCATGAGCCGCAATCTGCCCTTCGGTGGACCTTTCCAGATCTCGGTCACGGGCGTTGTCATTTGGATCGTGGTGGTTATCCTTGGCGCAGCGTTGGCCACTTTGCCACCGGCCTATCGGGCATCACGGTTGACCGTGCGCGAAGCGCTTGCCTACCTGTGAGGTCAACGATGAAGGCGGTCTTCGAGCCGATTGCTGATGCCTATGCAGCTTTCAACCGACGTGACATCGATCTGCGCTGACAGTCACGCACCCCGACGTCGAACGGGAGAACGGAGAGATCATACGGCCGTCGTGATTCGCGGAGGGCGATCGCGCGGGCTACCTCGATGCAGACGTGATTTTTGCGGATCACGCCTATGTGGGAGTGCAGGCGGAATCTGAGGTCGCGCACGACACCGAAGACTGCCAGCCATCTTGGCAAGGGATCATAAGTCGTCAAGATTCTCGGGGCGCAGTCGATGCGGGCGCAATTTTTTTGCGGATCAGGATGGGGACGCCAACGCCGCTCGCAGCCCAGTCGAGGCGAACTGGGCCAATGCCGCACGCCGCCTTGCGCGGGCAATCGATAAAGACGAAGCCCGTGCAGACTTCAAGGACGGAACCATGAACCTTCACCCCATAATGCCGACATCGAACGCGCGGCTAACTGGTAGTTCGACCCTTCGCCACTTTCGCACGCGCTCACGGCGCGCTCGCGTAATTTGACCTCGTACATCCAGTCATCGCCTTCGGGCAGCTTGTCGACAACGCGAGCAGCCATCGGCTGAATGAATCTCGGTGATGTATGCGGACGCGAAGCGCCTGCCACCGGAGGATCGTTGCCGAGGGTGTTCACATGCGCAAGCGCGCACATCGATGACGAGACTTCGACGTCAGCGGATGGCTCTTCTTGTCACCTCCCGCTGAGCTTGTCGACCAGTTGAACGCGTCGCTACCGAGATGGTTCCAGCTCTTCGTCGGTGTGGCCGAGGTCCTCGCGGCCGTCGGGCTCACGCTTCCGGGACTCACCCGGATTCTGCCGTGGCTGGTCATCTATGCAGCCGCCGGTATCATGATCGTGACGGTGTCGGCGACCGTGTTCCACCTCGCACGTGGCGAGATGAGTTCGGCGGCAATCACGCTGGTCCTGTTCGGCATCGCGACCTTCGTGGTGTACATGCGGTACCGCGTCGTGCCCATTGCCGCTCGAGGAGCAGACAATGAGCTACGCGCTTTTCGCAGATCGACAACCGGTTGAGCCCGCCGGCCCAGTGAGAGCGGAGCGTTAACAACGACGAACCATTTACACGTATTCGGATTGATGGAGCGCAACATGTCTAAGAACCCTGGCCGCAAGATTTTCGTCAATCTCGCGGTTCGCGACCTGACGCGCGCGAAAGCCTTCTTCTCGGCGCTCGGCTTCGATTACAACCCGAAGTTCACGGACGACAACGCCGCCTGCATGGTCGTCAGCGACGAAGGCTACGTCATGCTGCTCGCTGAGCCGTTTTTCAAGACATTCACCACGCGCGAGGTGTGCGACACCTCGCGGCAAACCGAGTCGCTCATTGCCTTGTCCTGCGAAAGTCGGAATGAGGTAGACGAGCTGGTGAAGAAGGCGATTGACGCCGGCGGTCGCGATGCGATGCCGGCGCAGGATCACGGATTCATGTACGCGAGGAGTTTCTACGACCTCGACGGCCATCACTGGGAAGTGCTGTGGATGGACCCGAAGGCCGTGGAGCTGGGACCGGAAGCGTACATGGCGTCGCAACAGAAGTAACGCGATCAATAGCGTCGGAGGCCTGCAGTAATCGGCTGCAGGCCCGTCGCGGAACGTTTCCTAGTGGCCATCACCGCTCCGTGGGTTGCGCGAGACGTCGAGACTCCTCGAGGCCGGCGTCGAGCCATCATCTGGAATCTGTTCGGCATCGCCGACCTGATCGTCGCCGTCGGATTGGGAATCATGACGAGCCCTGGCCGACGCACGTTTTCGAGACTGCACCGAGGTGCCGCGTACTTCATTCCGACGGTGCTCGTGCCGCTTCTCCTCATGACGCATGCCCTTGTGTTCCCAATCCTGCTCCGACCCGAGAGTGTGGAGATCCAACATGCCTAATCCACGTGTGGTGCTCATCACGGGCGCATCGTCCGGCGTCGGGCAATCCACGGCTCGACTACTTTCTCAACGCGGCTTTACGGTCTTTGGAACAAGCCGGAATCCCTCAAGCGCCGGCAGTATCCCCGGTGTCGAGATGCTGTCTCTGGATGTTCGCGCCGATGACTCGGTGCGCACGTGCGTCGAAGCCATTGTGAATCGGAGTGGTCGTCTTGACGTCGTGATCAACAACGCGGGTTACGAGCTGGCCGGCGCATTGGAAGAACTCTCATCAGAGGAAGCCAGGGCTCAGTTCGAGACCAATTTCTTCGGAGTCGTCAGGATGGTCAACGCGGTCCTGCCGCTCATGCGCCAGCAACAGCGTGGGCACATCATCAACGTCAGCTCGCTCACTGGTCTAACGGCGATTCCGTTCCTGGGCTTCTATTCCGCCAGCAAATTTGCCCTGGAAGGGTACACAGAAGCTTTACGGCAGGAAGTCAAGCCTTTCAACATTCAGGTCTCACTGACCGAGGCCGGTTTTCTCAGAACGCCCATGATGAACCACCGGCAAGTGGGAGCACGTCGGATGACCGAGTATGACCCGTGGCGTCAGCGCGCTCTGAATGCCATTCGTGCTTCGGAAGACAAGGCGCCCGGCCCGGAGGTGGTGGCCGATACGTTGCTCCGAATCGTTTCCAGCAACTCTCCGCGACTGCGCTACCTGATTGGGCAACAAGCGAAGTCCGTCGCCCGTTTGCGTCGATTTCTTCCTGCGGGAATGTTCGAACGAGGGGTGCGGCGGAGCTTCTCACTGGACAAGACTCAATGAGAAACCGCGTGCGCCCGGCGCGGCCGTGATCACGCGGGTCCATCGGAATCCCGTCACACTTGTCACTCCCGCCGCTTCAATTTCCGGCGCTAGTTTTATCTCATGACAACCATCCGCAAGTCGTATCTCGATCGGAACGCAGCGGAAGGCCGCTCTTCAGCGACAGGGCCGCATCGATGACCATGAAACTGGTAAACGCGAGGGCCTTCAATTTGGGAGCAGTGTCACTCGACTACACGCACGAGCAATAGCGAGGCTCCTCCAAGGAGCAGATGGCTCGCACCTACGCCTTGCGTCTGGCCGAGCAGGGGATCACGGCGTTCACGTCGATTTCACCTGTTTCGGGCAAAGACCGCGGCTCGGAAAGTGGTTCTGTCGAATTGCCTCTATCTGGCCCTTGTTGCGGGTACCACTCGTCGGGTAGCGTTCTGAACAGAACGACGACAGGAGGCAGGTGGACATGACGACTACCCATGACTGGCACCGCAACAGGGAGATGTGGATCCGCATCCTCGAGAGACAGACCGGCGAAGGTCTCGACGCCTGGAAGGAGAAGATGCGGAAACACCAATTTCGTGACGAGAGGCACCTGCGAACCTGGCTTTCACGGCGGAACGTGACCGGGTACGCGCAGCAGCTCCTCGTCATGGAGCTTTTTGGCTATCCGGATTTCATCCTCGCGTCGGCCGACGAGCTGATCAACCGGCAGTATGCCGACGCGCCGGAGCTGCGCGCGGTCTACGACGCGATTGTCAAGGCCGCCACGAGCTGCGGCGATCTGACCATTCAGGCGCGCAAGACGTTCGTGTCGCTGGTCTCACCTCGGCGGACGTTCGCGCGTATCCAGCGAGCCGCGGATCGCGTCAATCTTGGTCTTCGGCTCGACGGACAGAGGCCGGTCGGACGATTGGTGCCGTCGAAAATTCACGACACCATGCGGCTTCAGATCGCCGTTGCGGATGTGGCACAGGTGGACGCCGAACTGCAGGACTGGCTCAAGCGCGCCTATGCTCAGAACGCTTGAAGCGGTGTCTGCGCGCCTAGACGCGGGAAGCAGCATGAACGAGAGTCCCATCGTTAACAGTGCGGATGCGCCGAAGGCCACGCGCCGGGAATGGGTCGGTCTCGCGGTCCTTGCGTTGCCGTGCCTTCTATACTCGATGGACCTCACCGTGCTGAACCTGGCGGTGCCACATCTCAGCGCGGACCTGCAACCCAGCGGCGCCCAACTGCTCTGGATCGTGGACATCTACGGCTTTCTGGTCGGCGGATCGCTCATCACGATGGGCACACTGGGAGACCGAATTGGCCGCCGGCGGCTGCTGCTCATCGGCGCCGTGGCGTTCGGTGCCGCCTCGGTACTTGCGGCGTTCTCGTTCACGGCGCCGATACTGATTGCCGCTCGCGCGATCCTGGGCGTCGCGTCGGCGACCCTTGCGCCCTCGACCCTCTCATTGATCCGCAACATGTTTCTCGATCCACACGAACGTACATTTGCCGTGGGTGTGTGGATCGCCAGCTTCTCCGCCGGTGGCGCGCTCGGTCCCTTGCTCGGCGGGCTGCTGCTCGAGCACTTTTGGTGGGGCTCCGTGTTTCTCATCAACGTGCCCGTCATGCTGCTGTTGCTGGCCGTGGGCCCACGGCTCCTCCCCGAATACCGTGATCCGAATCCTGGCCGTCTGGATCCGATCAGCGCTGCGTTGTCCCTCGTTGCGGTTCTCGCGGTGATTTATGGGATCAAGCGAATCGCTGAAGGTGGGCACGTGTGGCTTTCCATAACCGTCATGATTGTCGGCGTCGTCATCGGCGTGGTGTTCGTGCAGAGGCAGAAAGCGCTTGCGGATCCGCTAATCGACCTGTCGTTGTTCAAGTCCGTCGCGTTCAGCGCATCTCTGGCGATCAACATCGTCGGCTTCTTCGTAGCGTTTGGGACATTCCTTTTCATCGCCCAGTACTTGCAGCTCGTACTCGGAATGAGCCCGCTCCGGGCGGGACTCTGGACGGCACCATCAGGTCTGGGATTCATCGCCGGGTCGATGCTGGCCCCGGTGCTGGCGCGCCGAATGCGGCCCACGCGCGTCATCGCATGCGGTTTTGGAGTGGCGGCAGCCGGGTTTGTCATCCTGACCCAGATCGGGCGAACGCAGGGCCCGTCGGTCGTTGTGACCGCCTACGTCATCCTGTCGCTGGGGCTGTCACCCGTGTTCACGATGGCCACCGATCTCATTGTCGGGGCGGCGCCGCCCGAGCGTGCCGGTATGGCAGCGGCGCTCTCCGAAACAAGCACCGAATTCGGTGGTGCGCTGGGCATTGCCATCCTCGGTAGCCTGGTCACGACCGTGTATCGCAGCATGATGGCTTCCTGGGTGCCGGTAGATGTTCCGTCCACGGCGGCGGAAACCGCCCGCGACACGCTTGGAGCGGCCGCAGCAGTGGCGGCAAGCTTGTCCGAATGGACGGGTGCAGCGCTGCTCGAAACAGCACGCGCGGCATTCACTGAAGCCGTCATCCTCACGGCGATCGTTAGTGCCGCACTGGCGATCGCCGCCGCGATTGTCACCGCCACGATGCTGCGCACCGCGGGCTCGCAATCATCATCGGCGTCGTAACGCGGCCGTCGTTCGCCGCCGGCAGCGAAACGGAGGAGAGTGGAGCGATGCCAGAGATCGTTTGCGACAATTCGACGGATCGGGAGTTCGTGCGAGGCCCTGTTCCACAGCGGCCAGCGATGCGGCTGTTAAGAAACTCACGCCATACTGAAGCCTTCGCGAAGGGTTAGCGTTTCGTCCTCGCCTTACGGCTGCTCCTTTCGAATGGCGCTTATGGCGACATCATGCCGCGCGCGTTCGGACTCTTTCATGTTCGTTCTTGGGGGCGTTATCGTCCAGTTCGTGCGCGAGACTATCGGTACTACCTCTACACCGTCATAGCGCGGTCCTTCATTGTCGTGGTGATGACCGCCCTTTACTTCAAGTCGCGTGATCCGTTGTTCCTTGTACTCGATGCTATCGTCTTGATCGGCTTGTTGCCGTCCATCTATGTGGCTGCGCAGTCGGCACGTCCAAGCAGGCACCGATCTGACGTCTTACCCGGGAACTCGCGGTCAGTGCGCTCGTCCCGTCAGTGCGAGGCATCGACACCAACCTCCACCGATCACGGCGAAGCCGCACCGAGCACGCTTGCGGCCGTCGCCCCGACGACGACCACCGCGTAGACGATCATGCCCGCCCGCACCGCGCGTGCCTGTGTGCGTTCATCCCACTCTGTTTTCGAGATCGCCCACGCGAGCAACGGCAGCACGAGGATGCCGTGCATCAGAACGGCGTGAACAGGCTTCAACCATCCGCCGCTGGCGTAGGCGAGTCCCGGATTGCCGCCGACGACGAGACGTACGCCCGTGGCAATCATCACCGCTCCGGCGACCTGCGCGCCAACGAGCGCGACGAGGCCAGCTCGAATCGCGTGCAGAAAACCCGGCGGCGACGGCGTTCGACTGCGAAAGGCGGACAGGGTCAGCGCCACGGTGACCGCGACCAGCGCGAATCCACCGACCGCGAGGGTTTGCGCGACGGCGGCGTCAAAGGGTGTCTCCATATTGAAGTGCGATGGAACACCCCGCCACGCCTGCATCGAAACCAGAAATGTCTCGAGGACACATGCGGCGGCGAAGACGCCAACAAGCAACGTCCGCGTTCGGTCTGAGAGTGAAACGAACGACGCAATCAGCGTGACATTGATCAGTGTCAGGCCGAAGGAGAGGCCGAACGTCGTCGGCTTGCGCAACGACACGGGGCCTTGCCAGGAGCCGCCGCTCATCAGGAGCACTGTGAGGTGAACGAGGCCGCTCAGCACTAATATGCCGCCGACCGTGTAAGCAGCGCGATCGATAGGCTTCACGTCGCGTTCTCAGCTCCAGATGCCGAATGCGGCACTGCCTTTTCGACTGAACGTGGTAATGCGAGCCCCATCGCAATCAGCCAGAGAAAGCCAGGGAATCGCGTCAGCGGAACAAGGGGAAGCGCGCTAGGAACCATGAAGTACAACCAGCTCAGTTCGCCGCAGATTGCGACCGCGAGTCCAAGCACAACGATCCATTTCGGAACGAGCTTCATGAACGCTGCCGGAATGGTGAGGCCTGCCGCCAGGAGGCCGAACGGTACGGAAAACCCCGCGCCGCCAAACCCTTGCACGAGCCAATAGAGCGCCTGAAGCACGGCGCGATCGTCAGCGATGCCGGGTTGCGCCATCACCCAAAGAGCGGACGAAGCGGCCATCATCATCACAGCTGTTGCGATCCCACCGAACAGCGCAATGAAGACGCCGGCGGCGCGAACGCCGAGAAACTGCAGCCGGCTCACGGCCGACACCGCGAAGATTCCGAGCGGGACCGCCGCCCCGAACTGAAGAAACGCACATGTCCGTACCGCGGTCGGGCGGGCCTGGAAGAAGGTCGCGATCACTTCTGGAGACTCCCAAGGTCCCGGGAAGTACGGTTCACCGCCGAACACGGTGACGGGGTAGAGGCCGGCGAGGAAGAGCATCGTATAGATGGATGCGGTCAACCACAGTGGCGGACCGGGGTGCGCTGGCATGCTGCCTCCGAATAGCTCCGGACCGATAATCATTCATAGAATGAATGATTCTTAGATGTTACTATCTTGGACGATGCGACGCAAACAGAGTTCCAAGGATGTTCAACCGCACAGCCAGCCCCGTCGGGAAGGCGCATCGCCCGCCTTTCTGCTGGCGCAGGTCGGAGCGCATGCAGCGGCAAAGTTTGCCGAACGGCTGGGTCCTCTCGGCTTGACGCCGGCTCACGTGGGTTCGCTGCGCCTTATTGCCGCCTCGGCCGGAGCGAGCCAGCAAGAGGTTGCAGAACGGTTGGGCATGTTTCCGAGCCGATTCGTCGTGCTGGTGGACGAACTGGAGGAGCGAGGTCTTGTGCGGCGACTCGAAGACCCGCGCGACCGTCGTGTCTATCGGCTCGAAGGTACTCCGCAGGCCAAGGAGCTTCTCCAGGCGGTTGGCCGCGTGGCGCGCGAACACCAGGACGCGCTGCTCGCCGCGCTGAACGCGCGCGAGCGCGATCTCTTGGCGTCCCTGTTGTCGCGGGTTGCCGATCAACAGGGACTCCGACCGGGTGTGCATCCAGGTTTCGCCAGGCTGCGCCCAGAGGGTCGCGGTGCGTCGCGAACGTCGGATCAACGCAAGACTGTGTCATAGCCTGTGCATCGGATGTGAGGCTGTGGGAGCCGGCCCATGCGCTGGCACAGGGAGGCGGGCGCATCGATTTGGACGGACCTCGCCGGCTGCCCTCCGGATCACTGAATTAGCCATTACTCATCCAGGCTGCCCATCGTCAAATTGACGGTCGTTCCGGTCATCCCGCTCGCCTTAGTGGAAGACCGGAAGACCGCCACGTTAGCCGTCTCGCGAGCGTCGCGAGCCGCTTGTCGATTGGGCGCGTTCCTGTGTCGCGCCGAAGCCATTGCCTTCCGTCCCATCGCGGTACAGTTTCGTTATTGACACCCTTATTGTCAACATGGCAGAATGACACCTTAGTTGTCATGGCTCCCCTCGCGGAAGCCGATGAAGCCGTTCAGGATGCATGGTTGCGCGTCAGCCGCGCGGGAGCCGATGGGATCGAAAATCTACGCGGGTGGCTCACGACCATCGTGGCACGGCTGTGTTTGAACGCACTGCAAGCGCGGAAGGCGCGGCCCGAGGACTCCGCCGGCGTGCATCTGCCCGACCCGATCGTCATGCGCGACGGCGCGCTCGACCCGGAGCACGAGGTGCTCATGGCCGATCTGTCGGCCTCGCGCTGCAAATCGTACTCGACACGCTGCCCCCAGCCGAGCGACTGGCCTTCGTGCTGCACGACATGTTCGACGTGCCGTTCGACGAGATCGGACCCATGGTGGGCCGCTCTGCAACCGCGGCGCGACAGCTCGCCAGCCGGGCGAGGCGACGCGTGCACGGGGCATCCATGCCGGCTCCAGACCCCGACCTCGCTCGTCAGCGACAAGTCGTCGATGCGTTCTTCGCGGCGGCGCACCGCGGCGACTTTGACGCGCTCGTGGCAGTTTTGGATCCCGACGTGGTGCTGCGATCGGATGGCGGCGAACGGCGGCGTGCACTGTCGTTCGTTCGCCGTGGAGCGGCCGAAGTGGCGCGTACTGCGATCACCTCTGCGCAGCCGGCCGCAGTCAAAATTCCTGCGCTCGTCAATGGCGCCGCGGGGGTTGTCGTCATGACCAACGGGCGGCCCTTCGTGGTGATGGGGTTTACGGTTGCGCTCGGCAAGATCCTCGAGATTGACTGCTTCCTCGATCGGGAACGCCTCGCGCGGCTCGATCTTGCCCTAGGCGAGGATGCGTCCCAGCCCTCGCCTGAATCTGAACGATGAGCAGATTGCCGCCCTGCTGACCGCCCGCCTACGCGCTCCGCGTCTCGGATAACAGGATTCGAATATCGGGAAAGGTTCGCAACTATGTCTCGATCGCTGACACGCAGATCCGTCACGCGTACGCCGGTGATCGCCGCCCTGGGTGGCCGGCGGGCTGATGGACGGCTTCAACCGCGTCGTCCTCGACACACCGCGTGGGAGCATCTCGGCCAGCAAGCCTGGGCAAGCTACAGCCGTCATGCAGACCTTGGCCAACGGCATCATCGTGTACACGGTCGAAGGCATCTCGTGGACGGTGCTTGCGATCGCCGCGGCAATCAGCTTTCACCGCGACCGCACGTCGCCTCGCTCCGCGGGCCCACCCATCTATGTCACCGCGTCGCACTGATACTTCAGCGCGATGATCTGATTCAGTAGTTCCTGACAGTCATGTGCGTGCGGACGCCGCGAGGCCGGCGAGAATGATCGAGAGGCCGAACTCGAACGACTTGTCGAAGTCCCATTTTCTCAGCGACGCCGTATGCGCAATCGCCGGAAAGGTGGCAGCAGCAATCCGCCCTTCTTTCATTGCGGTCGCCGCGTCGACCCCGCGCCCCCAGCCCTTGATCTGATAAGACACGTGGCCCAATGTGAATGTCGTCAAGAGAAAGTGCGCCCGAAGCGCGTCGTCGGGAGTGAATCCCGCCCTTTGCAGGGCGGTCAGCGTGATTTCCATCGGCTGAAACACGGCCGGCGGAAGCGCGTCCGCCGATTCGATCAGCGGGATGGCGCCTGGATGCGCCAGGCATGCGCGGCGCAGGGCGCGAAAACACGAACGGACGACCTTCCGCCAGTCACCGGCGGTCGACGGGTATTCGACCTCCTCGATAACGGCATTGGCGATTCCCTGCAATAGATCGCTCTTGCTCGTCACATGGTTGTACACGGCCATCGGAGTGACGCCGAGATGCTCGGCGAGTCGACGAATGCTGAAGCGGTCAGCACCATCGCGATCCAGTAACGCCAGGGCCTCTTTGAGCACACGGGTTCGGCTCAGGGTGTCGCGCGAAGACGAGCGTTTTCGGGCCCTGCGACGCACGGTACGCGGAATCCGACGAGCTTGAACGGGCAGTCTTGACTTCATATACACCGTATATATACGCTGTAAGCATCGTCAGACGCAACCGGCAGCAGTCTGGGAGTGCCGTATGTTCCTCGTTCTGCAAGTGATCACAGTGATCCTCGTCTCAGTGGCATTCGCCCTGGCGTTGGCTCACGCGCTCGAGCTTCCCGGCAAGATGCGGCTGGACAAACAGACGTACCTGGCGGTGCAACCGATCTACTATCCGGGTTTCACGCTTGGTGGTGGCGTTGGGGAAGCAGGCGATATCGCTGCCACGTTAATTCTCCTGCTTCTCACGCCGTCTCAGACTCCCTCGTTTGCCTTGACGCTGGCCGCGTTGGTCGGACTGCTTTCAATGCATGCGGCGTATTGGATCTTCACTCACCCGCTAAACAAGTTTTGGTTGAAAGGTGAAAAACTCGCAGGGTTCAGTGGTGGCTTCATTGGCTTCGATCAGATGCGGCGCGACGCCCCCGACGGCTCAGGAGCGGATGACTGGAAACGCATTCGGAACCGGTGGGAGTACTCGCATGTGCTCAGAGCGGTGCTTGCCGGCATCAGTCTCGCACTGCTCGTCATCGCGGTCGCCGTCTGACCAGGGGGAAGACCGGCCGATGACTTTCTCGCGTCTCATTCGTGCGAGCGGCATCGCCGGCGTAGTCGGTAGCCTCTGCCTTGTCGTCGGGGATGTCCTGATCACGCCCTTGGTTGATTTCGATGAAAGGACGCTTATCGAAATCCGCGCGAGTATCGCGGCGTCAAGGCTGTACGCCAGCTGACTCCTCGGCGCACTCGCCGTGCTGTTCTACGTTTTCGCCGCGTGGCATGCCTACCAGGCGCTGCGCCCAGGCGGACTCAGGCTTGCTATGGTTGGTCTCGCCAGCTTCGCCCCAATGCTGACGGCCACGGGCATTTATCATTAAGGCGCGTACTCACTCGTTCTTCTGAAAAGAAACAACATCACTGTTAAGACGAAATTGACGATCAAAGGCGCACCGGCTTGAGAAAAGGCCTGCGCCCCAGTCAGGAGCAGGTAGCCAAACACTGCCATATGACCAGCCGTGAGCATCAGAATCACCAGCGACAGTTTGCCAGCGGCTTCGTTCTCTCTCGCAGCCAGGAATGCCACGACTGCAAACGTCAACGTGTACTGACCGTACAGAAGACTGAGCGTGGGATCATGCGTGGTTGCAGTGATTCGCTCAGCAACGCGAGGTGCAAACGCGAACAGGATGCCGAACACTGCCAGGTAGGCGGCAATGAGGTACAACGTGATCCGCAATCTTCCAGGCACGGATTCTCCCTAGGCCTCAGCGATGCAGGCGAACATCGTCAGGAGACGACCCAGTCACGTTTGGTCTCGAAGCTGCCACGCATCGCCGTCAGTTCGGCCCGTGCTGGCCCGATAGTTGGAATGGACTCTCAATCCGCTGTTGTAATACGGCTCGCTCGGCGGGGTTCGTGGTCAGCGCCAAGGCACGGCGGTCGGCTGTGCGCGCCTCGTCCGGGTCGCCCAATTGGCGCAGCAGGTCTGCGCGGGTCGCGTGAAAGAGGTGGTAGTCGTCCAACGCACCTGCGAGCGCATCCACCTCGGACATCGCGGCACGCGGGCCGGACGTGTATCGAAGGGCGATCGCGCGGTGGAGTCGGGTCACCGGCGATGGCGCCAGGTGCAGCAGCATGTCGTAGAGCAGCACGATCTGCTCCCAATCCGTTTCTTCCCAGCGCTTGGCTTCGGCGTGGCAGGCAACGATCGCGGCCTGGAGCTGGTACGGGCCGGGACGGCCTTGTCTGGCTGCGCGGGCCAGGAGCTGGGTTGCGTTCGTGATCGCTTCTCGGTCCCACTGGGATCGATCCTGCTCCCGGAGAAGCACCAACCCGCCGTTGAGGTCGAAGCGGGCGGCGGCGCGGGCGCGCTGCAGCCGGATCAAGGCGAGTAGACCGGCGATCTCCGGCTCGCCGGGCATCTGCTCGTGGAGCAGCGTCGCAAGCCACTCGGCGTCGTCGACCAGGTAGCGCGACTGCGCCTGATCGCTGGTGGAGAGGTAGCCCTCGTTCAACAGCAGGTAGATCACCTGGAGAACTTCTGTCAGGCGCGCGTTGAGCTCGTCGTCTGTCGGGATCCGAAACGGAATGCCGGCGTCGGTGATCTTTTGTTTGGCGCGGGTGATCCGCTGGGCGACGGTGCTGTCGCGCACGAGGAACGCTCGGGCGATCTGCGCTGTCGTGAATCCGCAGACGACGCGAAGCGTGAGCGCGACCTGTGCCGGTCGAGGGAGCGCCGGATGGCAGCAGATGAAGATCAGCCGCAGCCTGTCGTCAGGGTCGGGTTGGACGGGCCACTGCAATTGCGCAAGCTTGGCGCGGTAGTTGCCCTCTCGACGCAGAATGTCCAGGCCGCGCCTCCGCGCAACGGTGAACAACCACGCATCGGGCCGCTCCGGGACGCCTTCCGCCGGCCAATGTTTCAGCGCGGCCAGCACGGCGTCCTGGACGAGATCCTCCGCTGTGGCGAAGTCGCCGATCAGGTGCACCAGCGAGCCGGCCAGCGAGCCCGCGTGCTCTCGTACCACGCGAGCCAGCTCGCCATACGCCACGTCGGGTACAGGTCTCATGACTCCACGGGACGAATCTCGACCACGGGGCAGCCCGGCCAAGTCTTGACGATCCGCAGCGCTTCGTCCAGATCGGCGACCTCGATCTCGGCGTAGCCGCTGACCACCTCTTTACCTTCCACGAACGGCCCGTCTGTAATGAGCGGTTCACGGCTGTCCAGCCGTACCGTCGTCGCGGTGTCCGGCGACTGAAGCTTCCTTCCACCCCGAATCACGCGGGCGTTGTCGGCGAACCACTGGTGGACCCGTTCGTACGCCCGGTCACGCTCAGCGGGACCCATGGCGCGCAAATCATTGTTGAACTGCTCCGTGTCGACGAAGAGTAGGACGTATTTCACCTGCCACCTCCTGCATCAACTGGCCGGCGGCCTACGAATCGCTCGCACCAACGACCGGAAAATGGCCCTGCGCGTGCGCAAAACCGACCGACCGTTCCTGAGGCGACAGCATCGAGCGAGCCATGGTCAGAAATAGCCGCGCGCGAATAGGAATCTGGAGCCCGCTTCGAAGGCCCTGGGACCTGACACGACCCACGCGAAGGTGCGGGAGATCCGATCGACCGTGTTGAAGACAAAGCCAACCGCGAGGGCGTCTTCGATCTGCTCGCGCGAGACCCCCGCTGCCAGGACTGCGCGCATGTCGTCGGCTTCCACCGCGTGCTCCCGCGTCAGTTTGCGCAACATCCGAATGGTCGCTCGCAACGGCCCCTCGATGGGTGCGGTCTCGAGATCTGCGAGAACTGCCGAGACCTTCGCATCGTCCCGGTACGCCAGTGCTGCGACGCCGGCGTGCGTCTTCGTGCAGACGTGGCACTCGTTTATCTGGGAGACGCAAGCTCCCATCAGCTCGCGGTCACCCACCGACCATGCAGATGGCCCACGCATCGCCTCTTGGGTGAGCACTCCCATGGGCGAGCCGTAGAAATCGGGGCGGTAGCGGTTCGTCTTGATGGCATCGGGTACGGGAAGGCGCGACGCCACGCGGATGGTCGCAAACAAGGCCTTCTTCCTGAGACTGTGGCCGCTATCGAGAATGGCGAGACGCATGAGGGTTCCCTCCCGTGGCGGCGTCCAAAGCCGCAAGTGCCGTTTCGTACTGCCGCGTGGCCTGGCCGACGGCGGCGCACACGGCGAGCTCGAAGATCTGGTCTTCGGTGAGACCGGACGACCTCGCCGCGGCGATGTCCTCATCGGTGACTTTGTAAGCGTGCTTGGTCATCTTTTCAGTAAGCGTGCGAAGCGGACCCGTCAATCCGGAATTGTCGAACGCGGCACGGCGTTGCGCGTGCGGCGCTCTGCCGTCTCCTTCGAGGATCCGTTTCACCAGTGCCTGGTGCTCATTCGTAATGTTTGCCATAGCGCGGCCTTTCTCGTTGGGGTCGCCGTTGCCGACCTCGGTCGGTCAGGGTAGCTATGAGCTAGGCCTGTTTCTGCAACTCGGCCATGCGTCGGCCCATCTCCTCGGGCTCCACGTCCTCCGCGTGCGTCGCGATTGTCCACCCGTGCCCGAACGGGTCCACGATGTAACCGTCCCGGTCGCCGTAAAACTGGTTCTCGGGTGGACGCTTGAGCGTCGCGCCGAGCTTCACGGCGCGCGCGACGACGTCGTCTACGTCCTCGACGTAGATGAAGAGGAAGGACGGAGAGCCGTCAGCCCCGGCGGTCGGCGGCGCCTTGGTCCCTCTTTCTGGAGATTCATCCTCGACCATCACGACCGAATCCCCGATCTGGATCTCAGCGTGTGCGATCGTCCCGTCGGGACCGGGGAAGCGCATGCGCTCGGTCGCGTCGAACACCCTGCCATAGAATTCGAGCGCCTGGACGCCGCCTCGAACAATCAGACACGGCGTGACGCGACGGTACGCATCCGGGATCGGCTTGGGCTTGGTTTTCGGTGACATCTGAATGTTCCTCCTTGAAAGGATGTGCCTCCTATCCATAAGACGATTGGCGGACCATCGGATACGACAACGTCATCGCGGACTGGTCCAGGGCCGATCTCCAGCACCCAATCAGACGGTCGTAGTTCCAGTAGCCCTACGACTCAGGCGGACAGCTCGCGGTCGAGCGACATGAGCTGGCCGCCAATGCGGCCGGTCAAGCCTTCGGGCATGCAGAACGCAGAACGCCCTTCGCATGAGTTGGCGCTTCCGGTTCATTTCAAACTCCTTGTTGTGACTGGTTCGGCGCTCCGGCACTTGGGCTGGTGATGGGCTGGCTGCTCACCCGTGGTCATTGAGCGTGAGCTTGACTTCGATGTTGTTGCGCGTGGCCTCGGTTCTGGTGCATGGCACTGCCCAACGCTAACCGTCAGCTGCCGTCAGGCAGGCTAAACTGACTGCGATCAGCGGTGCAATCCCGTCAGCGTCGCAAAGACACTTCCAGGACAGGACGGCACCGGGCGCCGATTCACGTCACCGATGCCCACCTCGAGACCGCTTGGCGGGCTCCTAGTACAACTCTGGGCACTCTCGACGCGGGCGTGAACCGCGATTCACCGTCCTTCGATGAACGCAGCGAGGTTCTCGAGGGTCGACCTGAAGCCCGCTTCGTGATCCTCGGGTCGGATTCCTTCCGGCACGTTCTCACAGCGGATGGAGACCTCTGTCCCTCCCGGAACAGCGGTCAGGGTCCACGTCATCTTCATCTCACCGGCGAACGCGGGATCTTCTGACTCGAATTCGACTGACTCGACGATCCGCTCGTTGGGAATCAGCTCCAAGAATCGTCCACGAACGATATCCTCGTGCTCCGACGTTTTGCCAGGCGCGGGATGCTCTTGTTGTTCGTACGCCAGCACCATTCGATACGTCCCGCCTTTCCGAGGATCGTACGCCTCGATGCGGGCCTTCATGCCTTTTGGTGGAAGCCACGACACGACCTGCTTGGTATCCACGAACGCCTGATAAATGCGCTGCGGAGATGCCTCAATGACTCTCGCTGCGGAGTCAATCCTCTCGCCAGACTCGTTTGTCACAAACGCGCACCGTCCGGTCCGATCCTGTCGGGAACAGCTTGCGCCCGCGCTCGCTGATCTTCGGCCTTCATCGACGACACCTCAGCCCTTCAGGAACCGAATAAAGTTAGGTTAGGGCACAGCGTCCATGACCGCACGCCCGCTCTTAAAATCAACAGGCAGTGAGATATGTTCGTGCGTAATCAACCACCTGTGCTCTGACCGTTGGCAGCAAAATCATATTTTCCGATTAATGACAATGATCACCTTGTCGGCCAGCGCGTCCATGACAGTTCCTTTTCGCAGTTGGAAATGGGAGAAAGACAGTCGAAGCGGGCTCGCTCAGGACGTTGCTGGTCGTCCCACCTTCATCTGAAGACGCGGAAATGCGCCGAGAATTTCGGTAAGTTCCGCTGGCGGGATTAGATCGATGCCAAACCCGCCATAGTCGAGCCCGATGCCCACGTCGCGGTGCAAGAGGCGCGCAGGTTGCGTGCGTCACGCCTTGATGAAGGCCAGCAGTTCGGCGTTGACCTGATCCTGGTGCGTGGCCGTGATGCCGTGCGGGGCGCCAGGGTAATAAACATCCTTGGCGCCCTTGATC